>JANQKT010000172.1 GCA_028280965.1 Phycisphaeraceae bacterium
TCGCTCAGCTTCGGGCTGGACAGTGCGCGTTCGCTGGCCCGCGCCCAGGGGAGCGACCGGGCCGCGGCCCAGTCTGCGGAGGAGGCACAAACATTGCGCCATCGGCTGGCGGAGGCGGAGCAGGCCGCGTTGGCCGCGGGCTTTGAGTCGCACGCCGCGGTCGAAGCCGATTAGGACTGCCACGTTTCATTCGCCATCTCTAACCAAGTTCAACACGCCCTGCAGGCCGCGGGGCGTGTTGTTTTGTCCCTACTTGGTGTGGGTTTGTGCTCGGCCGGGCGATGCGCTGAAAGGGCGTGTTGCGGCCGGGGTAGTCGCGTGTGGATACGGGGCCGCGAGGCCCCGAACGAAGACCTCCTGGATGGAAAGGGAAAACCGTGCTCGACATATTTTCACTGGCCGTCGCCTCAGCGGCTCCGCACACGCCCCGACACGCAAAGGACGGACGATGAAACGCACCACCGCACTCCCGCTCTTATCGGCCGGATGCCTGGTCCTGGCTGGCGTCACCGCGCAGGCGCAGTCGTTCTCGATCGATGACAACCCGTTCGTCTCGGCCGGCGGTTTCGGGCTGGGGGCCGAGGACGAGTTCGGCCTGACCGGCGGGCCGGGGCTGGCACCCTCGCCGTTGTTGCCGTTCACGATCGGCGGGGACGGGAGCATGATCAGCCCGATGATCGGCGGGGTCGAGCACACGCCCGGGCCGCTATACATCGACGCGTTCTCGACGAACTACCTCACCACGGCGAACCCCGACAACCCGACGCTCAAGCTGAATTTCAGCGTGGACCGGATCACCGGCGGCGCGCCGGGCAGCGCTTCGCTCGCCGAGGCCACGGTCGGGCAGCAGCCCGGCGACATCTACACGACGACCGCCTCGTTCATCCACCCCGGCTTTTTCGCCGGCACGCTCGGACCCGGCCCGTTTGTTGGTCCGCTTGCGAGCGCCGGCGGGGGCGGATCGAACGTGCTGACGATCGATGAGTCCGCGTTCGGGTTGATGACCGCCGCGGGCATCATCCCGCCCGGCGCACCCGGCGGACCGGTCACCACCGGCTCGCATGACAACGTCGATGCATACGACGCCCGCCCGGTCATCGCCACACCTTTCGGCGGGGTCTACGGCACCGGCTCGTACTACGCGGTCAACCCCGACGCCGCCGCGGCGATGGGCGCTTCTCCCGCTGACCTGTTCTTCACCCCCGCAGGCTCGCCCGTCGGCGGCATCCCCTACGCCCCCGCCGGGTCGCTGGGCCTGGACTCCGTGGGCCCCGGCCGCGATTCCATCGACGCCCTGCTTATGTTCGACGGCGGCGACGCCGAGGGCTCCAGCGTCGAGCCCGGCGCGGACTACGCCCTGTTCAGCCTCGCACCCGGTTCGGCGACGCTCGGCGCGTTCGGCCTGTCGCCCGCCGACATCTTCTACACCGATTTCACCGGCGCGTTCGGCGTCTACGTGTTCGACACGGACCTGGGCCTGCTGCCGGGCGCTCCCGGCTTCCCGTTCCAGACCGAGTCCAATGTTGATGCGCTGTCAGTCGTGCCTGAGCCGGGCAGCATGGCGCTGCTGGCGCTCGGCAGTGCGCTAATCGCCCGCCGGCGCGGGGACGAATGATTTACGCTGCTAACACGATTCGGGGGCCTCTTACAAAAACACACCGGCCCAAGCCGGTGTGTTTTTCGTTTTAGACAAGATACGGGGACAGTCCCTCTTGTTAGAGGGACTGTCCCCTTGCGTTCGCTATTCTTCCATCGGCGTCGCCATCTCCCGCGCGAGCAAGTCATAGTACGCCTTGTAGTACTCGGGCTTGCCGAAGCGCAGCAGCGTGTCGGTCTTCGCCAGTGTTTCGCAGGTATAGAGGAAGCGCTCGGCGTGGGCGATGGTCGCCGTCAGCGCTTCCCGCTCGACCCTGATCGATGCAAGCTCATCGAGTTGCTGGATCATCGTCGCGAACGCGTCCTCGCCCGCGATCGCCTGGCGGATCGGCCCGGCGTGCTCGACGACGCAGGCCAGCGCGGCGGGGTCCTTGCGGTCTGACAGCTCGGGCCAGCGTTCCGTGAGCTTCTCGGTCAGTTCGGTCCGCGGCGCGGCGAGTTCCTTGGCGATCGTGCGCTGCTTGCGGCTCAGCGCGATGCGCTGCCGGCGCGCGTTGTTCAGAGCTTCGCGTGCCTGGCGGGAGCGGTTGTCGCCGGTGAGGCCCAGCCGCTCGCTGAGCCCGTCGAGGATCGCCCGCCGCGCGGGGTCGGCGACATCGTATAGATCCGGATACGCGCTGTCCTGGCTCAGCCGGCTCTCGCCCGGCTTGGCATCGGGCACCTCGATCGCGCGCACCAGCCGGTCGCTGGTCGTCATCGACAGGTCCGTCGAGTCGGAGTGGATCATGGCGTAGGCGTGGGCCTCGAGGTAGTCGGTCTGGCCGTCGCTGTTGTAGTCCGGCCGATCGACCCCGACGCCCAGCCGGTCTTCGCCGCAGAGCGCCGCCCAGAAGTACGAGCTGTACTCCTTGTAGTCCGCCTCGTTGACGTTGGGCGTGCAGCCCGCAGCGGTCCGGCTGTGCACCGCGGCGAAGAAGCCGCAGCGGTTGTGCTCAGATAAACCCCTGGCCGGGTCGCCCTCGTTGAAGATCACGTTCGCGAACCCGCCGGAGAAACACTGCACCATCACCATCACGACCGGCGTGTCGGGGTCGAGCTTGTCCAGCTCCTGCGTGAACGCGTTCATCCGGATGTTGTGGTTCGGCCAGAGGTACAGCGAGGTGTTCTGCTTGTCGTCCTTGGGCCCGCGCCCGCCGTGCCCGGTGAAGTAGACCAGCAGTTGGTCGTCTTGGTTGAGCTGGTCAAGCTCGCCTTCGCGGTGGCGGTCGAACCAGGCGACGATGTTGTCGCGCGAGGACATGGCCTCGCCCCCGCCGATGTCGTGCGGGCGGTACTGCATCGACTGGCCCTTGCCCGGGCCGATGAGCACCTCAATCAGACGCATCGTGTCCGGGTCGTCCGACGCGGTGGCGATGTACTGCACATCGTCCTTGGTCGGGTCGTCGCCGCACGCGAAGAGGATGTCCCGCTGCGCGTTGCCCAGCCCGATGCGCTCGATGACGCGGTAGAAGTAGTTGACGTTCTTTTCGAGCGAGACCTGGTTGGACGACGGCTTGCTCCCCCCGCCCATGACCAATAGGTGCGTCTCGGCGGTGGCCGGGGCGGTCACGCCCAGCGCGAGCCCCAAGGCGGCACCGGCGGCCCGTGCCGCCGAGAGGCGTGGAAAGATCGTCATGGATGCATCCTTAAAGTGAAGCCAAAGATCACCGGGCCGTGCCGCAACTGGTACGCCGATCGGCTGCCGGGGGGTCGCGGGGGCCCGCGGGATATTTTGAATCATCGTGCTTGACCACGGCCTTGTACAATACTATGCTATAAATAGTATGTGGAGACAATCATGAAGATCGAGCGCGAACTCATGCGTGGCGCGGCGCCCCTGGCCGTCCTTTCCCTGCTCCAGAACGGCGAGATGTACGGCTATGAACTCGTCAAGGCCCTGGCCCAGCGCACCGACGGCGTGCTGGACCTGGGCCAGTCGACGCTCTACCCGATGCTCTACAACCTCGAGGCCAAGGGCCTGATCAAGTCGCGCGTGGACCAGGCGGACACCGGCCGGCCACGCAAGTACTACCGGCTGACCGGCAAGGGCGAGAAGCGGCTGGCCAGGGACAAGTCGCAGTGGGCGACGCTCTCCGAAGCGCTCGGGAAGCTGGGGATCGCCTCTAGCGGCGCGGCTGCTTCCCTTCCGGCCGCGGGGGGTGGGGCATGAGTGAGACACGCGAACCGACCTTCCTGCACCGGGCCTGGCACACGCCGATGCGCGATCTGGTCCGCGGGCGGATGTCTGAGCGCCTGGACTGGCGGGGCACCATCACGAAAGCGGCGCTGCCCGAAGCGGTCAAGCCGCTGCTGCACAAGCTCGTCCGCCGAACGCGCCTTTGGCGGCTGGAGAAGGCGGATGTCGCCCGCGAGATGGTCGCGCACTTCGAAGATGCGCTCGCCGCCGGCCGGGGCATCGACGAAGCCATCGAGCGGTTCGGCGACTGGCACCAGACAGCCAAACTCATCCGCCGGGCGACCAAGCGCAAGCGGAGCTACGTCTGGCACGCCTGGCGGTGGTCGTTCTGGTCGGTCGTCGTGCTGCTGGGCTTGTACACATTGATGGGTGTCTACTACGCCACCGGCTCGCGCAACATCGCGGTGGACTACGCCGCAGTGATCAACGAAGAGGCGGCGGCGGTGCCCGAGGACCAGCGCGCCTGGCCGGTGTTCCGTGCTGCGATGCTTTCGATCAGGGACGACCCGGCCTATACCGAGGAGTTCGAAGCCGAAGGCTCGGACTATGCTTACACCAGCGTGGGCGAGTTGATCGGTCTAATCAAGCCGGGCGATCCACACTGGGACCGGGTGGACCGCTTTTTGTCCTCACATCAAAGCGGCCTGGCGGAGTTGCGCCGCGCGGCGGGCATGCCCGGGCTGGGCTATGTTGCCGGCTACTACCACCGCCCGGAAGACCTGCCGTTGTTCGAGCCCGACATGTCGTTGGCGGATTACGAGCGTCAGGTCGTGGCGCCCCTCAAAGCAGAATTCGTCGACGATCCGCCAATGATCTGGATGGTTCAGCTGCCGCACGTCACGCCGATACGTTTGGCCGCGTTTATGCTCGATACCGATACCCTGCGCGCGCTGGAGGCCGGTGATGCGGAAACCGTTTATGCCAACCTCGTCGCGCTGCTCGGGCTCGCCGACCACGCCGACGAACAGAACACAATCATCAACCAGCTTGTCACACTTTCCATCCGCCAGCTCGCGTTCGAGACGCTCAGCGAGGTTTTAGTCAGGCAGCCCGATGCACTGTCGTCCGCGCAGCTCACCGACCTCGCACACCGTATCGCCGCGGTGCGCATCTACACGCCCGACTTCGCCGGCGAGCGTGCCTTCATGCTCGACCTCATCCAGCACACCTTCACCGACGACGGGGCCGGCAACGGCCACCTCGATACCCGCCTGTGGCACCGCTACGCCGCCGAACTGAGCGCCGCCGGTGAACCTGTGTTTGTCGGCGCCGGCGATGACCCGGTCTTCGGCACCAGCCTCATCGGCACGGCGATCTCCCCCGCCGCCGCGATGATAGTCGCCGACCGCAAGGACATACTCGCCAAGGTCGATCATTTTTACGCGCTCTATCAGGCCGATCTCGCCGAGCCGATGTGGCGGCAGCCCGAGTCCCGGGCTGACGCCGAGGTCGAAGCGTTGATCGGTGGCTCGCTGCTTCAAAAGACGCGCTACTTCCCGATCGCCGTGGCGATGCCCGCGCTCGGCGCGGTGCGCAAGGCCGTCGAGCGCTACACCGCCTACGCGGACGGCGCGCTCACCGCGATCGCGCTCGAGCTCTACCGCCGAGAACAAGGCGGCTACCCCGACACGCTCGGTGCGCTTGTCCCGCGTTACCTGCCTGAGGTGCCCATCGACCGCATCACCGGCGGCCCGGTGAACTACCGTGTCACCGACGGCGGGCCCGTGCTCTACAGCTTCGGCGCCGACCACGATGACGACAATGGCACGATCGCATACGACGAAGACGACGTCCGCCTCTACGCTGTCCGCGAATGGGTCGTTGCAGAAGGCGAAGCGCCTGTTGATGGCGACTGGGTCGTCTGGCCGCTGCATAAGGAGCGCGCGGTGGACAATGCGGATGAAGAATGAGGTTAGCCGCCGGGCCACGCCCGGGGGACGCGTTGGCGTGTGTGGATCGTGTGGCGTAACCGTGGCAAGTCGAATCGCCTGCGATCGCGCGCCCCCCGCGTATGTCGCGCCTGTTACCGGCCTACCGCCTCCGCCGAAGCCCCGCGGCGCCAACAACACCCATTACAACGAGTGCCCCCGGCTCTGGCACGTTCGCCGCTTGCCCCGGCCCGGTGAACGCCGCGAACGCGAGCCCGAAATCCGCATCATCGACATCCCCATCATTGTCTAGGTCCGCCAGTGGATTAGAAGAAGGCCCATTACCCGGCCCGGTGAACGCGGCGAAGGCGAGGCCGAAGTCGGCATCATCAACATCGCCATCCCCATCGAGATCGGCGGGGAGTGATGCGACGAGGGTCGCGCTGAAGATACCGATGTCCGGCGCTAAAGGGTCACCGTATGTCGCATTGAAAATCAGTCGGCCATCGGCAATGCTGTCCGGCGTGATGTCAAAATCCGTCAGTGTGAGACCATCCACGATATCGCCATTTCTAACGATCTCAGAGACACCTGTTGCGGGATGGTATTGATACAGGCCTACAATTCCAATCCCTGAAGCTCGAAAAACAATTGTTTTATTGCTCACAGCAATTGCGGGGTTCAGAAAAATCGGTGCGCCAATATCTAAAGAATTGCCGAAACCAAATGTATTCATGATTGATACATCGGCTACTTCAATTAACTCACCATCTATTTCTGCGAACAATGACTCATCCGACTCGCCAAAAACTTTCGCGACAAACACGGTGGTTTGCCCATCAATGACTGGTGATTGCAATGCATCGAACCTCCCGGTTGTTTCATTCGGCGCAATCATATTGGTATTCGCAATAAGCCTAGGCGATTGATTTTTCAAAGCATGATAGATCCCCTCGACCCCGGTGTAACCGCCAATAAATGCAGTTGTCGCGCCACTTTGACCACCAATTCCAACATTGATATTTCCTTCAAAAAATTCTCCGGGCGATCCCGGCACCGGAGTACTTTGATCGATCAGCAGGGCTGGGACACCTCCAGTTTGGAGCTGATACAGTTCGGGCCCTGTTGTGAATCGGCTCCAGGCATAATAATCAAAGCTTGCGGCATACTCGGCATTCGGCCTATTGCCGGCGTAGTTCTGTGTCACGCTTAAGATAGGGCCCCCAGGTGTGTCTTGGTAAAATATGCCGAAGTCTGGGGGGCTGTCGGGTGTTGATCTACTCAGTCCAAAAAAACTGAGCCGTCCTTGGTGGAACTGTTGGCTGAGTATGGCGGTGAAGGCATCGCCAGTATCGGGAGACAATGTTACCGCATCTTGTACAACAACCTGTCCCGGGGGGTTATCGATTGATCCGCGTATTACTGCATCATTGAAGCCTGATTGATCAAATGCGAGGAAGGCGAACTCATCACCATCCGCCAGCATTGACAGGGGTTTCAGGCCACTCAGTGCGGGGAAAGCAAGGTCCAAATCAGATTCAGATATAACGATAGATAATCCGCTTGCGCGGGTATTAAACGCGATTGATTGTGTCGCGGTTACGGCCAACAACATCAGGCATATGCGCCTATACCAGTCTTGCTTATACCGATTTTGCATCTTCACCTCCGAGAAAAAGAATGATAGCTTTGTACAAAATATCAGTTTAATGAATGTGTTGGCTGATCGCAATAGCATATTGCGCAATAGTAGCTACAGCTGAGTTTAGCCTATCGACCCAATAAACATGTAGGTTTTGGGAAAGGCTTACGCCACCGCGTTTGTTGGTGGCTCGGCGTCAGGAATAGATTTTGGCTCCGACGTAGCCACGCCTCCCCGCACCGCGAGGTGGTCGATCACTGTCTGTGCGCATCTGGCCCAGCTGTTGCGCCCAGCGAACGCGATGCACGGCTCCTTGTCCAGCTTGAGCGCGTCCAGCGCCGCTTGCCGCAGGTCCTTGTAGACATAGCCGGTCCGGCCCTGCTGGACGACGTCGATCGGGCCGGTCACCGGGTAGGCGGCGACGGGCAGGCCGCAGGCGTTCGCTTCGAGCATCACGACGCCGAACGTGTCGGTCTTTGAGGGGAACACAAATACGTCCCCGGCGGCATAGTGCGCGGCGAGGTCTTCACCGAACTTGTAGCCGACGAAGAGCGCGTCCCGGTACTTCTTCTCCAGGGCTTCGCGGGGCGGGCCGTCGCCGATGACGACCTTTATGCCCGGCAGATCGAGCCCCAAAAACGCCTCGATGTTCTTCTCGATCGCGATCCGCCCGGCGTAGATGAAGATCGGTTTGTTGAGATTGGCCAATGCTTCGGGCGCGTCGTAGCCGGGCTTAAAGAGTTCGGTATCAACGCCGCGCGACCAGACGACGGTGTTGTTCAGGCCCTCGCGTCTGAGTTCTTCGCCCACTTGTTTGGTGGGGACGAGCGTGTGGTCCGCCCGGCCGTGGAACCAGCGGATGAAGCGGTAGCTCAGCGGCTTGGGCACGCCGAAGTACTGCCGCAGGTAGTGCGGGAATTGGGTGTGGTAGGAAGTCGTGAACGCGCGTTTGTGTTTGACGCACCACCGGCGCGCCGCCATGCCCAGCGGACCCTCGGTCGCGATGTGGATGGCGTCGGGGTTCAGTTCGTCAAGCTGCTCCCGCAGCGCCCGGCCGGGCAGGATGGCCAGGCGGATCTCGGGGTAGCGCGGCGCGCCGATGGTCTTGAACATGGCCGGGTTGAGCACGTGTGTCTCGTGGCCGAGCTTGCCCATCTCGCGCGTGACGTGCTGCCAGGTACGGACCACGCCGTTGACCTGCGGCTCCCACGCGTCGGTGACTAGAACAAACTTCATCGCTCGACCCCCGCTTTGGGGTGGGACTGTTCTTGAAGCAGGCGTTCGGTGCTCTGCCGATCGCCCGCGTGTTTGCCGTCCTTCGGCAGGAAGATCGGGCGGAACGCGCCAAACAGCGCCCGGTCGGCGGGGACCAGTTCGGGCGTGTCGTCGATGTCCAGCCTGTCGTTATCAAATGCGCCTTCGTCCTCGAACGCGTCCGCCGTGACCGCGCGGGCGGCCCTGCGCGCGGCTTTCAATTCGTCAACGGCCTTGATGCCATCAATGATCTCCAGCCGGCCGTCTAGGTGCTCGACCAGCGCGGTGCAGCTCTCGACCCAGTCGCCGCAGTTGAGGTACTGCACGCCGTGCTCCATCGTGCGCTGCTCGGCCTTGTGGATGTGCCCGCAGACGACGCCGTCCATCCCGCGCTTGTGCGCCTCGCCGGCAAGGATCTCCTCAAAATTGCTGATGAAGGTGCACGCGCGCTTGACTTTCAGCTTGATCGCCTGGCTCAGCGACGCGTAGGGCAGGCCCATCCATCGGCGGACGATGTTGTAGTACCGGTTGATCTTGAGGAGCGTCTCATACGCGACGCTTCCCGTGACGGCCAACAGCTTGGAGTGTTGGACGACCAGGTCGTACTGGTCGCCGTGCGTGACGAAGAGCTTCTTGCCGTCTGCGGTTTCGTGCGTGGTGTGGGGCTGGATGTCCACGCCGCCGAAGGCCATGTTGACGAACTGACGTGCCGCGTCGTCGTGGTTGCCGGGGATGTAGACGACCTCGGTCCCGCGTGAGGCGTGCTTGAGGATTCTGCGGACGACGTCATTGTGCTGCGCCGGCCAGTACCAGCGCGATCTGAGCCGCCAGCAGTCGATGATGTCGCCGACGAGGTAGAGCTTCTCGCAGCGGACCTGCTTGAGGAAGCGAGCGAGTTCCTTGGACCGTGCGCCCTTAGAGCCCAGGTGCGTGTCGCTGATCCACACGGTTTTGTATTCGAGCTTCATTGATCACCCCGCGGGGACACGCCAGCCGGGCCACGCGACCGGGCTCGCACAAATGGACGGGAACAATAGGAAAGCTATCGGGCACGGAAATGAGTGAATGACTAGAAACGCGCTAGGCGTTCATAAATCCCTCCGGTTGCGAGGTAAGCAGTGCACCGTCTCTTGCCTATTTGCTCTATGTTGCGCAGTGGTTGGTAGCCGCCAGCAACGCTCGGGGACGGGCGCTTGCAGGCTTTTCAATGTTGTGCCATCAAGACCACCAACATACATACACCGCACCGCCCCCCGGGCGTGGCCCGGCGGCTGCTTCCAGAGGCGGTATACACGCAAGAAAAAAACCGACCCCCGAGTGGGGGCCGGCTCCCTCGAAACGAGTTGTATGCGGGCGGCAATCAGCCCGGCATCTGGAAGATCGCCTTGGCCTCTTCGATCGCTTCGGGCAGCTGCTCGGCGATCTCGTTGAGGCTGTCTTCGGTCAGGCCCAGCTCTTTCAGGAGCGCCGGGTCGACCTCGTTTTGCGTCGTGCCGGCGGTGAAGCCGATCTCCAGCTTCTTGGTGATCACGTCCGCGACGTGGACCAGGCCGGTCAGCGTCCGCTGGCCCTCGGCGAGCTCCTGCGGGCGGTGGTGGAAGCCCGTGACGTACTGGAAGTTCTGCGGGAACTTCCAGAGCTTGCACAGGCCCTGGCCGAACTGCTCGTGGTTGGCGCCCAGGACCTGGGTCTCGGCGTCGAGCAGCGACAGCTCGGGGTTTTCTTCGAGTTTCTGGAGGACCTCGACGAACTGCGACCGCCGGGCCTGGATCTCGACCATCAGGCCGATGTCGTGGATCAGGCCGGAGAGGAAGGCCTCGTCCGGCAGGCCGAGCTCGACCTTCTTGGCGAGCAGGCGTGTTGCGCACGCCGAGGCGATGGCGTTGGACCAGAGGTCGCGGGCGTCGAAGTTAGCGGCGATCTTGCCGCCGCGGAACAGCTTGGCGAGCGACGCGGCGATGGCGATGTTTTTGACGGCATTGAGGCCGAGCAAGACGATCGCGCGGTTGATCGAGCCGATCTGACCGGGCAGTCCGTAGAACGCCGAGTTGACGACCTTGAGGATGCGGGCGCCCAGCGCCGGGTCGTTGCTGATGACGTTGTTGAGGTCCTGCGCGGTGGACTCGGGGTCCTCGACCAGCTTGATGATCTTCATCGTCACCTCGGGGAGGGTGGCGATGTGGCTGATCTCCTGGATCGCCGACTGCACGATCGATTCGGTCTCGGCCGAGGCGGCCGCGGGCTGCACGCTTTCAGACATCGGAACTCTCCCTGGGCGTCGGTATGAACGCTAGGGGGAGCATCGACACAGCCGGTGGCGGACTTAAGCGGTTGTGCGGATTGGGTTGGACGAGCTCCGTTTCGTGTTATGGGGCCAGCCACGAGACGACCTGCTCGAGCGCCGCGCGGTCGGTGTCCGAGAAGTCGTCTACCCGGTCCGAGTCGATATCAAGCACGGCCCGGACCCCGCCGGTGTCGTCGAAAACGGGCACGACGATTTCGCTGCGCGTCGCGCTGCTGCACGCGATGTGGCCAGGGAATTGTTCGACGTCCGGGACGATGACCGTTTGCGCCGTTGTCCACGCCCGGCCGCAAACGCCCTTGCCCCGACCGATGCGCGTGCACGCGATCGGCCCCTGGAACGGCCCGAGCACCAGCTCGTCGCCCTTGACCAGGTAGAACCCGACCCAATGAAAACCGAACGCTTCCCGCAGCGCCGCGGACAGGTTCGCGTAGGTCGAGATGGTGTCGCGCTCGGCCTCGATCATGATGCGCAGCTGCGGCAGCAATTCCCGGTAGGTCTGTTCGCGCGTCGCGCCGGGGGTCAGGGACAGTGAATCAGACATGAAGGGCTCCATCTTGAATCGTGAGACAAAGTGTCGACAATGGGGGCACCTATCGTATAGGCTGGGCCAGGATCACCAAGGAGGTTTCTGAAATACATGGTCACGATGAAGAAAGCCGGTGGCAGAATGAATTCCAAATGGAAGGTTGTCCGTGTGTTATGCGCGCTGCTTTTTGTTGCCGTGTCTGCGCCTGCCGATCAGGCCCGAGCGGTTACAGCCGACGCCGACAATGACGGCTGGGTCTCGCTGATCCCCGAGGGTGGCGACGAACTCACCGGCTGGACCAACGACAACAAGAGCAAGCCCGACCACTGGAAACTCATCGACGGCGTCATCATCGGCGAGAACCCGCAGAAGAAGGGCTCGGTCCTCTGGACCGACAAGTCCTACGGCGACTACGAATTGATCGTCGAGTACCGCACGCCGAGCAAGGACTACGACTCGGGCGTGTTCCTGCGCGGCAAGTCCCATCAGGTGCAGATCGGTATCTCGCGGTCATTGAAGAAGGACCTGACCGGTGCGCTGTACTGCCCGGTCGATGGCAAGGGCGGCTACCCGATCCAGCCGGACGAAAAGATCAAGAAGGCCCACAGGCTCGGCGAGTGGAACACGCTGCGTATGGTCACCAAGGGCAAACAGATCACGACCTACCTCAACGGCGTGGAGATCAACGACTACACCGCGGATAAGTATCCCGATGAAGGCAGGATCGGCCTGCAGCTGCACGCGAAGGTGCATATGAAGATGGAATTCAAGACCGTGAAGGTTCGGCCGATCGGCGAGTGATCACAGCACCTTCAGCCGGGCGATCATGTCCCTCTTCGCCTGCTTGAGTTCGTCGTGCTCGGGCGCGAGCTTGTAGTAATCGTCCAGCGGGTAGCAGCCCGAGACGATGCCGTTGCGCGGCGCGGTTGTGCAGTCGCTGAACGTCCGGCAGATGCGCCTGGCGTTGATCGGCTTACCCTCGGCGACGTCGGCGGGCAGGTCCCAGTACGACAGGGCCATCCGCCCAAGCCCGACACTATCGACCCAGCCATCGCGGACGAGCGCCTGCGCGACGTGCGGCACGAACTGCTGGAAGTAGGTGTACGCCGAGCCGACCGCCGGCAGACCGGGCACGCGCTCGTGCAGTTGGCGGACGACATCGATCTGGCGCAGGCAGCCCCGCAGCGGGTCCTCCGGCGGCTGGTACCCGTCGCTGGGCGGGAAGTACGCGGGACGCTGCAGGTGCGGGTTGTAGTACGGCGAGCCGGCGGTGAGGTTAACGATGGCGACGCCCAGTTCATCGCGCATCAATTCAAGCAGACGGACCGGCTCCTCGAGATCGATCGTGCCGGGCTCGTCACGGTCGAGACCGAAGCCGGGGTAGCCGCCGCCTCTAAAGCCATCGGGGATGCCCGGGCCGAGCCGGCCGGGCTTGGACTGGGTGTGGTCGGGCTTGTGCGGCAGGTGGTCGAACGCGCTGAGGCGCACACCGAGGATCAGGCCCGGGCATTGCCGGCGGACGCCTTCGCAGATCAGGCGGAGGAAGCGCGTGCGGTTTTCGAACGATCCGCCGAAGTCGCCCGGCCGGTCGAACGCGGACAGCAGCTCGTGCCCGAGGTACCCATGGCAGTGCTTGATATCGACGAATCGGTAGCCGCAGCGTTCGGCTGTCTGCGCGGCGGCGATGTAGTCATCGACGAGTTGATAGAGCTCGTGATCGGTAAGCACGGCCGAGTCATCCGTGACGCCGACACGCGCATCCAGGATCGGGTGCCGGTAAGCGACGCGTGGCTCGATGGTGGCCTGGTCGTTGGGGCGCGAGAACCGCCCGGAGTGCGTGAGCTGCAGGCCGATGAGCAGGTCGCCGCTCGCGCTGCCGCCGAAGCGTGCGGTGTGCGCGTCAACGAGCGTTTGGCGGAGTTGCGTTAGGCCGGCTTCGTGGTTGTCATTGAAGTACAGCTGGTTGGGGTTGGCCCTGCCATCATGGCGCACCGCGACGGCCTCGCCGCCCCAGATCAGCTTGGCGCCCGACTCGCCGAAGTGTTGCCAGCGGCGGAGCGTGTTGTCTGTTGGCTCACCGTCGGTCGTCCCGTCCCAGCCCTCCATCGGGTGGATGGCCCAGCGGTTGCCGACGGTGAACCCGCCGATCTCGAGCGGCTGTTGCATCGGCGAGGCGTCGGCGCCGAGTGGCGCGTCATCGATCGGGATCGCCTGGCCAAGCGCTTCGCATGCACGACGCAGGTCGTCGGCGGTCTTGTACTTGGTGATGCTGGGGATGGCGGGCATGGGGATTCGGCCTGGGTGTTGGGAGGGCGAGGCTCCTGCCGAGCCGCAAGTCACAGATTGCCCGCGGCTCGGCAGGAGCCTCGCCCCCCGTTCCAGATCAGCTTAACATCGCCTCAACCCGGGGCACGATCTCCGCCAGGACCGCGCGGTCGGCGTCGGGGCGCGACGGGCTGTCGGGGTGCGTGTCGTCGCAGCCGATCCAGCCGCGCAGCTTCATGAACATCGCGGCGTCGTGCTTGTACGCGGGCACCGGCCCGCGGAACGCGAAGAAGCCGAGGTACTGCAGCAGGTCGTTGACCTCGTGGAACGCGCTGTCGCCGGCGGCCCACAGCGCATCACGCCGGGCGAACAGGTCGGGCGCGAAGGTAGACAGCCCGAGCAGGTAGTCGCTGCCGTACAGGATCATGTCGATCGCCAGGTCGTTGCCGGTGAAGACATGGAAGCCCGGCCGGACGCGGTCGCGCAGGGCCAGCCGGTCCCATTCGAGCTGCCGCGACAGCGATGAGTGCTTCGCGCCGATGCAGTTGGGCAACTGTATCAGCTGTTTGTAGACATCGAGCGGGTAGATCTTGCCGAAGGGCGCGAACATCTCGCCGAGCTCGAAGGCGATGAACGAAGCGCAGTCTTTGGCGAGGTCTTCATACGCCGCCGCGATCTGCTCATCGGGCAGCGCGGTCAGGCCAAAGGATTGGAAGATGACCGGCTCGCCATATTGGTGATGAATCTCTTCGATGCGCTTGCGATAGGCATCAGGGGCAAAGGAATCTCCCGGTTTATCGAAGACACCCGCCCCTGCTACGTAGCGTCCTCCACCGATTGCATCGCGCGTTCGCTGCAGCGCTTCGATCCGCGTCGCGTCGTCGAGCAGCGGCGCGTAGCCGGTGTCCATGTTGACCGCCGGGACCAGGCCCGCTTCGGCGGTGCGCGCGACGTGGGCCTCGAAGCCTTGCCAATCGATCGAGCCGTCGGGATGGAATGGCAGCAGCACCGCGGACATGCCCAGCGGCTTGCGGCCCGGTTGGATCGGTGGTGTCGGCATCGGCCTTACGCGTCTTTCTCTTCCACCACGCGCTTGCGGCCATCGTCATAGACATAGACCTTGCCGGGCTCGGGCTCGAACCGCTCGCACTTCTTGTGCGAGCCGTCGCAGAACGGCAGGTCCTGGGACAGGCCGCAGGCGCAGACCCAGACGGACTTGTCTTGCGGCGGGATCTCGATCGGGCCGGTGGCGTCGAGCTTGACGTATCGGGGCATGGCGGGGTTCCTTGTCTAGACGGTCTGATGCACGATATCGAAGCAAATCCAGGCCGATTAGCGTGTTATTTAGGCATGGCTGATTGGATTTTGCGTAAAAATTTGGCGAAAACCGGGTTTTTGGGCTTGCAAAGGACATCTGTCTTGCTATTTTAACGCGTCCGAGACGTTTCCGGGCCGTGCAAACGGCGATCTGTACCGGCGCGTCTCGGGATCGGCCTGTTGTGATGTTCGAGACGAAGACCGGCGTGTGATGGGCACCGTCGGCGGCGATTGTCTTGCTCCGGTACCCTGCACCGGACCAACGATCAGAGGGATGGCACGGCCATGCGTGTACTGATGCTCGGTTGGGAGTTCCCGCCTTTTATCACCGGCGGGTTGGGCACGGCCTGCTACGGGCTGACCCGGGCGATGTCCGCGCGCGGCACCGAGGTCACCTTCGTCCTGCCCAAGTCCGTCGGCGCCGACTACACCGACCACGTCAAGTTCCTGACCCCGCAGGCGCACTCAGCGGCACAGGGCGACCGCGCGCCCGCCGCCGTGGCGAGCACGTTCAAGCCCGATATCAAGCCGACGCCGCGGGGTACGACTGCAGACACTTCCGGGGAAGAGTCGTTCCGCAACGTCGTGTTCAAGGCGGTGCCCTCGCACATGGCAAGCATTTACCCGAGCGGCGGGCTGCACTACACGCCGCGCGGGCAGACGAACCCCGAGGGGATCGGGTTTATCCATAGCAAGCCGGCGGTTCAAGCGGGCGCGGAGGTGCGGCAGGGCCGCGGCGATTCATCCCCAGATGGCCCGGCATCATCGACTGCCCGCCCGCCGATGCCCGACATCGGCTATAGCGGGGACCTGTTCAACGGGGCCCACCGCTACGCCGACCTGTGCCTGGACCTCGCGCGCGACGGGGGCTTCGACATCATCCACGCCCACGACTGGCTGACCTTCCCCGCGGCCAAGGCGCTCTCGGAAGCAACCGGCAGGCCCTGGGTCGCGCACGTGCACTCGACCGAGTACGACCGGGCGGGCGAGGGCGCGAACGGCCGGATCGTGCAGTTCGAGCGCGACGGCATCCACGCCGCCTCGCGCGTCATCGCGGTCAGCGAGTTCACCAAGAAGATCCTGCAAAACCGCTACGGCCTGGACCCGGAGCGCTGCGACGTCGTCTACAACGGCGTCGAGCGCACGATCACCAACGGCGTCGAGCGGACCGAGCCCGTCGCCCCGCCCGCGGGGATCAAGAAGGACGAGAAGGTCGTCCTCTACCTCGGCCGGGTCACGATGCAGAAGGGGCCCGAGTACTTCATCGCGGCGGCGAAGAAGGTGCTCGAGAAGCTGGACAACGTGAAGTTCGTCGTCGCCGGCAGCGGCGACCAGATCGAACGCACGATCGAGCAGGCCGCCAAGGCCGGCATCGGCAGCAAGATCACGTTCACCGGCTTCCTCCGCGGCGACGATGTGCGGAAGGTCTACGAGATGGCGGACGTCTACGTCATGCCGTCGGTGAGTGAGCCGTTCGGCATCGCGCCGCTCGAGGCGATCGCGCACCACGTGCCGGTCATCATCTCACGGCAGTCCGGCGTCAGCGAGGTGCTCGAGCACGCGCTCAAGGTCGACTTCTGGGACACCCACGACATCGCCAACAAGATCATCGCGGTGCTGCGGCACCCGCCCCTGAGCAAGACGATGCGCGAGCAGGCGGACCTGGAGGTGCGCGCCCTGACCTGGGACGGCGCCGCGGCGAAATGCGAGGCGGTGTACGCGGGGCTGGTCGGGGCCTCGGTTTAGTTTTCCTATCTTGCGCAGCCCCGTTAGCCGTCGCCTGCAAGGCGACGTGTCTACAACGTACGAACCGGTACAGCCGCGTCGCCTTACAGGCGACGGCTGACTTCGATTGATTGTTCTGTTGCAGTATGCCGATAACACCGGTGTGCAATGTCTTCGTATCGCGATCGCCGTTCTCTTCGCCGCCCTGCTCCCCGGCTGCGGCGACCTGTCGGATGTCCTGGGCAACCCCGCGGACCGGGCCAAGCACACCGTCTCCGCGAAGCAGACCAGGCCCTTCGAGATCGGCCCGGCGAGCAGGTGGGCCGAGCCCGGGCTGTACATGGACTACGCCAAGAGCCACCAGATCGCGCTCAAGTCCGACCACGGCATGCTCGTCGCCATCCTGCTCATCGGCCCGGAGACGGGCGCGGAGGTCCAGTACGACCGGCTCAGCAACCTGTTCAAGGACCCGCAGAGCGGGGAGAAGTTCACGACCGACGGGCTGAAATGGGGCGGAGCGGACGACCGCCCGTCGCTGGCCCGCTGCCGCATCCGCCACCTGGGCCCGCTGGACGACCCGGATGTCGGCCTGGTCGTCGACCCGGGCAAGCTGTTCCGCCAGGAAGACCAGCAGTGGTCCAAGGCGGCGAGCAATCACTTGTTTGTTGAACCCTGATCCCTTCGGTTCACATTTAATGATTGCTCCGAAGCCCACGCCCTCAGAGCGTGGGCTCCTGTGCATGGACTACAATCCAATTCATGCCCACAGCAGGCGCGTACGATCTAGATCTCGCAGGTGAAGCGGTGGTGCTCGATGCGCGCCGCGCGCTGGTCTGGCCGGCGCGCAAGACAGTCATCCTCGCCGACCCGCACATCGGCAAGGGCGACACGTTCCGCCGGGCAGGCATCCCCGTGCCCGCGCGGGCGGCGGCGGCGGACTTTGATCGTTTGTCCTGCCTCTTGTCCGACTACGGTGCGCAGCGCCTGGTCGTGCTCGGCGACTTCCTGCACGCCCGGCCCGATAGCGCGGACGACTGCATCGAGCGCCTGCACGATTGGCGGCGGCGGTTCGCGTCGCTTGAGGTGTTGATCGTGCGTGGCAACCACGATGCTCATGCCGGGCCTCCGCCGAGCGCGTTGGGGCTGGTCAGTGTGGACGAGCCCTATGCCGACGGGCCGTTTGTTTACAGGCACTTCCCGGTGGGAACAGGCGTAGATTCGCAAGGTGGCTATGTGCTTGCGGGGCACTTGCACCCGGGGATAACCGTTGCGTTGGGCGCCGGCGGCGCGCGGCGCGTGCCGTGTTTCCACCAATCAGACCACCAGATGGTCCTGCCGGCGTTCGGGGGGTTCACGGGCACCGGGCGGGTCCGGGCCGCGACGAACGACGGAGTCTTCGCGGTCGGGCGCGACCGGGTTATCGCGCTGCCCCGGCCGGCGATGGTGTAGGAGTCCACGATGAAACGCCTGTCGAGTTCACTGACCCTGATCGCGATCGCCTGCCTGGCGGCAGCCTGCACGACCCGGCCCGGCGACCCGGCGCCCGAGCGCGTCGGCGATGAGATCGTCGTCGCGGGCAAGTTCTTCCACACCGGCACGCCCGTTGTCCTGTGGATGGACCCGGGCGGCTACGACGCGTACCGGGTCGAGAAGCGTTTCGCCCCGCGCGGCGAGCACGGCTGGGACGCGAGCAAGGACACCATCAACTCGCCCAACCGCTACAACACCCGCGGCGAGCGCGCGATGACCGACGCGGAGTTCGAGCGCCACCGCCACGGACAGTGGACGCTCGACGAGCTGCGCGAACGCATCGACCTGTTCGTCCTGCACTACGACGTCTGCGGCACCAGCCGGCGGTGCTTCGATGTGCTGCACGACCACCGCTGCCTGAGCGTGCACTTCATGATCGATGTGGACGGCACGGTCTACCAGACGCTTGACCTCAAGGAACGCGCCTGGCACGCGGGCCCGGCGAACGACCGGTCGGTCGGCGTCGAGCTGGCGAACATCGGCGCGTACCCGCCCGCGTCGGCGGACGCGGTGCTGTCCAAGTGGTACGAGCCGACGCCGCTGGGGGCGCGCCTGCTGCTGTCCAAGCGCGAGCTCGATGCGCTGCGCACGCCGGGCTTTGTCGGGTATGCCGCCCGGCCGGGCAGGGTCCGCGGGACGATCCACGGGCGCGAGCTGGTGATGCACGACCTGACGCCCCAGCAGTACGACGCGCTGGCGAAGCTGTCCGCGGCGCTGTCGCGCATCTTCCCCAAGCTCGCGATCGACTACCCGCAGGACGACGCCGGGCGCGTGCTCGATCGGGTGCTGACCCCCGCCGAGTTGGCCGACCACAGCGGGCTGATCGGGCACTACCACCTGACCGAGGGCAAGATCGACCCCGGCCCGGCACTGCAATGGGGCTGGCTGGTGGAACAAGCCGGGCGTGAGATTCGTTAGGTACAAAGCATGAATCGGCGGCCTGTAAGCGCCGGCGGTGCGCCGCGTCGTTATGATCCCGCTGCCGTCTGATTGAAACCGACCCCGAACCACCCACCCGGAGATGATTGATGAAGCGTTCGTCCCTGATTGTGCTCGCCGTCGCCCTGCTCGCCGCTGCGGCGCTGACCCTCGCCCCGACCCAGCAGCCCGCGGTCGCGGATGGGCATGGCGGTGACCATGAGGCCTTGCATGAGTCAATGGAGACGCTGGGCAAGACCTACCGTTTGGTCCGGCGTCAGGCGGGCAAGGCCGACATGAACGCCGACACCGCCGACAAGCTGCACACGATGATCCAGGCAGCGATGCAGGCCAAGGGCGCGATCCCCGAGACCGCATCGACCGACGACCTGAAGAACACGTACCGCGTGGTCATGAACAAGCTGATCATCGTGCTCGCTCAGGCCGAGAACGCGGCGCTCACCGGCGACCAGGACGCGCTGCAGCAGTACGTCCGTGAGGCTAACAACGTCAAGAACGAGGGCCACGAACTGTTCATCGCGGACGATGAATAAGCAGACGATCGATCATTTGAATTGATCAAAAAGGCAGCCCCCGATCACGCGTTGGGGGCTGCCTTTTGTTATGTCAATTCATCGACGGGTCGGTCGGCACCAACTTTGGGTTCATCGCCAGCATCGCAAGCGACCGATCGATGCTGGTGATGACGCGCATCCACAGGCCGTCATCCGCGTCGGGATCAAACACCGTCTCCGCGGTCGCCTGCGTGACCAGCCAGCCGCCCTGGTTCAGCTCGCCCTCGAGCTGGCCCGGGCCCCAGCCGGCGTAGCCGAGAAAGAAGCTCAGCGGGCCCGTCGGCTCGCGGACCAACTCCTGAACCAGCGGTTCTTCAGTCGTGAAGCACACGCCCCGGCAGACCTCGACCTGCGCGTGCCTCGGCCGATCGTGCAGCAGCATCAGCGGGCCCGGGCACGGCCCGCCACGCAACAGCGACCGGTCGATCGGGCACGGCAGCGCGCTGATCTGGCCCCAGACCTCATCGACCGGCGTGTCCGACGGGCGGTTGAGCACCAGCCCCAGCGCGCCCTCTTCGTGGTGCTCGACCATCAGGATCACCGCGTACGCGAAGTTCGGGTCGTCCATGCTCGGCGAGGCGACCAGCAGCTTGCCCGACAACGAATCGTTCACGCAACACACTCCTGGAAAACCGACGACGCGGGGGGCTTTAAGAACCAACAGATGTGCAGGCCGGACCAGCATACCAGCACACCCGCTGGGTTAAAATGCTTTCTCGCGCGCTTTGTTCCTGAGACTGTTGTCGCGTTGCTCCGACTGATGCCCGACCCGCTTGCCCATCTCACCGAGCTTATCGACCAGGCGATGGCCGGCGACCGCTTCCGGTTGCGCCGCCGGCTGCGCGCGGCGCGTCAGGCCGGACAAACAAACAGCGCGCCCGGCCGGGGCATCGACAAGCTCCGGCGGGACATCGAAGACTCGATCACGCGTCGTCAACAGCGCGCCCAAGGCGTGCCGCGGATCGAGCTGCAGCCGGACCTGCCGATCACCGCGCGCGCCGACGAGATCGCCGACGCGGTCCGCGAGCACCAGGTCGTCGTCGTGGCCGGTGAGACCGGCTCGGGCAAATCGACACAGCTGCCCAAGCTGATGCTGCAGATGGGGCGAGGCGTCGAGGGATTGATCGGCCATACCCAGCCGCGCCGGCTGGCAGCACGCTCGGTCGCGCAACGCGTCGCCGACGAGCTTGACTCCCCGCTCGGCCGGCACGTCGGCTACAAGGTCCGCTTCACCGATAGGACCAACCCGAAGACCTACATCAAGCTGATGACCGACGGCGTGCTGCTCGCCGAGGCCGCGCGCGACCGGTTCTTCGACGCCTACGACACGCTCATCATCGACGAGGCGCACGAGCGATCGCTCAACATCGACTTCCTGCTCGGCCACATCACCCAGGTCCTGCCCAAACGCCCGGGCCTGCGCGTGATCATCACCTCAGCGACGATCGATACGCAGCGTTTCGCCGAACACTTCGCCACCGCGACGCGCGACGGCATACAGCCCGCGCCGGTCATCGAGGTGTCCGGCCGGACCTACCCCGTCGAGGTCCGCTACCAACCCATCGAGCCGGACGAGTTCGGCGAAGCCGAAGACACACCCGACGCCGTCGCCCGCGCGATCGAAGGGCTCGAACGGCAAGGCGATGTTTTAGTGTTCATGCCCACCGAGCGCGACATCCGCGAGACCTGTGCGCTGCTCGAACGCCGGCAGCCGGGCAGCGAGGTGTTGCCCTTGTATGCAAGATTAACCAACGAGCAGCAGCAGGCGATCTTCGCGTCGCGGCCGCGTCGGAAGATCGTGGTTTCGACCAACGTCGCCGAGTCTTCGCTGACCGTGCCGGGGATCCGTTATGTCGTGGACACGGGCACGGCGCGCGTGAGCCGGTACTCGCCGAACTCGAAGGTCCAGCGGCTGCCGGTCGAGCCGGTCAGCCGGGCGAGCTGCGATCAGCGCAAGGGCCGCTGCGGCCGCGTCGGCCCGGGCGTATGCGTGCGCCTGTACTCGGAGGAAAACTTTCTCGGCCGGGACGAGTTCACGGCCCCCGAGATCATGCGGACGAGCCTGGCGTCGGTGATCCTTCAGGTGGCGACGCTGCGTTTCGGCGCGATCGAGGACTTCCCCTTCATCGACCCGCCGCGCCCGAGCATGGTGCGCGACGGCTACAAGACGCTGCACGAGCTGGGCGCGTTGGATGATGGAAACAAAGTCACCGAGCTCGGCCGACGCCTGTCGCGCATGCCGGTGGATCCGCGTGTCGCGCGGATGGTGCTCGCCGGGGCGGACGAGGGCGTGCTGGCGGCGGTGCTCGTCATCGCGTCGGCGTTGGAAATACAAGACCCGCGCGAACGCCCGATCGATCAACAGGGCAAGGCCGATCAGTGCCACGAGCAGTTCGCCGACGACCGCAGCGACTTCCTGGCATACCTCAACCTCTGGTCGTTCTACCACGAGCAGAAACGCAGGCTCTCGCACAACAAGCTGCGCAAGGCGTGCAAGCAGAACTTCATCAATTACATCCGCGTGCGCGAGTGGGTGGATGTGCACCAGCAGTTGTCGCGGATGGCGAAGGAGCTGCAGTTGGATCGCCCCCTCTCCCTTGAGGGAGAGGTCCGGGGTGAGGGTGATGCGTCAAAGCGACAAGGCGCTGCCGGTAAGCGCCGTGGTACTAAAACGCCCCACCCTCACCCCAGCTCTATCCCTGAAAGGGAGGGGGGGCAAGGCAATCACGCCAGCGACATCGCCGATACGCAGGCCGACGCGATCCACCGCGCGCTGTTGACCGGCCTGTTGTCGAACATCGCGAACAAGGGCGACGGCTTTGAGTACACCGGCGCGGGCGGGCAGAAGCTGCATCTCTGGCCGGGCTCGGCGCTGTTCACGAGCAAACCCAAGTGGGTCGTCGCCGCGGAACTCGTCGAGACGACTCGGCGGTACGCGCGGACACTCGGGCGCATCCGGCCGGGCATGATCGAGCCGATCGCGGCGCACCTGATCAAGAAGTCGCACAGCGACCCGCGCTGGATCGCGGACACCGGCTCGGCAATGTGCAGCGAGAAGGTCTCGCTCTACGGCCTGGTGCTCGTGCCCGCCAGGCCGGTGCCGCTGGCGCGCGTCAGCCCCGCGGAAGCCCGACAGATGTTTATCCAGAACGCATTAGTCGCCGGCGACTGGCGGTGCGACCTGCCGTTCTGGAAGCACAACCAGTCGCTTCTTGAAGAGGTGCGGACGCTCGAAGCGAAGTCGCGCCGGCATGGCCTGCTCGTCGGCGATGATGTGCGCTACGCGTTCTACGACCAGCGGCTGCCCGAGACGGTCGTCGATGCCGCGACATTCAAGAAGTGGCACAAGGTGGCGGTACGCGACGAGCCGGAGCTGCTTTTTATAGACCGGCATGGCCTGCTCGCCGGCTCGGCAGATGACGTGACCGACGCGGCCTATCCCGACGCGATGACCGTTGAGCGCAGCGACTACCAGCTCGGCTACACCTTCGACCCCGGCGACGACCGTGACGGACTGACGCTGACCCTGCCGCGCGAAGCGGTCAGCCAGCTCGACCCACGCCGGCTGGGCTGGCTGGTCCCGGGGATGATCGAGCAGAAGCTGGTGGCGCTGATCAAGTCGTTGCCCAAGCCGCTGCGCAAGACGCTCAGCCCTGCGCCCGATGCGGCGCGGCGCGCGCTGGCGCAGCTCACCTTTGGCGATGGCTCTTTCGAAGACGCCGCGGCCAGGGCGCTGAGCGAGGTCGGCGGGCTGAACCTGAACGCCAACGACTTCGACCCCGCCACCCTGCCCGACCACTTGAAGATGAACCTGCGCGTCGTCGGCGACAGCGGCGAGACGCTGACCGAGGGACGCGACCTCGCCGCGGTCCGCCGGGCCGTCGGTGCCGGCGCGATGCCGAGCTACGCCGGGCTGGACGAGCCGCGCTGGTCGGCAGAGCCCGTCACCGATTGGGCGTTCGACGGCCTGCCCAGGCACGTCGAGACGACGCGCAGCGGCGTGGCCCTGCGCGCCTATCCGGCGTTGATCGACGAGCAGACCGGCGTCGCGCTGCGGCTGGTCGATACCCGGCCGAGGGCGGCGCGGCTGTCACGCGACGGGCTCCGCCGACTGTTCTCGTTCGAGGTCCAGCGCGAGCTGCGGTACCGCGCCGACCACTGGCCCGACATCGACCAGCTCCGGCTGAGCTTCGCCCCGATCGGCGACCCCTCAACACTCCGCGACCAGCTCGTGCTGCTGATGACCGACCGGGCGTTTCTATTCGACGGCTACAAGGTCCGTGACCGAGAGGTGTTCATCACGCGCCAGCGGGTCGGCCTACAGCGGCTGGACGAGGCCGAACGCGAGGCCCGCCGGGTGGTCGTCCCGGTGATCCAGGGGGCGCAGCAGGCCCGGCTGGCGCTGGACAAGTGCGAGCTGCCGGGTGACCACTACGCCCGCGCGGACGTGCGTATCCAACTAGACAACTTGCTGGGGAATCGTTTTTTGCTTGAAGCGCCTTGGTCCCGGTTGGCGTCATACCCGCGCTATTTTTCGGCGGTCGCGCGCCGGCTGCAGAAGCTGCAGCAAGGGAGCGCCGCGAAGGACGCCGAGGCGTTCAAGCAGATCGCCCGGCACTGGAACCGGTACGCGACGTCGGCGACGTCCCTGCGCGAGCAGGGCGCCTACGATCCGGAGCTGATGCAGTACCGCTGGCTGATCGAGGAGCTGCGCGTGTCGTTGTTTGCGCAGGAGCTGGGCACCGCCGAGAAGGTCTCAGACCAGCGGCTGGACCGGCAGTGGAAGAAGGTGGCGTCGGTGCCCACCACCGACGCCCGGGCGAACTAGAATGACCACGATGCGCACAGGCTTGATGACCATCCTGATCACCGCGGGCCTGCTCGCGGGCTGCGGCGAAGCGCCGGAGGTACGCACGTACGAGACGACGCGACCGGTCGGGTACAGCTGGCCCGCGACGGAGGCACGTGACGTGACCATCGAAGCCGGTGGCGCTCGGTGGGTCTTCCAGGTCCCCGCGGGCTGGGTCGAAGCGCCGGAGGTGCCCGACCAGCTGCTCGCCGATTTCCGCTTCAAGGGCAGCGAGGAAGTGCTGCCCGGCAGGATGACCGTGTCCATGATCCCCGGCGAGGCGGGCGGCATCCGCGCCAACATCACGCGCTGGCGCCAGCAGTTGTTCCTGACACCCGTCGTCGGGCCGGGGCCGGAGGATGGTTTCGAAACGATCGGCGGCGGTGCGATGGATATCACCATCGTCCAGCTCGCCGGCCAGTACCGCGGGCCCAATGTGCCGACCCATCTGATGGGCGCGATCATCCGCGTGTTTAACGAAGCGGGCGGCGTTGTCCAGACCTGGTTCTTCAAGATGGTCGGCGACCCGGAAGCACTCTCAGACAACTGGCTGGATTTTACGCGCTGCTTCCTCAGCTTCCGCTCGGCGGACGTTGAATTGCACGGGTGGCCGGACGACCTGACCCTGCCTGGCGGGGTGTCGGATGAAACGCCCGCTGAGCCGGCGGATGAGCGCCCGTTCCTGGCCCGCCCGCTGGATCAAATCGATCGCGAGAATGAAGCGGAAGGCGACGCGCCACAAACGCCCGGGACTTCGGAAGGGGATCGGCCGTGAGCGCGCGGATCAGCAAACACAACCCGCTGACCTGGCTCGCGTCGCTGCGGCTGACGGTCGTCCTGCTGGCGATGGGCATGTACCTGATCTTTGTCGGCACGCTCGCGCAGGTCGAGAACGGGATCTGGTGGGTCGTCGAGCACTACTTCCGCGAGGGCCGGTGGGGCGTGGTGCAGGTCGAGTTCGATGTGTTCCGCGCGCTGCTGTACCCCGGCAGCGAGCAGAAGTGGCAGGGCTCGCACCCGTTCCCCAGCGGGTTCGTCATCATCGGCCTGCTGCTGGCCAACCTTCTCGCGGCGCACGCGATGCGGTTCAAGATCACCGGCAAGGGCGGGACGCTGTGGCTGGGCATCGGGCTGATTGTTTTGAGCTCCGCCGTGACCGGCTACACGGTGCTCGAGCCGCAGACATCGGCGCGGATCCAGCAGGACGTCATGCTCATGCTCGGCATCTGGGCGGTCCCGATGGCGGTGCTGGGCGTGGGCTGCCACCTCGTGTTCGGCGGCCGCAAGGCCGGCATCGTCCTGGTCCACGCCGGGCTGATCCTCATGCTCGTCGGCGAGTACATCACCGGCCTGGGCGCGACCGAGGGGCGGATGCTCATCCCCGAGTTCGGCGCCTCCAACGTCATCATCGATTCACGCGAGGTCGAGCTCGCGTTTGTCTCCGACCTTGGCGGTGATCGACAGCAGCACGTGGTCGTCCCCGAAGACATGGTCCTTTCGGCGCATGAATCGGAAGACAAGATCACCGATGAGGCGTTGCCGCTGTCGGTGCGCATCAATGCGTACATGCCCAACTCGGTTGGCAAAGCGGCCTTCAGGAACAGCGATCCAACGGACATCTCCTGGGAGGTGAGCGAGAAGCCGACCGTGACCGGCACCGAGCAGTCGGAGGATCGGCCCTCGGCGGTCGCGACGCTGTATGAAGGCGACGAGCGGGTCGGGCAGTACGTGCTCTCGACATGGGAGACGATCCCGCCGGCGCGCGTCGAGGTGGACGGCCGGGTGTGGGCGGTGTCGCTGCGGTTCAAGGAGACGCACCTGCCCTACACGCTGCAGCTCAACGATTTCAGCCACGACCTGTTTACCGGCACGAGCACGGCGCGCAACTTCTCATCGGACATGCGGCTCCAGGCCGCCAACGATGCGGAGAGCCGGGACGCTTACATCAAGATGAACCACCCGCTGCGCTACGACGGCAAGGCGTTTTTCCAGGCCGGGTTCTTCCAGCAGCCGATGAACCGCAACCTCGGGACGATCCTGCAGGTCGCGGACAACCCCGGCGCGTGGGTGCCCTACCTGTCGTGCGTCGTCGTGACGGTGGGCTTGTCGATGCATTTTGTGGTGTCGCTGCTGCGCTACGGCCGGCGGGCGCGGGCGTGAGTGTTTGAAACGGTTTGATAATGGCCAAGGGACAGCCCCCCATGACGAACGAGACCGACGAGCCTGTCGGGGTGACCGCGACCCAGCACTTGCAGCGGTGGCTGCCGCTGGCGCTGTCGCTGCTGGTGTTGGCCTACTTGTTGATGGGCGTGCAGCGTGCGGGCAAGCCCGAGGGCCTGGCGCGGTTCGATTACGACGCGTTCGGCAAGATCGCGGTGTCGGAGGACGGGCGGGTCAAGCCGATCGATACCGTCGCGCGCAACGCGCTGCTCATGATCAGCGGAAAGCAGTCGCTCAAGGACGAGATGCTGCTGCCGGGCGACAACGGCGTCGAGCAGCCGGCGGTCGTGTGGTACGCCGAGCTGGTCGCCGGGCTGCCCGAATCGAACGAGCGCCGGGTGATCCGCATCGACGACCCGGAGGTGCTGGGCCTGCTGGGCAAGACCACGGAAGACGGCAAGTACTACGCGCTCAACGACTTTTTTTCCGACGACCCCAGCGACCCCGACGCGCCGTTTTTCCAGGTCGGCCGGTTGGCGGAGCAGGCGCTGCAGGTCCGCGATGACCAGCGCACGCGGTTCCAGGACCACATCATCGGCCTGCGGCAGAAGCTGGGAACGATCGCCGAGCTGCGCACGATGCTCAGCCCGTTTGTCGCGGCACCGGCGGAAGCGGGCCAGGAGTGGGAGCCGGTGGTGCGCAGCCGCAACGCGGCCCCCGAGCCGAGTGCGCTGGACCGGCCGACCCGGGCGACATGGTTCGCTGTAGCACAGGCGCTGGGCGAGAACAACCCCGATGCGTTCAACGCGGCGGTGGCCGAGCACCAGGCGGTGGTCAGCGCCGCCGAGCCGGGCCCGAGCCGCAAGGCGGCGTTCGAGCGCGGGTTCAACCGGTACGCACCGTTTGCGAAAGGCGTAGCGCTGTATGTCCTCGCGGGGATTCTTGGCCTGGCGGCGATGCTGCTGCGGTCGGTCCTGCCGGTGGGCTGGTACACGGCGCTGTGGCGCAGCGGGCTGGGCATCCTGGTTGTGACGTTCCTGCTGCACACCGCGGCGCTCATCGTGCGGATCTGGTTGCAGGGGCGCCCGCCGGTGACGAACCTTTACTCGTCCGCGGTGTTCATCGGCTGGGCGCTGGTTGGCGGGGCGATCCTCCTCGAAAAGATCACCAAGCTCGGCGTCGCCTCGTTCGCGGCGTCGGCGGGCGGGGTCGCCACGCTCATCGTCGCGCACAACCTCGCCAAGGACGGCGACACGATGGGCGTCATGGTCGCCGTGCTCGACTCGAACTTCTGGCTGGCCACACACGTCATCACGATCACGCTCGGCTATTCCGCGACCTTCCTCGCCGGCTTCATCGCGATCGTTTACATCGTGCTGGGGATGTGCACGCCGGTGCTGGACCGCAAGGCCGGGCGCGCGATGGCGGGCATGGTCTACGCGACCGTGTGCTTCGCGATCGTGTTCAGCTTCGTCGGCACGGTGCTCGGCGGGATCTGGGCCGACCAGTCCTGGGGCCGGTTCTGGGGCTGGGACCCGAAAGAGAACGGCGCGATCCTCATCGTCCTGATGAACGCGATCATCCTCCACGCCCGCTGGGGCCACCTGATCAAGGAGCGCGGGCTCATGGTCCTCGCGGTCGGCGGCAACATCATCACGGCCTGGTCGTGGTTCGGCACCAACCTGCTGGGCGTCGGGCTCCACAGCTACGGCTTTATGGACGGGGCGATGTACTGGCTCGCCGGCTTCGCGGCCAGCCAGATGCTAATCATGGCCGTGGCGTTGATGGTGCCGGTCGAGCTGTGGTGGAGCTTCCGCCGACCGTCGAAGCCCGGTGTACAAGGCGCCGACAGCACCACATCCCGGCCCGATCCTGCCGGCGCGGGGGCTTAGCGGCCGGTCAGGCTCGTATGACCGGGCTGAATCAGATTTTGTACGCAAAATTTCTTTGAATCTCACTTCTCAGCGCTTGGCCTGCGGCCAACCGAGTGATGTAATGTCGCATACCAGATCGCGTCGCCTGATCCGGGGGGCACCTGCGGACCCGCGTGTCCTGCGGCGTTTTCCTTGCTCTTGAGCCGGCCATCCGGCAGGAGTCATCTCGATGAAACGCAAGCCCGTCTTCACCCCATGCGGATGCAGTGACCACGCGATGCGGCCCTCGCGGCGCGAATTCCTCTACGCCGGGCTCGTCGGCGGGATCGGGCTGAGCCTCCCGCAGTTCTTCGAGATGCAGGCGCTCGCCGAGCAGAAGGACTACGCGCTCAAAAAGCCCGAGTGCGACAGCGTCATCCACATCTTCCTGCCCGGCGGTATGGCGGCGCAGGAGACACTCGACCCCAAGCCGCTGGCGCCCACCGAGTACCGCGGGCCGTTCTCGCCGATCGGCACGAACGTCACCGGCATCCAGCTCGGCGAGCTGATGAAGAACACCGCCAAGGTCGCGGACAAGGTCTGCTTCATCCGCTCGATGACGCACGGCGAGGCGGCGCACGAGCGCGGCACGCACAACATGTTCACCGGCTACAAGCCCAGCCCGGCGCTGAAGTACCCCTCGCTCGGCTCGGTGGTCTCGCATGAGCTCGGTCCCAACGGCGAGCTTCCGCCTTACGTCTGTGTCCCCCAGCAGCCCAACGAGCACGCGGGCAGCGGCTACCTCAGTAATCGCTACGGCCCCTTCTCGCTCGGCGCCGACCCGGCGCGGGGCGACAACTTCCAGGTCCGCGACCTGTCGCTGCCCAACGACATCGACCACCAGCGGTTTGCCCGAAGGCAGGCGATGCTCGACGCGGTGGACGACCACTTCCGCTCGATGGAGGAGTCCGATGCGCTGGACGCGATGGACGAGTTCTACAGCCGGGCATACACGATGATCTCATCATCGGTCGCGCGCGAGGCGTTCAACCTCAAGGCCGAGCCCGAGGAAGTCCGCAACCGCTACGGCAAGAACCCCGCGGGGATGCGGATGCTCTTGTGCCGCCGGCTCGCGGAGGCGGGCGTGCGTTTTATCTCGACGACGCTCGGCGGGTGGGACCACCACCAGAACATCCAGGACGCGATGAACCGCCAGCTTCCACAACTGGACCAGGCCTACGCGGCGTTGATCAGCGACCTGTCGGAGCGCGGGATGCTGGACCGGACGATGGTGATGATGAGCAGCGAGTTCGGCCGGACGCCGAAGATCAACCAGAGCGCCGGGCGCGACCACTACCCGCGCGTGTTCTCGGTGGCGATGGCGGGCGGCGGGTTCAAGGGCGGGATGGTGTACGGCCGATCGGACGCCACCTCCACCGCCGTCGCCGACAACCCCGTCAGCCACGCCGACCTGGCGACGACGGTCTACAACCAGCTGGGCATCGTTGCGGACAAGGAACTGATGGCCCCCGGCGATCGGCCGATCGAGATCGTGGACGGCGGGCGCGTGCTCAGCGAGACGCTCGAGCGCGAGGCGTGATGAGAGAAGCCAGTAGAGGCATCGGATGAAGTTTAGCCGCGACGCTACGCGTCGCCGGCGAATGATGAACACATGTGTCATGCTTTGCCGGCGACGCGTAGCGTCGCG
>JANQKT010000174.1 GCA_028280965.1 Phycisphaeraceae bacterium
GAAACCAGCCGAGCAGGGCAGTGGACGTAACCGCCGCGTCACTACGCGGGGGACGGGGTGTTGTAACCGTGTCACGGTTTGTCCCCCGCGTGGTGACGCGGCGGCTGCGATCGCGCTTCTCTATGGCTTCTTCCCATGCCGGCAGCTGCCACATATTCGACCAAAGCCCTTCGGCCGGGCGCTGCTCGAATAGGAACCTGCCGTTCCGTTCCGCCGCGATGACGGTGTGCGTGACCTCAACGGGCTTCTTCTTCGGCAGCTTAACCGGCAGCGTTTCCGGGTCCGTCTCCTGCACGCCACGGCACTGCTCGCGCAGCGGGCAGATAAAGCACTTGGGCGCTTTGGGCATGCAGACCAGTGCACCGAGTTCCATGACCGCCTGGTTGTAGTCGCCAGGGCTGGACTTGGGCACGAGTGATTCGGCGATCGACCAGACCCGCTTCTTGGTCGTCGGCGCATCGATCGGCTCGCGGATCAGGAGAAGGCGGGACAGCACGCGCTCGACGTTCCCATCGACCACCGCGGCCCGCGTGCCGAACGCGATCGACGCGACGGCCCCGGCGGTGTAGCGACCAACCCCCGGAAGCCGGAGCAAGCGTTCGACAGATGATGGCACCTGCCCGTCGGAGTCACCGACGATCATCTTCGCCGCCGTGTGCAGATTACGGGCCCGGCGGTAGTAGCCCAGACCCTGCCAGAGCGTGAGCACCTGCTGCTCATCCGCATCGGCGAGTGCCTGGACCGTCGGGAACGCCGCGATGAACCGCTCGAAGTACGGGATTACTGTCGCGACCTGTGTCTGCTGGAGCATCGCCTCGCTGACCAGCACCTGGTACGGATTCACGGGTTGCCCATCTTCCGCACGCCAGGGCATCGGCCTGCGGTGCTTGCGGTACCACCCAAGCAGCCTGCGGCGAAACGCGCGGGCCTGGTCGGCGGTGAGCGGGCTGTCGGGCGTGTTGGCTTGCTTCACACGGTGGCGTAGGCTTCTAGCCTGCGATCACGGCACAGCCGTGAAAGTTGGATCGGGATCAGGCCTTCGGCCTGACGGCAGGCTGGAAGCCTACCCCACCTAAGGCAAATTCATCATAACGCTCTGCCCAGCATATGTACTCACGCTAAACTAATGTGCTGTCGTGCCCGCGCCGAGCGCGCCCGTCCGCCCCCGAACCCGCTCCCGAGCTTGCCTATGTGCGGTATCGTCGGTCTCGTCGCCCGGGACGATGTCAACCAGCGTCTGTACGACGCGCTCACCGTCCTGCAGCACCGCGGGCAGGACGCGGCGGGCATCATGACCTGCCAGGACAGCAAGGTCCTGCTTCGCAAGTCCAACGGCCTAGTCCGCGATGTCTTCCAGCAGCACCACATGGACCGCCTGGTCGGGCCGATGGGTATCGGCCACGTGCGGTACCCGACGGCGGGCTGCTCGAGCTCGGCCGAGGCCCAGCCGTTCTTTGTCAATTCGCCGTACGGCATCGCGCTGGCGCACAACGGCAACCTGACCAACGCCGACCAGCTCGTTGACGAGCTCTACCGCTCGGACCTGCGGCACATCAACACGACCAGCGACAGCGAGGTGTTGCTCAATGTCTTCGCGCACGAACTGGCAGAGCTCGGCGAGCGGACCCTGACGCCTGACGGCGTGTTCGAGGCGGTCCGGCGGGTGCACCGGCGCTGCCGGGGCGCGTACGCCGTCGTCGCGATGATCTCCGGCTACGGCGTCGTCGGCTTCCGCGACCCGCACGGCATCCGCCCGTTGATCTTCGGCCGGGGCCGCGACGAGCTGTGGGGCGCGGACTACATGATCGCCTCCGAGTCGGTCGCGCTCGTGGCCCAGGGCTTCAAGGTCGAGCGCGACATCGCGCCGGGCGAGGCGGTGTTCATCGACACCGCCGGCAGGTGCCACACCCGACAGTGCGCGGACAACCCGAGCCTGAACCCGTGTATTTTTGAGCATGTCTACCTCGCCCGGCCGGACTCGATCGTCGACGAGGTCTCGGTGTACAAAGCGCGCCTCCGCATGGGCGACAAGCTCGCGCAGAAGATCAAGCGGATCCGACCGGATCATGACATTGATGTTGTCATGCCGATCCCTGATTCAGGCCGCACCGCGGCGATGGCGCTGGCGGAGAACCTGGGCGTGCACTTCCGCGAGGGGTTCATCAAGAACCGCTACATCGGCCGGACGTTCATCATGCCCGGCCAGGCGATCCGCAAGAAGAGCGTACGTCAGAAGCTCAACCCCGTCGAGCTCGAGTTCAAGGGCAAGGCCGTCTGCCTGGTCGACGACTCGATCGTCCGCGGCACGACCTGCTCGCAGATCATCCAGATGGCCCGCGATGTCGGCGCGAAGAAGGTCTACTTCTGCTCCGCGGCCCCGGCGGTGCGCTACCCCAACGTCTATGGCATCGACATGCCCGCGCCCGAAGAGCTGGTCGCGCACGGCCGAACGGATGAGGAGGTCGCCCGGCACATCGGCGCCGACTGGCTGGTCTACCAGGACCTCGAAGATCTGATCGAGTGCTCACGGGTGGGCAACCCGTCGATCGACCGGTTCGACTGTTCGGTGTTCGACGGCCGGTACATCACCGGCGATGTGGACGACGCGTACTTCCAGCGCCTTTCAACCGAGCGCAGCGACTCGGCCAAGCAGAAACGCGAGGCACCGAGCACACGCAGCGAAGCGGCGCTGATTGATGTGCATAATGATATTTGAGTTACCCGTCTGGCCAGGCGATGCCGATTTGGCTTGGGTCGATTAAGCCCTCTACAGCAGACTGGTCGATGCGCATCGAGACCGTTTCATTCGACCGCTGTACCAGTACGGTCGGTTGATCGGCGCTGCTTTCCGGGTCTGAATAGACCGTGATCGCTTGGGGCTCATCGCTCAGTCGGGGGTGGATCACGACGTTTAGGACCGGTTTCCAGCCGGGATCGATCGGGATAAATGCCAGTGCCCGGGCGTTCGTGAGGCGTTGCAGCATGTCTTCGCAACGCTTGGCGGATAGCGCGGCTGAAACCGCGCCATGGTGTATGCGTGGACCAACTTCATCACCATGGAAAATGATAGAACTCGGCTCGGCATCCGGAGCGTTGAGATCGATCCCACCGATCAGTGCCACGGCCGTGTCGGTTACGCGCGGGTCGCGGAAATCGGTGGCATTCTTGCCCAGCGGGAGGGCGAACCGGCTATCGACTGTGAAGACCGCGGGCCGCGGGTCGCCGGCTGTGCCGTAGCTGACATAGCGGGTTTGATCGCCCGGGTCCGCCGGGACGCCGACGCGGATCTCCTTCGTGTTGGAGTCGGGGGCACCCTGAGGCACTAGCGTGACGCGGATCAGCGGCCGGTCCAGCCCGAAAGGCGCGAGCCCGGCGGCGGGGTCGTAGGGCTGGTGCTCGATGATCTGGATCGCGTCGATGAGCTCGAAGTAATCGCCGACGCCGGGCCTGCCCGTTTCGCCCTTATCCCAGGCACGCTGTCTTTGTTCGCCCAGATCGATCCACCAGCGACCTTCCTGCTGAACAAGCAACGATGCTCGGTCGGCATGGGTGAATTGAACCCGATCGGTTGTCGCCATCAGCGGGGCATCGAGTGACTTGGCAAAAAAGACGCGCGCGTCCAGGCTCTCAAAGAGCTTATGCAGGGTGTCCTCCGTGCGGTAGACCGATGAACCGTCGGGCCCGGAGACAAGGACCGAGCCCCGCCCGGCGCCGAGGTGCTCCTGCATGTTTAGACGGATCGCCTCGTGCTGCTCCGCGGTATGCAGGGACAGGACGCGGCTTGCAAGTGCCCCGCCCGGCTGCTCCGTGTTCGCTACGCCGGTCAGGGAGGCGAGCAGGCTGAGCAGTTCATCGACCGCCCGGCCGTCCGCGGGGAAGGCATGCGGGTGTGTGATTCGCCACTGGCCGGCTTGCTTTTCCAGCGTGACGACATCGCGTCCGTCTTTGCGGAGTGTGAAGCCCTGCAACTCGCTGCCGAGCCAGTTCGGGTCCAGCAGCGCGGTGTCCAGGCGATCGCGAGCGGCCTCGCCGGGCTTGGCGGGCGGCTGTGATGCCGCTCCGCCGCGTGTCAGCAAGTACGCCGCGACCGCGAGCGCGAAGAGAACGAGCAGGATGAGCGTGGCCTTGAGGTTCATGCTGGAAGTGTGTTGTCAGGCACGCCGGCGCATCAGCCACACGCCGATGCCGACGCCGAAGACCACCGCGGGCATCCCGACCCACAGGAGGATGCGGTAGGACTGCACGGTGCCCGGCGAGATCGCCCCGATCCGGCGGATATCACGCGTGCGCGGGCTGGCTGCGATGAGCTCCTCTTCGTGCGCGAGCCAGCAGACGCAGTTGACGAACAGGTCCGAGTTGCCGGGGTAGGCGATCCGCGCGCCGGGCTTGTCGATCAGGCCCGGCCCGGCCGTGCCGTCGGGCAGGACCGCCAGAGAGGTGAAGTTGTCCATCGCCCAGGTCGCCTCGCCGATCGTGACCAGGCGGGCGTCCCCCCTCAATGCCGCGGCGCCGATGAGGACCCGCTCGCGTTCGCTGCCGGGCTCGGGCGTGAACGCGCCGGTCTCGCGGTCGGGCACGGTCCGCTGGACATGCATGGCAGGCAGGGCAAGCTCGACCAGCGGCGTGTGCCTGACGCCATCGGGCTTGCCCGTGAAGCGCAGCGGCATCGGCGAGAGGAAGTAGGTGTCGATCCCGTCCAGCGCCCGCCCGGCGATCGGCGAGCCCGGCCAGCGGTCGACCAGGAAATCGGCGCTGTATACCGACCTGCCCGCGTCCTCTGATTCTTCCTGCAGGCGGCTCACATTCTGATACACCTGCGCTTCGATGCCGAACCCGCGCAAGAGATCAACGAGCGAGTCCGCTGGCTCTTCGGTTTCGAGTCTTGGGTCGGTGTCCGGGTTGAAGCTGAGCATGACCAACGCGCTGTCGCCCGCGGCCAGGCGCTCAGTCAAGTGATCGGCGACCTTGTCCTTGCGTGTGTTGTCCAGCGACTCCTTGGACCGGCTGTCTGGCTTAAGGTACGGCAGCGTGATCCACACGGTCTTTTGGCCCGGCCGCGCGGTCGGCGGGGCGTCGCGCTGCGGGTTGGCCCACTCGGCGAGCTCGAAGTCCATCGCCAACAGCCGGTGCGCGACATGGTCGTAGTCGCCCTCGAGCCGCTGCTGGTCCTGCCCGAGCGCGGAGAACGCGCGTCGGCCGGTGTTCGACCGCACGAACACGACCAGCGGCGGCGGGTCAAGCGTCATGCTGATCAAGGCGCCGGTGAGCTGTTCTTCGCCGACGAACAAGTCGCCGGTTTCGGTCTCGTCATCGGACTCGCTGTTGCCTGCGCCGCGGAAGAGCAGATCGGCGCGGATCACGCGTGCGTCACCCCCGGACGTCAGCAGCACGCACGGTTCGTCGCTGAGTACCGCCCGGGCGTCTTCATAACGCAGCGGCTGGGCGACCGACAGAAGCGGATCGGTCAGCGGCCTGAGATTCTGAATCAGTTCCGGAACCTGCTGGCGCAGCCTGACGAGTGTATCGATCGCTTGGGAGGCGCGCTCCTGCTCTTCCGCCGGCGCAAGGGAAGGGATATTGATCCCGCGGCGCAACGCCTCGGCCTTACTGGGTGTGTCCGGCAGGGTCTGCCCGATGAGCCGGATGACGTACCGCTGGATCGCCGCCATCAGCTGGGTGTAGTTTGGCAGGCTGTGGCCGGGGTTGGTGCTGTCGGCGTCTATCCCGCCGGGTGTTTTCAGCCGTGCCTGCCAATCGCTGCCGAGCATCTCGTCGCGCAGTCGGCGGATGTCTTTCGCCTCCTGCTGCAGGCGCAGGTACTGGCTGTGCAGCTCGGTGAGCCGCTGGTTCTGGATGGAGACAGGCCTGATCTCGACGCCGCTGTCGATGACCGATTGCAAGGCCGACTCGATCGTGTTGACCAGGTTCTCGAAGCGATCGAGCTTGTCCAGCCCGTCGGTGATCGAGGCACGGATCGACGCGGTGTCCTCAGCGAACATCGCGTCCATCTCCGCCAGGAGCTTGTTGCGCTCCGCGGCCTCCGTGTCCAGGTCGATGTGAAGCGTGTCGATCTGGTCACTGGCCCGGGCATACTCGTCGATCAGGTCGCGGATGCGCTGCTGTTGTTCGTCGGTGTGCTTGTCTCCGCCGAGCATCGTGACCAGGCGGTGGGGCCGGTCAAGTTCATTGAGCACGCCGCGGCTCTGCGGCGACAGGCTGTATCGGCGGGTTGATGTCAGGTCGTAGCGGACCCAGCCGCGGCTGTCGGGCGACATCCCGCGGTACTGCCAGTAGACGACGTAGTTGAGGATGGCGGTGATGCCGACCGCGGCGACGACCGCGAGCGCGACGAGCACGCCGTTCTTGGACCGCCTAATCACGGCTGAGGGGGCGGTAGAGGACTGCTTGCTTCCGAGGGCGTTGTTACTTCCGGGGGTCATCGCCACCGCCTGCTCGCGACGAGCGTTGTGGCCAGGAACAGGAACAGCGCGGTCCCGGACAGGAAGTAGACGAAGTTGCGGATGTCGATCAGCCCCTTGGCGAAGTCGGCGTACTGCTGGTTGACGCTGATGTACTCGACCAGCCGCCGGACGGCGGGATCAGGCATGCGCTCGCCCGCAACGTAGTACGCCGCGAACGTCGGCACCGCGATGATGAACACGGTCAGCAGGAACGCGATGATCTGGTTCTGGCTCCACGCCGAGGCGAACACCCCGATCGCCAGGTACAGCGCGCCGACCAGCACCAGCCCGAGCAGCCCGGTGAGGATCGGCCCGAGCTCCGGCGAGCCGACGCGCTCAAGCACGAACGCGTGCACGGCCAAAGGCGAGAGCAGCACGCAGAAGAACACGAGCGCCCCCAACCACTTGCCCAGCACGACCTGCGCATCGTTGACCGGGCTGGTCATCAGGCGTTCAAAGGTCCCGCTGCGCAGCTCCTCGCTGATCAGACGCATGCTGATCGCCGGGGCGAGGAAGACCAGCAGCCAGACGACGGCGTCGAAGGTCGATCGCATCGACGCGGGCCGGCCGGGCTCGAACGACTGGAGGAAGAATGTTGACGAGCCGATCGCGAACGCCCCGAGCACGACGTAGGCGATCGGGGAGAAGAACAGGCTGGCGAGCTCGCGTTTGGCGATGGTCAGCGTCATGGCGTTGTATTCACCGCCTTCCGCTTGGCGACCGCCTCAACGAAGTACCGCTCGAGCGTCGGCGCGTTCAGGTGCAGCTCGCGGACCGTGTAGCCCTTAGCGGCGAGCGCTTCGGCGATCGCGCCACGCAGGTCCGAATCGTCCTTCGCGTGCACGGTCGCCCGGCACCAAGAGCCGGCAGAGCCCTTCGTGCGGTCGGGCTCGACGCGCGCGACTGACGGGATCGCCTGCAGCAGCTCGGTCAGCTGCTGCGGCGTCGCTTTCGCCTCGACCACGACAGCCCCGCCACGCGAGGCGCGGTCGCGCAGCTCGCCCGGCGTGCCCTGCGCGGCGATCCGACCGTTGGCGATGATGATCACACGGTCGGCGGTGCGCTCGATCTCCGGCAGGATGTGGCTGGACAGCATGATCGTGTGCTGACCGCGCAGCTCCGCGATCAGATCACGGAACGCCAGCGTCTGCTGCGGGTCCAGCCCGCTCGTCGGTTCATCGAGGATCAGCACCGGCGGGTCGTGCAGCAGCGCCTGCGCGATGCCGACCCGCTGGCGGTTGCCCTTGCTCAGCTGCCCGATGGTCCGCCGCTTGTTGTGCGCCAGCCCGCACTTGTCGGTCACCTCGTCGATCCGCGCGACCCGGTCGCCGCGCTTCATCCCGAACAGTCGGCCGCAGAAGTGCAGGTACTCGGTCACGCGCATCTCGGTGTACAGCGGCGTCGACTCGGGCAGGTAGCCGATCTTCTGCCGCGCCGCGCGCGACTCGTTCAAGATATCGTGCCCGTCGATCGTGCAGCGCCCGGCCGAGGGCGGCAGGTACCCGGTCAGCATCCGGATGCTCGTCGACTTGCCCGCGCCGTTGGGGCCAAGGAACCCGACGACCTCGCCCGCGGGGATCTCGAAGCACAGGTCGTCCACGGCCAGGACCGGGCCGTACCACTTGACCAGATGCTCGGCGACGATCATTGCTTAGTCGGGGTTCTACGCACGGGTGGGACCCGGTATTGTCACCGAATCACGCTGTGGGTCAAGCGTTGTTCGTAGCGTATAGCGTATAGCTTATAGCGTTTAGGGTATAGGGCCTAGCGTCAAATCAGAATGCGCGACTCAAGCATGCGGTTCGACACTAAACGCTAGGCCCTACACGCTAGACGCTGCTCCCGTGCTCGCGGATCAGCGCCATGAACGCCTCGCCGTACTGCTCGAGCTTCTTCTGCCCGACGCCGGAGATGCCAAGGAAGGCGGCATCGTCGGTCGGCAACGCCTGCGACATCTGCCGCAGCGCCTTGTCGCCGAACACGACGTAGGGCGGGACACCCTGGTCGTCGGCGAGCCGCTTGCGCAGGGCGCGCAGCTTGCTGAACAGCTCGTCGTCGATTGGGCCGAGGTCCTGCTCGTCGACGCCTGAAGACGGGCGGGACGACCGCCCCACCTGCCCACCTTGCGACGCGACACGCGAGACCGGCATCGTGATCTCGCGCTCGCCTTTCAGGATCGGTTTGCTGTCCGGGGTCAGGTGCAGGGTGCGGTACTGGTCCGCCGTCGAGCCGATCGCGCCGTCGTGGATGAGGTGCTCGGCGAGCTGACGCCAGTGGCCCTCGGGCTGGTCGGCGCCGATGCCGTAAACGCTGAGCTGGTCGTGGCCGTAGTCTTTGACACGCCTTTCTTCCGACCCGCGGAGGACCTTGATGACGTGCCCGACGCCGAAGCGTTGGCCGGTCCGCGCGATCGCCGACAGGAGTTTCTGCGCGTGCACCGTCACGTCCAGCAGCTTCGGCGGGGCGAGGCAGTTGTCGCAGTGCCCACATTCGCCGGCGTGTTCTTGGCCGAAATACCCAAGCAGCCTGGGCATCCGGCAGCCGGTCGTATGCGCGAACTGGATCACCTGCTGGAGCTGCCAGTACGCGTGGCGTTTCTCTTCCTCGTCCTCCCGCATCTCGATGAAGTGCTCGACTTTCGCGCGGTCCCCGCCGGAGTAGAAGAAGATGCAGTCGGCGGGCAGCCCGTCACGGCCCGCGCGGCCGGTCTCCTGGTAGTAGCCCTCGAGCGAGCGCGGCATGTCGGCGTGGATGACGAAGCGTACATCCGGCTTATCGACACCCATCCCGAACGCGATCGTCGCGACGACGACCCGCGCGTCGCCATAGATAAAGTCGTGCTGGTGCTGCTCGCGGACCGCGGTGTCGAGCCCGGCGTGGTAGGGCAGCGCACTGACGCCCGCGGCCCGTAGTTTCTCCGCCATCTCGTCGCACCGCCGCCGGCTCTGGCAGTAGATGATCCCCTCGTGCATCGGGTTAGCGCTCAGGTACTCGCCGATCTGCCGCAGCATGTTCTTCTTCGGGCGCAGCTCGTAGCTGAGGTTGGCTCGCTCGAAGTCGCCGAGGTACTCGACCGGGTCGCGCAGGCGCAGCTGGTTGAGGATATCCACGCGGACCCTCGGCGTCGCGGTCGCGGTCAGCGCGACGATCGGGGTGTCCGCGAAGCGCCCGCCAAACTGCTCGCGCAGCCGGCCGATCATGCGGTACTCCGGGCGGAAGTCGTGGCCCCACTCGCTGATGCAGTGCGCTTCGTCGATCGCGAAACGCGCGACGTCGAGCTGCCGCAGCAGCCGCGAGCCGGTCGTGCTCATCAGCCTTTCGGGCGCCATGTAGACCAGGTCGAACTCGCCCTGCAGCACCCGGCGTTCGCGGTCAAAGGCCTCGTCCCGGTCGAGCGTCGAATTCAGCAGCGTTGCACGGATACCGTTCTGCTCAAGCTGCGCGACCTGGTCCTGCATCAGCGCGATCAGCGGCGAGATCACGACGGTCGTACCGTCACCGATCAATGCGGGAAGCTGGTAGCACAGCGATTTGCCCCCGCCGGTCGGCATGACGACAAAGGTGTCCCGGCCGAGCAGCACGTTGTCGATGATAGCCCGCTGCATCGGCCTGAAGGCCTCGTGGCCGAAGTGCCGCTTGAGCACGGAAGCAAGCGGGTCGTCCTGACCGGCGTGAGGCGTGGGCGGTGCGTCCTGCATGCACGTAGCGTAGCAGGGCGGGCGACCCGGCGGCAATAGATTTTGCGTACAGTATGCGTCACGCGTGTTTCCAAGGAGCGATGATGATGCGTCTGACAGCGTTGCTGACCGTGGTTCTGTGTTTCGGCTGCGCATCCGTTGGCCCAAGTGCCTCCGCCGAGTTCGGGATGCGGTGGGAGGGTAACCGTCGATGGGCCGGGCCCGAGGCGTGGGCCAGCCCGCTCTACGACTGGCGTGTGGAGGACGGGAAACTCATCGCCCGGGCCGCGCCGAACCGGCTGTTGCAGAACACGGTCTGGCGGGTCGGCAAACCCGAGGGCGAACTCTACCTCTTCACAGAGGTCCAGCTGCGTGGGCTGGAAACGATTCAAAACAGACGCGCGGTCTGGGGCGGGTTTGCGGTCGGCATCCAGGGGCTGATGGATGACCAGCGGCACATCCTGGTCGGCCCGAAGCAGCGGTTGAATGCGGGTGTCCGCGGTGACGGGACGGTGTTCCTGGGTGATGTGGAGGCCGAGCAGAAGGTTGATCCGACTAAACCGCTGACCCTATGGCTGTCCAAGAATGAAGCGGGCTTCGGGCTGGTGGTATTCCGTCCGAACGACGATCCGCTCTCGGATGGTTTCCCCGAGCCGGCGGCAATGGTCGAGAAGCAGATCGCGCCCGAAGACCTCGCGGGCAACATCGCGCTAGCGACCGGTGGAACCGAGCAGGGCAAAGACGGGCAGAGCCCCGAGGTCGTCTTCACGAACTGGAGCGGCGAAGGCGACGCGCTGGCCAAGCAGGAAGCCAATACCTTCGGTCCGATCCTCTGGAGCCAGTACACCCGCCAGGGCAACAAAGTCAAACTGCTCGCCATGCTCGCGCCGATGGGCGAGGACGACCCCAAGCCGGTCAAGCTGCAGATCAGGCAGGGCGAGGCCTGGCAGACGATCGACACGCAGGACTATGACCCGCTGACGTACTCGGCGCTGCTGCGCGGAACGATCCCCGCGGGCGAGGTCGAGTATCGCGTCCGCTACACGTTTCAGGGCGCGGACCACTTCTGGCACGGCACGTTCATCCCCGACCCGGCGACCACCGGCGAGCCGCTGAAGATCGGCGTGTTCTCCTGCGACCACGGCTACGCCTTCCCGCTGCCGACCCTGGTCGAGAACGTCAAGACGCACAAGCCCAACCTCGTCTTCTTCGCCGGCGACCAGATCTACGAGATGTATGGCGGGTTCCGGCTCAAACGCACGCCGACCGAGCTGGCCATGCTCGACTACCTGCGCAAGTACTACCAGTTCGGCTGGACCTGGCGCGAGGTGCTGGCGAACACGCCGAGCATCATCATCCCCGACGACCACGATGTCTTTCAGGGCAACATCTGGGGCGCGGACGGCAGGTGGACGAAGAACATCAACGACGGCGGGTACGTCATGCACCCGGACTGGGTCAACGGCGTGCAGCGGACGCAGACCGCGCACCTGCCCGACGCGCACGACCCGACGCCGGTGCTGCGCGACATCAGTGTGTACTACACCGATTTCAAGTGGGGCGGCGTGCCGATCGCGGTGATCGAGGACCGCAAGTGGAAGAGCGGGCCGAGCGCCGTGCTGCCCAAGGGCAACAGGCAGCAGCTCACGCCCGAGCAGGTCGACCCCGAAGGTGCGCAGCTGCTCGGCGGGCGGCAGGAGGCATTTCTGTCTGAGTGGTCCAGGCAGACCGAGGAGGCGCCGCTGCGCATCGTGCTGTCGCAGACGATCTTCAGCAAGGGCCACACGCACACCGGCCCGAACCTGAACCGAAACAAGTACGACTTCGACAGCAACGGCTGGCCGCGCTCCGGCCGGCAGCGGGCGCTCGCGCCGTTCAAAGATGGCAAGACCGTCATGCTGCACGGCGACCAGCACCTGGGCCTGCTCGTCCGCCAGGGGATCGACGAACACAACGACGGGCCCTACGCGTTCATGGTCCCGGGCACGAGCAACGGCTGGCCGCGCGCGTGGTGGCCGAACGAAGACGACAAATCGCAGGTGACAGGCGACTTCACCGACGTCTTCGGCAACAAGTTCACCGTCCTCGCCGCGGGCAACCCCGAGGCCGGCACAAACAAGCTCAACACGCGCGGTGAAGGCAACCCCGAGGTGTCCGCCCACCGCAAGGGCTCGGGGTACGGCCTGGTCGTTGTGGACCCGGAGACGCACGCGGTGACATTTAACCTGTACCGCTACCTGTTCGACGTGGACAAGCCGGAACCGGAAGCGGGCGATCAGTTCGAGGGGTTCCCGGTGAAGATCGAGCCGAAGTAACGAACAAGTGTCGCGGGTGACGCGCAGCGTCCCGTTCAGCCAGCACCAGATGACTCGATCGGGACGCTGCGCGTCTCCCGCGACGCGTTTATGCCGTCGCCAGTTCGTTTCGTGCCCGCTGCGCCGCGTCCATCTGCTCGCTCGTCGGGCTCGCGCCGGTCTGCATCATTGCGACGAAGCAGTCGAACAGGTACCGCGCATCGTGCGGGCCCGGGCTCGCTTCGGGGTGGTACTGCACGGCGAAGGTCGGCTCGGTCGCGTGGCGGAAGCCTTCGAGCGTCTTGTCGTTGAGGTTGATGTGCGTCGGCTCGCCGCCAGCCTGCTTGAGTGAGTCGAGATCGACCGCGAAGCCGTGGTCCTGGCTGGTGATCTCGACCTTGCCGGTGCCCAAATTCTGGACGGGCTGGTTGCCGCCGCGGTGGCCGAACCTTAGCTTGTACGTCTCGGCGCCCATCGCCAGCGACAGCAGCTGGTGGCCGAGGCAGATGCCGAAGGTCGGCAGCTTGCTGCGCAGCTGCTTAAGCGTCTCGATGGTTTCTGTGACCGCCGCGGGGTCGCCCGGGCCGTTGGAGACGAACAGGCCGTCGGGCTTGTGCTCGAGGATCGCTTCCGGCGACGCATCGAACGGCAGCACCGTGACGTCGCAGCCCGAATCCACAAGGTTGCGCAGGATATTGAGCTTGGCCCCGCAGTCCAGCGCGACGACCTTGAGCCTGTCGTCGGGCTTGGCGATCGCGCCCTGCAGCGGCGACCACCCGCCGAGGTCGTCATCCCAGATGACCGGCTGGTCACGGCTGACGGTTTTGGCGAGGTTACGCCCGACCAGGCCCGGCGAGTCTTTCGCTATCTGCACGAGTCCGTCGTCCGACTTGCTCGGGTCGGTGCAGAGCACCCCGTCCATCGCGCCATCGACGCGCAGCTTGCGGGTCAGCGCCCGGGTGTCGATACCGGTAATCCCGACCAGACCCTGCCCGGCCAGCCAGGCCTCGAGCTTCGCGGTCGAGCGGTAGTTGCTCTCGGCGTTGGCGAGCTCGCGGACGATGAAGCCCGAGCAGTGGGCACGCGTTGATTCGAGGTCGCCGTCGGATGTGCCATAGTTTCCGATCAGCGGGCAGGTCATCGTGACGATCTGCCCGGCGTAGGACGGATCGGTGAGGATCTCCTGGTAGCCGCCCATCGAGGTGTTGAAGCAGACCTCGCCGACTGTGCAGCGCGGGGAGGTATCGCCGAAGGCGGTGCCTGTAAAAACACTGCCGTCGGCGAGGGCGAGCCGGCAGGGGACGGTGGTGGGGGTATCGCTCATGCTCCGGGGATTTTAGCGGGGATTCCGTCTGCTGTCCGCCTGCTTGGAACCACCGATGCGGGCTGATCCACACGGGTGCAGGATGACGGTTTGAATCTGTATTGATCCGTGTGTATCTGTGGTTTCAATCCCATAGACCCAGCTCGATCATCTGCTTCTCCGCCTGTTCCGCCCAGCCGCGGTTGGCCGCCGGGCTCGCGGGGCTGGGGTGGAGGATCCGGCCGAACTTCAAGTCCGTCTCGCCCAGCGCCCGCTTGGCGCACTTCTCCGCGAACGCGCCGACGCCGACGACCCATTCGGGTTTCCAAACCTCGATCAGGCCGAGCAGGTGGGCATCGCATACGGCTTCCAACGGTTCGCGCTCATCGGCGAGTAGCTTGTCCGGCGTGATGTTCTTGCCCGTTTCACCCATGAACACCAGCGGGCAGTAGTTCACGACCATGTGATCGTTGAAGAAGTCGGCCGGGTCGGGATACCGCTCTGCCATCAGCCCCCACAGCCGCCGGCCCGAGACCTCCGACCGGGCGCATGCCAGGCCCTCGACCGGGCGTTTGGGGTGCTCGTCTTTTGGTTTGTTGATCGGTGCATTGATGCCGATGTAGCCTCGCACCGCCGCGATCTCGCCGAAGGGTATACCGGTCTGCGCCATCCCCCACGGCCCGGGGTTCATGCCGAGCATGAGGATGCGCTTGCGCCCGCCGCCGAAACGCGTGATGAACTGCTTGTGCATCGCCCACGCGTAGTCGAGCGGGTTGTAGATGTGCGTGATGGGGTCGGCGAACGCGAGCTTGTTAACCGCGGCGCGCAGTTTGATCGAAGCACTCAGGATGGATGATTTTGCGTTACTCAAGCGGGAATAAGATACCGTTTCCGTTGGGAGATACTGTTATATTATGTGATGGCGCAGATCAATCCGGAGATCTAGACATGCGATACGCAATCTCCACGTCTTTAGTTTTCCTGCTGGCAGCTGCCTTCATGTATGGCTGTGGGTCTGATGACAACAAGGGTGAGGGGGCAGAAGACAGCAACCCGCCAGAAACAACGCCCGAGGGTGCTCAGGAATCATCGACCGAGGCGCTGCGAATCCCACTCGATGTAGACTATTCAGCGAAGGATGTTACGCTGCGTTGGGCGGCATGGGGGGAAGACGGCGAATGGGTCGATGCGACAGAATACATCCGAACCCAACTTGATAAGTCAGGTGTGTTTACGTGCCGTGGGGCGGCATTAGTCCGGGAAGTTGGTGATCCGGGTAGAAGATATGCCAACGCGTTGATTTTGCTATTCGACACGCCAGGTGGTCCCCTGAAAATTGGCATGAACAATACGAGCTGGTTACGCATGAATCTTCAAGGCCCCGAGATAAAGCCTCCCGGCGGGCCACCGAATCAGCCGGAAATCAAGCGCATGAACGAATATATCGGTAGCGGTAAAAGCTCTGGCAATCAGATTGTCTGGGCCAGATGGGGCCGGTCACAGTTTGGTGACCATTGGGTTGATGCGCATTTGGTTACTCAAGATTTGATCGCAACCCGAGGGCGAGTTCATAATTCTACGCGCGGGTTTCCGCTCGACCATCCGATCAAGGACCGAGATAAAAATCTACAAGTTCTCATCTCGCTTGGCGGGCAGGTCATGAAGTGTCAGATGTGGGGCGGCTGGTTCGAACTGTCCCCAGATGAAGAGGCGCAGGCCTCACCTTTTACTTCATCCCCAGAACAATGACCAGCAACTCATTCACCGATTCGGCATTTCAATCACCAGGAGTTTCTCATCCAGCAACCCGCGCATTTGTTTTAGCGTCCGGGCCGCGCCGTCGTCTTTTGCCAGGTTCTTAAATTGCTTCGGGTCTCTCTGCATGTCATACAGCTCCTCGGACCCGTCGTTGTACCGCATGTACGCCCACGCCTGGGTCCGCAACAGGTGCCCGTTGCGGCTGAGCGTGTAGGCGTCGCTGCGCGGGTCGTCGTCCATGCCGTACAGCACCATCCCCGCGCAGCGCTCGGGCACGGGCAGGCCGGCCATCAGGCAAAGCGTCGGATAGATGTCCACCGACTCGACCAGCCCCGGCCAACGCTGGCCCGGCTCGATGCCCGGGCCCGCGGCGATCAGCGGGATCCGCGCCGACTCTTCGTGCAGGCTCATCTTCTGCCAGAAGTCGTGCTCGCCCAGGTGGTAGCCGTGGTCGGAGAGGAAGACCACGATCGTGTTGTCGGCCAGGCCTTGCTCTTCAAGCTCATCCAGCAGCCGGCCGACCTGCGCATCCATGAACGACACGCTGGCGTAGTAGGCCCGCAGGACGCCCCGGCGTTTGGCATCGGTGTCCGTCCCGCTGTGCTCACCGACGCGCGTGATGCCCGCCTTGGGGATGTCCTGTCGGTCGCCACGCGGCCAGGTCGGCAGCTTGATCTCGACGTTTTCAAGCGCATCGAAATACTTCCGGGGGGCGACGAGCGGGACGTGCGGCCGGACGTAACCGACCGCGAGGAGGAAAGGCTTGTCGTCCTGCTGGTACTTGCCCAGCAGTTCGATGGCCTTGTCGGTGGCCTGGACATCGTGCTGCTCGGCGCCGTCGGTCGGGTCTTCAACCACGAAGAACGCGGTGCCGTAGCCCAGGCCGTAGTGCTTGTCGCGATCCGGGTCGGGCTTGAGCGTCTCGCCCGACAGCATCTGGGTCTGGCCTGGGGTCCACTGCTCGGGCCCGCGGAAGCTGTAGCGCTCGGTCCAGGACGTGGCGTGGTCCGGGCCGTGGACGCCGGCGGTGATGTGGCCGGGCACACGCATGTGGTAGAGCTTGCCGCAGCGAGCGGTCGTGTAGCCGTTTTGCTTGAAGTACTCGGGCAGGGTCGGGTGGCCGCCGAGCGACTTGGACAGGATGTCTTTGTCGCTGTTGGTGATGACGCGGTTCTGCTGCGGGTACAGCCCCGAGAGCAGCGCCGCGCGGGCCGGCCCGCAGACCGGGTACTGGCAGTACGCGCGGTCCATCACCGTGCCGCGCTCGGCGAGCCGGTCGAGGTTCGGCGTCCGGACCTGCCCGTTGCCGTAGCACCCCAGCGCCTCGGCGGACAGGTCGTCGGCGATGATGAACAGCACGTTCGGCCGACTCGCGGGCTGGCCTTGGGCAAAGGCCGTCGCCGACACGGTCAGCAGCAGGGCGAAAAGGGCGAGGATTCTCATCACCCTATCCTAACGCCCCGGCGGCCTCGCCGAGGCTTGTCCCCGCCATCGGCCGACGCTATCTTTAGGGATTCCGCCTGCCCCGGATGGCTTGGTGGCCCCCCGCGCACAAGGCCTGATCGATGCGTTTATCCGACATCCTCAAACCCAGCTGTATCAAAGTCCCGCTCGCGTCTTCGGACAAGCAGGCGGCGCTGTTCGAGCTGGTCGACCTGCTCGCCGCTACCGATGCGGTGACCGAGGTGCAGCAGCTCAAGGACGCCGTCTGGCAGCGCGAGCAGACCCGCACGACCGGCATCGGCCACGGCATCGGGATCCCGCACGGCAAGACCGGCTGCCTGGATCAGCTGCACATGGCCATCGGCCTGCCCGCCGAGCCGATCGAGTTCGGCGCGATCGACGGCAAGCCGGTTGAGTTGATTATCCTGCTCGCCAGCCCCGCCGACCAGACCGGCCCGCACATCCAGGCCTTGGCAAAGATCAGCCGGATGCTGACCGACGACACCTTCCGGGACGCGGTTAAGCAGGCCCCGAGCGCGACCAAGCTGCACATGATGCTGCTGGAGCACGAGGCCGAGCTCGCGGGGGCGTGAGGTGTTGCTGCGCTGATTATTTGAAATCCATTGCCAAAGCTGATAGCCGTTCCACGATAGGCTTTTTGTATGGCCAGGTCGATCGAGCACACCCCTTACGAATGGGTTGTTTGGCGACGTCGGTTTGTGTTGCTCCGGCGGATGTCGTTGCGGCCGTGGTGGGGCCTGCTCCTTTACCTGTCCGTTGGGACGACCGCCACGGTGCTCATACCTGTTGCAATGGTTTTAAGCCAGACGGGCTTGAAAGAGGGCTGGTCGATCCTGCCGTTCGGCCTGGCGTGGGTGCTGGTTGGTTCAATGTTGACCTGGGCGTTCTACAGGATGTTCAGAGCCGACAAAGGCTTCTCGTTGCCCGTGCGCGTCTGGCGAATCGGGGCCGGGCATCAGCTTAAGATCGAAACCTACCGCGATCCGCAGCCCACCACGATGGGCGGAACGCAGCCCGGTACACCGTTGCGGTGGTTGGTTGTCGTGAGGCAGAACGGCAGGGTTTCTCGCTTGGTTCAGGTCCATCACGAAGTTGATTTGTTCAAAGCAAATTTGGTATTGACCCAGCCGAACCCGAATTAGTTTTTCGCATTAAACAAGCTCATCGTCTTCTCCAGCCCGTCCATCAGCCAGCTCTCTACGCACTTGACGCCCTTGTCGAGCGCGTGTTCGAGTTCGGCTTCCTGGTCGGGTGTGAATCGGCCGAGGACGAAGTCTTTCTGCGGAGCCTTTCGGCCGTTGAAGTCGTTGGGGCCGATGCCGATGCGCAGGCGCGGGTACTTGTTGGTGCCCAGCGCGCGCTCGATGTCGGCCAGGCCGTTCTGCCCGCCCGCCGAGCCGGAACCGCGGAGGCGGATCGTGCCGACGTCCAGGGCGACGTCATCGACCAGGATCAGCAAATCGGTGGACGGGTCAAGCTTGTAGAACGCCACGGCCTCGCCAACGGCCAGGCCCGAACGGTTCATGTAGGTCGTCGGCTGCATCAGCACGCAGCGGAACGGCTGCATCGGCGAACCAACGTGCAACTCACCGTCGAGGACGCCAGCGTGGAACTTGTGCTTCGCGCCCGACAGGCCGTGCCGCGCCGCGAGCTTGTCGACGAGCATGAAGCCGGCGTTGTGGCGGGTCTTGGCGTATTCGGGGCCGGGGTTGCCCAGGCCGACGATCAGTTTCATGGCTCGGCGCCGGCCCGCGAAGGCCGGGATCGTGATGGGCGGCGTTCGATCGAAAGTAAGCCGGCCCCTTTCGGGGCCGCGCAAACGGGGGTTTGGTTGGGATCAGCCTTCGGCTTCTTCTTCCTTGCCCTTGTTGATGACTTCGGGCTCGGCGTCGCTTGTCTCGTCGTCGCCGCCGGTGCCTTCGATCGCTTCGGCGACAGACTCGCTGACCTTCACGCCGGTGATCTGGCAGATCAGTTGCTCGCCGGGCATCACGATCTCGATCCCCGCCGGCGGGGTGAGGTCGGCGACGGTCACGGGTTCGGCAGCGCCCAACTCCGCGATCGAGTGCTCCAGGTGCGAGGGGATCGCGTCGGCCCGGCAGCGGATCTTGACCATCGTCGTCGGGTGGTCCAGCACGGTACCGGACTCACGCAGCGCGACCGGGTCGCCGGTGAGCTGCAGCTCGACCTCGACCTCGATCGTCTCGGACAGGTCCACGCGCTCCAGGTCGATGTGGATGATCTCTTTGCCGTAGGTGTCCCACTGGATCGCTTTGATCAGCGTGTGCTCGGTCTTCCCGCCGACGTTCACGTCGATGATGTGGACCTCGTGGTGCATCAGGTCGGTGAAGGTCTTGCCGTGCACGGTGACGTGGACCGGGCCCTGCTTGTGCCCGTAGATCACGGCGGGGATCAGGCCGGCGGCGCGGTCGCGCTTGGCGTAGCGGGTGCCGATCTTCTCACGCGGCTGGACTTCGAGGGTGGGGATTTCGGTGGTGGCCATGGTGTGTTCCTTTCGTTTCTTTGTCGCTCAGCGTTGTTATTGATTGTTAGCGTTTGCTGCCGCCGGTCTGGAGCAGCGAGCTGACACTGCGGTTGTGGTGGATGCGGTGGATCGCTTCGCCGATCAGTTCGGCAACGGAGAGCACGGTGAGCTTGCCGCGGATCGGGTCGCAGCGCTCGCCGTCGGGGATCGTGTCGGTGACGACCAGGCGGTCGATGGGCGCCTCGTTGATGCGCTCCATCGCCAGGCCGACGAGCACCGGGTGCGTGCAGCCGACGGTGATCGTCCGTGCGCCGTGCTCCTTGAGCATGCGGGCGGCGTTGGCGACGGTGCCGGCGGTGGAGATCATGTCGTCGATCATGAACACCTCTTTGCCGTTGACATCGCCGATCAGGTGCGCCGCATCGACCTCCGTGCCGGACTTGCGCCGCTTGTCGATGATCGCGATGTCGACCCCGAGCTTGTTCGCGAAGCCCGCGGCCATCTTCACGTTGCCGACGTCCGGGCTGGCCATGACGACGTCGGTCGAGGATGCGTCGCGCAGCTGCTCGAAGTGGCTGAACAGCACCGGCGCGGCGTTGAGATGATCGACGGGGATATCAAAAAAGCCCTGGATCTGCGCGGCGTGCAGGTCCATCGCCAGGACGCGGTTCGCGCCCGCCGCGGTGATCAGGTTGGCGACCAGCTTCGCGGTGATGGGCGTGCGGCCCTCGTCCTTGCGGTCCTGCCGCGCGTAGCCGAAGTACGGGATCACCGCGGTGATCTGGCCGGCGGACGCGCGCTTGAGCGTGTCGATATAGATCAGCAGCTCCATCAGGTGCGCGTTGACCGGGTCGTGCGTCGACTGCACGACGTAGCAGTCGCGCCCGCGAACGTCCTCGTCGAGCTTCACCAGCAACTCGCCATCCGGGAACATCCGCGTGACACCCTTGCCGATCGGCAGCTCGAGGTACGAGCAGATCCGCTCGCACAGGTCCCGGCTGGCACGGCCGTGGAAGATCTTGATCGCGTCGGCGTCGGCGGCGCTCATGCTCGCGCTCCTGCATCCATAGGCATCCCCAGCCGCTCGCGGAGGATCCGGTCTACCTCCGCCAGCTGTTCGGGGTTGTTGATCGAAAGCACGTCCTCCGGCGGGACCGCATCCACTACCGTCACGGTCTGCCCTTGCTGCTTGAGCAGGCCCGGGGCGTCGGTGATGTAGTACTCGCCCTGCGCGTTGTTCGCACCGATCTGATCGATCGTCTTGAACATCTGCCCGCCGTCGAAGCAGTAGTAGCTCGGGTTGACTTCTTTCACAGTGCGTTGTTCGTCTGTCGCGTCTTTCTGCTCGACGATGGCGTCAAACTGGCCGTCGGTATCGCGGATGATTCGGCCGTAGCCCGTCGGGTCGTCGATCACCGACGTCGCCAGCGTCGCTGACGCGCTCGAGCGGCGGTGGACCTCGAGCAGCCGGCCGAGCGTCTGCGACCGGATCAGCGGGCCATCACCCGCGAGGAGGAACAGGTCGCCGATGGGTTTGCCTTCGAACGCCGGTTCGGCCATCTGTGCCGCGTGGGCCGTGCCTTTCTGCTCGAGCTGCTCGACGAACTCAACGCCTGCCTCATCGGCGAGCGCCTCGCGGACCAGTTCCTGCTTGTAGCCGACCACGAGGATGCACCGCTCGGCCCCGGCGGCGCGGCAGGCCCGGACGACCCACTTCACCATCGGCTCGCCCGCGACCGGGTATAGGACCTTGGGCAGGTCCCCGCCCATGCGCGTGCCCTTGCCCGCCGCCATGATGATCGCGTCCACGCGTTGATTCTCTGCCACCGCACGCTCCGGGTTGGGGATGAAAAACTGGCCCGCCAGGACTTGAACCTGGAACGACTGGACCAAAACCAGCTGTGTTGCCAATTACACCACGGGCCAATGGGGACCATCTACCATCTGTACGATCCGCGGTTCGCAAAAAGCCGCGCTCGACCGTCCGGGGGTCCTTTGGCGGCCGCCGCTGACGGAGGTCAGGGCGGCGTAGAAAGGGCCCGACGCTCGCGGGAGCGTTGGTTGGGGGCCGGGTCGGTGCTCGGCCATCCGCCGCTGTCTGCGCCTCGGCCGCCGTCTCCGGCGGCTCCGTCACAGTCGACGCTCACGCGAGCCATATAGTTTAGCGGGGCGGGTGGAGGTGTCAAAGGCCTGCGTCCTGTGGGTAGTGGTTCACTTTCATGGTGGGACAGGCTTCCAGCCTGTCATGAAGAATCATTTACAGCCATGACAAGCTGGAAGCCTGTCCCACCATGAAAGTGAACCAGCACCGTCCTGTGGCTCGGACGCCACACCGAGGCTGGATGCCGCGGTGTGCGAGACGTGCCTAATCACCGCCAAGATGATCCGCGTACAAAACCCCGCGGTCGAAGAGCGGCGCCCAGCGTAGTTCATAAAGCGTATTGAACACGAACCGCGACGAACTAAAATCAGTCGGCCCTGCCCATTTATCACTGCCCGGAGCCGACTATGCCTTACGCCAACCCGCTTGACTACATAAACCGGCTCAGTATGCCTTTCGCATTTGATGTATCTCGGCTTATGACATTGATAGGCATGTTTGCCTTTACATTGTTAGTAGCGTGCTCGGCCCAGGTCAACCAAACCACGAATCAAGCGCTCGAAGGTCAAGATGCTGAACTCTTATCCGAGCTGCTCCAAACCAAAGTGGATTTGGACCTGAGAGAGGCGGACTTTGTTGAAGCGATGGACCAGTTCGCCGATCAGACCGGTCGGCCATTCGTGATCGACCCCGAACTGGCTGAAGTGGTCGGACTGGCAGAACCGAAGAAACTGACGGTGCGCCTGGCGAATGCGCCGTTTGATGCGGCTTTCCGCACGGTCTTCGAGCAGGCTGTGGATCAAGAGGCCGCCCTGTACTGGCCGCTGCCAGTGCAAACCGTGTGGCGTATCGAAGGCGGCATCGCCACATTTGGGCCGGCGCCTATTGTTGTACAGATCTATGACGTCCGCGATCTGTTTTCTCCGCCGCTCGGGGACACGGCGAATCGCGAATTCACTGAGGAACAGCGTCAGGCTATATACCAACAGCAGACCGACCAAATCGTCGAGTTATTGACATCCACCGTTGGCAAGCATGAGCACTGGTCCGATCGTCTCGCGGGCACGCCCTTGGGTGGAACGATTACCGGCTTGAACGGAGTCTTGATCATCAAGACGACCCACAACAACCACAATCAGTTGCTGGGTGTGTTCGAGCGCCTTCGGGCCACACCGAGGGAAGGCCGGGCAGGAATGACAGGCGGCCGATTGGGTTTCACAGATCACGTTGATGCATTGCAGGGCGGCAAGTAGACAGAGTGCTTCTACCGGGCAGGCGCATTTCCAGCAAGACAAGTCCCTGTGACTGATGTTGAGAGGTGGCTAAACCCGCGCTAGCTGCAGCATCTTCCCCGGGCTCTCCGGCGTGCCCGTCCGCGCACTCAATAAGCACGCCAGGCAGCACGCCAACGCGTGCTGTTCACGCGTCGCGCGGTGCTCCGGCGGCGGGGTGCGCTGGTCGATCAGCCGCCGCCACTGCGCCGCGATCTGCTCGATGAAGTTCGGCTCGCGCTCGGCGTGCTGCTCATCGACGACCTCACCACTCGATCGGGTGAGCTTGTAGCCGCCGGCGGTGATGACGAGCTGCGACCGGTCGCCGACGACCGTCAGCCGGCGGGTCAGGTCGGCGGCCTGGTCCGACACCAGCACCGCGGCGCTGCCCACACCCGGAAGGCGTGCATGCGCTGTTAATCGGCCCGTTAACTGCCGTGGATCATCGGGCACGCCGGGCGCGTCGGTGTTGCTCAGTTCGGCGTCGATACGCTCGGGCAGGTCGATGAAGTCCAGCACGCCGACCCACG
>JANQKT010000187.1 GCA_028280965.1 Phycisphaeraceae bacterium
CGGCTTCGTGAACCCGACCGACCTGGCGCTGCTGACGCTGAACTGGCTCAACGACCTGGGCCTGGGCGGCGAGCAGGCGACGGCCAGCGTGCCGGAGCCCGCCAGCTTGATGCTGCTGGGCCTCGGCGGGATCGCCCTGATGCGGCGGCGGCGCGGCTGAACGTAACGATCGGCAACCTCCATTGCCCTTGCACGGGATCATTTGCGTGCGAGGGCTTTTATTCAAACACGAGCCCTCATATGCCCTCATGCGTTAGCGTAAGACGCGCGAGGGCTTTTTCTTATGGAATGAGGAATATGCCCCTGCCGCAATTGCTACAACGAGACAAAGTGTGTGTGTGTACTTTGCTTCCCTCTCCCAAAAGTCGTCAAGGATGGAGCAGGCGACAAGACGCGGTGTACGGACTGGGATATTGGATCGGTCCGGTGTGACGTGACCCCATACTCCCCGAAGAGCGTACGTGAAGAGCGTAAAGGCTCAGGGCGTAGAGTTGGCATAAGAAAAGCCCCTCACAAGTGTTGGCCGGTGAGGGGCTTATCAAAGCGGGTGATGAGATTTGAACTCACGACATTCACGTTGGCAACGTGACGCTCTACCACTGAGCTACACCCGCGTGGGAGTCCAGTATGTTAACCATCCCGTATCGGAAATCAAGCCCGCCCAAACTCCCGTCGTGGGGTGAAATTCGGCCCTGTTGCATCCGTCATTGCCCATCTTTACCTTGATGGCAAGGCCCGCCGCCCGCCGCGGCGCGACGGGTGACAGCCCATGGCGTACCAGGTGACCCAGTTCGAGTCCACGCCGAATCCCAACGCCCGCAAGGCGATGCTGGATCGGCCGGTCTGTGTCGGCACGCGCAGCTATTTCTCCGCCGACCAGGCCGCGGACGACCCGCTCGCCCGTGCGCTGTTCGACGTGACCGGCGTGCAAACCGTCATGATGCTGGGCGATTTCATCACGATCAACAAGGCGCCCGGCGCCAGCTGGCCGGCCGTGGAGCGAGCGGTCCGCGCGGTGCTGGCCGAGTCAACCGAAGGATGAGCCATGCCCCTGTATCCACTGAAGTTTGAGCCGATCTACAAGGCCAAGGTCTGGGGCGGTCGCGTGCTGGAAGACGCGATGGGTCGCACGCTGCCCGGCGACGACATGATCGGCGAGTCGTGGGAGCTGGTGGACATGACGCAGACGAGCGTGTCCGGCGGAGGCGGCGGGGCCGAGCGTTCGGTCATCACCAACGGCGCGCTGGTCGGCCGCACCCTGCACGACGCGATGATCAAGCACGGCCCGGAGCTCATGGGCAACCTCCCCCCCGCCGACGACGGCGGCTTCCCCCTGCTGGTGAAGCTGCTGGACGCGTCGGCCAACCTCTCCGTGCAGGTCCACCCATCCGAGCAGTACGCGCGGGAAAACGCCGGCGCGTTTCTCAAGAGCGAGGCGTGGTACGTCCTGGCCGCCGAGCCGGGCGCCGCGATCTACAAGGGCGTCAAGGAAGGCGTGACCGCTTCTCAGTTCCGCGATGCGATCCGCAACAACACCGTAGAAGACCTGATGATACGCATCGAGGTCCAGCCCGGTGATATTCACTACCTGCCCTCGGGGACGTGTCACGCGCTGGGCGCGGGGATCCTTGTCGCGGAGGTGCAGACACCCAGCGACACGACGTTCCGCGTGTACGACTGGGGGCGGACCGGTCGCGAGCTGCACATCGAACAGGCGATGGAGTGCATCCACTTCGGCCCGGCTGACACCGCGCGTTTCGAACCGGGCACGCGACTGGAAAACGATCGGACCGTCGTGGAGGGCCTGGTGCGATGTGAACACTTTCACATCGATCGCGTGACCATGCCGGCCGGCTATGAACAGCCACTCACCGCCGCCGAGCCGGTCGTGTGGATGGTCATGGAAGGCACGGGCCACACCTCCTGTCGAGCCGAGGAACAGACGCCGTACCAGCGGGGCAACACGCTGCTGCTGCCCGCGGCGATGACCGGCGCGCAGGTGCACGTCGAGACCGACACGGTCATGCTGGAGGTCACCTTCCCCCAGACCAGCGCGAACCTGCTGGCGTAACGCTCAATCCTTGCTGAACGGGTTCATGCGGTCGGCGTAACCGCCCTTCTCGTACCAGTGCCGCCGCAGCACCAGCGTGACGTGCACCGCGATCGCACCGGCCAACAACCACGCGGACGCGACGTGGATCAGCCGCCCCGTTTTCGCCAGCCAGATGATCGGCGAATCGATCGGGCCGACCGTAAACAAACCCAGCATCGGCACGGCCTGCGAACCCGCGACCGACATCACCACACCGCTGATCGGCATCACCAATAGAAGCACATACAACGCCCGTTCGACGAACTCGATAAACGAGATCTCCCAGCCGAACAACCCCGGCGCGAAGTCCGGCAGCTTCGTCGCCTTGCGCCAGACGAGCCGGGCAAACACCACGAGCATCACCCACGTCCCCACCACCTTGTGCCAACCATACACCCCCGCCCCACCGAGTTGTGACGCGATCATCGCCGCGGTGACGAACTGATTGACCAGCAGGATCGCCGTGGCCCAGTGTAAACCCTGGGTGACAAGTCCATACCCGTTGGAACTGTTTTTGAATCGCATCGCCTGGCCCTTGGCGGTAACAATCGTGGGATACGTACTATACACGCCGTAAGCGAGACGGAAAAACATGCAAGGGTGTATCCTTCACGCTAGCATGACGGCTTCCACACGATCGAAACGTAACCAAAGGATGCCCCGTCATGCGTGATCCCAGAATCGACAAGCTCGCCCGCGTGCTCGTGCACTACTCCACCAAGGTCCGGAAAGGCCAGCTCGTCCGGCTGACGTCCAGCCCGGAAGCCATGCCGCTGCTCGAGGCGATCTACGAGCAATGCATCGACGCGGGGGCACACGTCCTCTTCGATTGCGCGCCCGAGCAGTTCACCGATATCTTCTTCGAGCGGGCCTCGAAGGATCAGCTCCGGTACGTCAATCCGATCACGAAGTACGCGATGAAGCAGATCGACGTGGCGATCAGCATCAAGGCCACGACGAACACCAAGTCCCAGACCAACGTCGACCCGAAGAAGCAGGCGCTGGCGAGCACGGCGCGCAAGCCGCTGGTGAAGACGTTTTTCAACCGCGCCGCCGAGGGCTCGCTCAAGTGGGTGACCACGCTCTACCCCACGCCGTCCGGCGCGCAGAACGCGTCGATGTCGCTGCGGGACTACGAGGAGTTTGTCTTCAACGCCGGCCATCTGGACAAGGACGACCCCGTGGCCGAGTGGAAGAAGATCGCCAAGCGTCAACAGAAGCTGACCGATTACCTCAACAAGGACTCGAAAGAGGTCCGCTTCCAGACCGCCAACGGCACGGACCTGACCGTCAACGTCGAGGACATGACATGGATCAACTGCTTCGGCGACTGTAACTTCCCCGACGGCGAGGTCTTCACCGGCCCGAACCTCAAGGCCAAGGACGGCGGCGTCAACGGCGTGGTCAAGTACTCCTTCCCCGCCTGCCACATGGGGCGCGAGGTCAACGACATCGAACTGACCTTCGAGAAGGGCAAGGTCGTTCAGGCCAAGTCCTCCAACGATCTCGCGTTCCTCAAGAAGATGCTCGCGCTGGACCCGGGCGCCTCGCGCGTCGGCGAGGTGGCGATCGGCACCAACTACCAGATCCAGCAGTACACCAAGAACACGCTGTTCGATGAGAAGATCGGTGGCACGTTCCACCTGGCCGTCGGAGCCGGCTACCCCGAGTCGGGTAATTCCAATCAGTCCGGCCTGCACTGGGACATGGTCTGTGATATGCGGTTCGGCGGCAGCATCACGGTCGATGGCAAGGTCATCAGCCGCGACGGCGTGTTCACCAACAAGACCTGGCCGAGCATGTAAACCGCTAAGCTCTTAATAAAAAACGGGTTGGGACAAGTTAGTACTGTCCCAACCCATGCCCCGGTTTCGACTAAACGCCCCGGAAGACCCGCCCCCCGGCTCATATACAAAAGCATACAACATCTGTATTTGCACGAGTGACAACAGATAGGCACCGGTTGCGCATTTCTGCAGTCAATCCGCGTGGTATGTTAAAAGGACGTAGTACCCTCCGGAGACCCATCATGCTTGCCAGCGCCCTGCAGAAGCTCATCGAGAGCGAACAGACCACCGTGACCGAGATCGCCGACCTGTCCGGCGTGTCCAATTCCACCGTCTACCGATGGATCTCCAGACGCTCCGAACCCTCCTTCGACGCTATCCGCCGCCTGATCCGCGGCCTGCCCGATCCGCGTGCCCAGGAAACCCTGCTCAGCACGCTGACCACCGGCACCCGCTGGCGCCTGCAGGCCCAGGCCATGAGCCTCGACCTCAACCGCGACGGCGTGGTCGACGGCGAAGACGCGCTGGACGGCGCGATCCGCGTGGTCCGCGCCGCCGGTCGATCACTGACCAGCGTGCGCGCCGCTTCGGTGGCCGGGAAGGTCCGCAAGGACGAGGTGATCGGCCTGATCGACGATCTCAACGACCTGGTCCAGTACGCCACGGTC
>JANQKT010000190.1 GCA_028280965.1 Phycisphaeraceae bacterium
CACCCGACCCCGCCCTGTCGGGCGGGCGCTAAGTCGTGCAGGCGTGAACGTTTGGTTGCCCGATCTCCCCTCCGCGCCTACAGTCTCTTTTCCCCCGGAGCCCGCCTGCATGAAGAACCTCGTCGCGATCCCCGTCTACAACGAGCAGAAACACATCGCCGGGGTCCTGGAGCGCGTCGCCGAGCACGCCCGCTGCATCCTCGCGGTGGACGACGGCTCGACCGACTACACCCCGATGCTGCTGGCGATGCACCCGGTGGACGTGATCCGCAACCGCACGAACCGCGGGTACGGCACGGCCCTGCGTATGGCGTTCCGCTGGGCGCAGATGTACCACTACGATTGGGTCATCACGATGGACTGCGACGAGCAGCACGAGCCCGAATCGTTGCCGGACTTCTACCGCGCGATCGAGGCCGACGACGCCGATGTCGTCAACGGCAGCCGGTACATCTGCCCCGAGCTCTGCGGCGACCCGCCCCCCGCTGAGCGGCGGAAGATCAACCAGACCGTGACGCACTGGGTCAACGACGGGCTGGGCTACAGCATCACCGACGCGTTCTGCGGCTTCCGCGCCTACCGCGTCAGCGCGCTCGACAAGCTCGAGCTCGACGAAGACGGCTACGCGATCCCGCTGCAGCAGTGGGTACAGTTCGCCGCGCACGGCCTGCGGGTGAAAGAGGTGCCGATCCGGTTGATCTACAACGACCCGAACCGCACGTTCGGCGGGGTGCTCGACGACGCCGAGCACCGCCTGGCGCACTACCGCGCGGTCTTCGAGCAAGAGGTTGCCAAGCACCCGGGCCTGTGCAAAGAGTCGATCGCGGAACTGATGAACGCCGCGGTGTAGCTCCCGGGCGTGGCCCGGCGGCTACACTCCATCACCGATGGCCGACCCGCCCACACCCCGCCTGCACATCGACCCGCCGATGGGCCAGTGGCGGGTCACGCCGCGCAGCGGGCGCACGGCACCCGTCATCGCGACCGGGCACCAGCCGACGCTCTGGCACCCGGGGATCCTGGCGAAAGACTTGGCCCTTGGTGTGTTCACGCAGCACAACGCTTGCTCGATGATCCATGTGGTTGTCGATCACAACCCCATCGGTCCGCTTACGCTGGCTATCCCCGCGCGGCAAAACGACGAGCTGTTCAGTCGGCGCCTTCGGCTTCAACAGATAAGCCAAGCCGAGCCGCTCCCCCCGAACCGCCTGCCGCCGATCCCCACCTCTGCAATTGAACGCGTACTAAACGAAGTGCAGGGTGACACAAGCGGCTTCATCAGAGATGGCCTGGCGCGGATCGTGAGGGCTTACCGGCAAACCGGTGGAAAGCCCAGCCTCGCAACGCAGGCAACCTCGGTCCTGGGTCGGCTCAAATCCCCACACCTCGGACAGCACCAAGGCGCCTGGTCGACCAGCCAAGTGCTTACGCTGCACTTCCTCGACCGCCTGCTCGCCGACCCGGTCGCCTGCGTACGCTGCTACAACCGCGCCACGATCGCCTACCCCGGGGCCGGCATCCGCCCGCTCTACGCCGGGCGCGACGTTGTCGAGGTGCCGCTCTGGGCTCAGGACGCGACCACGTGTACGCCCGTGTACATCGACCTGGGCGACAGCAGACGCCCGCAGCTTTTTACCACCGCGCATAACGCTCACCTCGACCTCACCGGCGACAACGCGGTCGCGTATCTCCGACCGCGCGCGGTCACGCTCAGCGCGGTCATGCGCTCCCAGCACTGCGACCTGTTCGTCCACGGTGCCGGCGGCGGCGTCTACGACCAGGTCACCGAGCGCTGGTGGCAGGACTGGACCGCCGGCGTTTGTCGCGGTCGTCGTGCATGTGGTCGAGCAGGGCGCGCTTCTCCCGCCGCAA
>JANQKT010000250.1 GCA_028280965.1 Phycisphaeraceae bacterium
GAATCGGGGCTGGCCCTGGGGCGCGGGGGTATAGACGAGGATGACGCCGAAGGCGGCGCCGACGGCACTGGAGCGGGGCAGCAGGGCCTGGACGTCGTCGGGCGTCGCGTCGGTAGCGACGTCGTAGTCCTTGGGGGCCTGGCCCAGCAGCGCGTCGCGGACGCACCCGCCGGCGAGGTAGGCGGTGTGGCCGCGGCGGCGGAGCGTGTCGATCACCTGGAGCGCGGCGGCGCGGGCGCTGGATGCGGGCTCGGTCATGATTCGGAGTGTACAGCGCGTGAATAAGTGGATTTTCGGACGTCCCGGTTGTGGCCCCCGCGGACAGGGGATAGACTTGATTAAGGTCAAGCGGGTCAGGGAACCAGGCGATGATCAGGGTGAGTTTGCTCGGCGTGGCGGTGGTGTTATCAGGCGTTGCGCTGCTGCCCGGCTGTGCCCAGAACCCGCTGCGCAGCGACCTGCCGCGGACGCCCTACGGCCGATATCAGGCCCTGCGGGGCGGCGAGCCCCCTCAGACGGAGCTCGACACGTTCGGCAACCCGCGCCCGGCCCTGCGTGACCGGCTTCGGCCGATGGATCGGCCCTGATCCGGCCAATAAATTGCCTAGCTTTGCCAGCTCGCAGAGCCCGGGCAAGAGTACTGAACCGTCGCGTTTTATCGCTCTATCCCGTTCAAGTTTCAAAGCAGCCAGAGGTATCGGTCGATGAAAAGAAGGGTTACAAGACGCCGATCGGACTCAGGCGTCGCCATTCATCGACTTGCCAGCGGGAAGACGCGGTTGTTTGATAAGCGGACGATCCGAGTGCTCGGCTCCCTCGTCGTGGGGATGACGCTGGTCAGCGCGCTGCTGCTCGCTCTTGAGCCCGGCGAGGCCTACCGCGACAACCCGCTCGCGCTGTCGGCCCTCGATATGTCAAGCGATTCGGCCAGGGGCGAGATCCTCGGGCACGTGACCGATCGGCGGTGGGATTTCATCATCATCCACGATTCTTTCGGTGTGACCGGTGGGATGAGCGAGCTGGACAAGGCCTGGAACCTTGAATATGCCCGCCAGAACCTCCCGGAGCTGGGGGCCGGCTACCACTTTGTCGTCAGCGACGGGTTCCGACGCAAGGGTGTCGAGGTCGAGATCGCGCCGAAGTGGAAGGATCAGCGTGACGGCGGCTATATCTCCGGCGAGCACGCGGACAAGTGGAACCGCGAGGCGATCGGTGTGTGCCTGATGGGCGACGCCGACAACCGCCCGTTCGGCGACGACCAGATCGACGCGACGGTCAAGCTGGTCCGCATGCTCCAGGAGGAATACGACATCCCACGCAACCGTGTGTTCATCCACACCGGCCGGTCGGCCGACTCGCTGGCCCCGTTCTTCCCCGCCGCCGAGTTCCGCAAGCGGATCCGCGAGTAGTCCGGCCTTTTCTGCTGGTGGGCTCGATCCGCCCAGCAACCGCTCCATTCCCATTGATTCTGCTGCCGGCGTTAGTGCCGGTTTTTTTATTTAACTTGCATTGTGACAGCGGCTTGGCCGATTTTTGCAATATAGGACTGTCCCAACCGTTGTGAGCATTGGAGCCAATATCGTGCGGGTCGGTTGCCCAAACCTCGCCTTGGGCTTACATTAGGGGCATACGTTATATGGTTATACCGGGACGACAAGGCGTTGCTGAGCTACCTATCTTGATCCTGAGTAAGGACTTAGAGATACTGGCTCGGCCTGATCATGGCTGAGTTTCACCAGATCGCGGGCTATGATGTCGTAGGTACCCTGGGTCAGGGGGCCGCGAGTACGCTGTACTCTGTCCGTGACAAGGACGGCAACGTCTTCTGCCTCAAGCGGGTCGTAAAGAAGTCGCCCAGCGAGCAGCGGTTTATCGACCAGGCGGTCCGGGAGTACGAGGTCGCCAAGAACTTCGACTCGCCGCTGATCCGCAAGGTCCACAAGCTGATCCGCCAGCGGGCCCTGATCCGCACCAGCGAGGTGCTGGTGGTCATGGAACTGGTCGATGGGCGGACGCTGGAGACCGTCAAGTTCAACGGGATGGGCAGCTTCTGCAAGCTCTTCCACGCCGCGGCCAAGGGCCTGCAGCATATGCACGAGGCCGGCTACGTCCACGCCGACATCAAGCCCAACAACATCATGCTGACCAGCGCGGGTGCGGTGAAGCTGATCGACTTCGGCCAGAGCTGCAAGAACGGGACGATCAAGGAGCGGATCCAGGGCACGCCGGACTACATCGCGCCCGAGCAGGTCAAGCGCAAGGCGATCACGTACAAGACCGACCTGTTCAACCTCGGTGCGACGATGTACTGGCTGCTGACCGGCTCGCACGTGCCGACGCTGATCCCCAAGAAGGAAGCGGGGACGGGCATGCAGATCAATTCCGACGAGTTCCGGGGCAAGCTGCGTCCGCCGATCGAGGCCGACCCGGCCTGCCCGCCGGCGTTGTCGAACCTGGTGCTGGAGTGCGTCGCGACCGACCCGGCGGACCGCCCGGCCCACATGCAGGCGTTGATCGACCGGCTCGAGATCGCGGCGGGGCAGGCCCAGCGCGCCGCCAATGAGGCGGTCGGCACCCCGCCTGACGCCGGCTGATCGGCTGTTGATTCGGGTGTAGGTTCCGGGTCTGATTCGGGCGGCCGTAACACAAATCGATGACAGCGAGGTGTCGGAAACAACTGTTTTCACCGGGCTTATCGCGCGCAAACTCATCGTGCGGCCCTTGAAGAACACCCCGGCACACGACTATACTTCGCCTATGAATGAGCGCCTGTTTTGTCGTTGGTTCGTGCCTGTGTTCTTCCTCCTGGCCGGCGTCGCGGCCCCCTCCGCCCACGCGCAGCACAACCAGTTGACCGACGAGGACATCACCAAGGCGATCGAGCAGATCAAGCGCTACCTGTACGATGCGCAGGACCCACAGACCGGCGGGTGGTACGGCGCATACCACCAAGGCCCGAACGAGAACCCGGACCGCAACAGCTACGGCCCGACCGCGATGGCGGCGCTCGCGCTGATCGTCGCCGGTGAATCGCCCCAGAACCCCAGGCTCGCCAAGGCCCTCAAGCTGCTGGGCCAGGTCGAGATCACCGGCGTCTACGCCTTGTCGATGCGCGTCCACCTCTGGTCGTACCTCCCGCAGAGCACCTTCGGCGGGGCGCTGCAGAAAGACGCGAGCACGATGCTGCGCACCGCCTACGGCAAGTCACGCTTCAACTACCTCGTCTACGACGCGCCCGGGTACATCGAAAACGATACCCGCATTGATAACTCGACCACGCAGTACGGCATCCTTGCGCTGTGGCAGGCGTCCAAGCGTGATATGAACATCCGAAACGGGTTCTGGGAAGACGCGGTCGAGAGCTTCCTGGAGCTGCAGTCGAACGACGGCGGCTGGGCCTACGGCGCAACGCGCAACACCACCCAGACCATGACCTGTGCCGGCCTGACCTGCCTGTACATCGCCCAGCAAGAGCTGTTCCGCGATTCGAACAGGCCCAACGCCCAGGTCCAGGCCTCGATCAACAAGGGCCTGGAGTTCCTGGACAGCAACTTCCTCAATGACGCCGACGTCCACGGCGGCAACGGGTACCTCTTCTACGGTTATGAACGCGTCGCCCTCGCTTCCGGCCGGAAGTACTTCGGCGGCACGAATTGGTTCCAGGCGATCGCCCGGCGGATCATCGCCCGCAACGGACGCTACGGCGACTCGATCCACAACGCCGCCTTCGAGCTCATGTTCCTCGCCCGCGGCCGGGTGCCCGTCTGGATCAACAAGCTCGAAATCCCCGGTGCCGACTGGAACAACCGGCCCAACGACGTCTACTTCCTCAACCGCTTCATCTCCGATTACCGTGAGCACGAGGTCAACTGGCAGGTCGTCAGCACCGATACCGCGCCCGAAGACTGGATCTCCGCGCCGGTCATGTGGATCAGCTCCAACGGCGACATCGACTGGACCGACGACCAGGTCGCGAAGATCAAGCGGTACATCGATCTGGGCGGCACCGTGATCGCCAACCCCGAGCAGGGCAGCTCCAGTTTCAAGGAGAGCATCACGGCCCTCGCCGACAAGATGTACCCCGGCCTCGCGTTCACCGAGATCGGCAACGACCACCCGATGGCCAGCCTGCTGGTCGGCGACCCGCGCAGCAGGAAGGCGCCGGACTTTGAGGTGCTCTACAACGGCGGGCGCGTGCTCATGATCCTGCCCAACAAAGACTGGGGCATGACCTTCCAGAAGGACAAAAAGCCGGACCCGGACAAGTCCGACATCTGGCGGAACATCACCAACATCTACGGTGTCGTCACCGACCGCGGCTCGCTCACCCCGCGCCTCTCGAGCCCGCTGGTCAAGCGCGAATCCCGGGCCTCGACTGGCACGATCAAGGTCGTCATCCCCGAGTGGGAAGACCCGGCGGGCAAGCTCTCCGAGCACGACGTCTACGCGATGATGCGCAACTACATGCACAACCAGACCGGCAAGCAGCTGCTGGTCGAGCGCTTGCCGCTGGCCCAGCTCGCCGAGGCCGACCCGTCGCTGGTGCATATGGTCGGCGTCAGCCCGGTCGAGGTGAAGCCCGAGGAACGCAACGCGATCCAGCAGTACATCAACGCCGGCGGCACCGTGTTGATCGAGAACCTCGGCGGCACCGGCGACTTCGCCAAGTCGCTCAAGGACCAGCTCGGCCCGCTGTTCCCCGGCGAAGAAGACGGCGTCGGTCTGCGCAAGGACATCATCACCGGGCGCAACCTCCCCGACGGCAGCCAGAACAACCGCCGGCTGGTCTACCGCCGGCTCGTGCTCGAGCGCTACAACCCCGAGGCCCGGCTGCTCCTGAAGGGCTACGCGAAGGACGACCGCTACCCCGTGCTGCTGTCGTACGAGGACCTGTCGCTGGGCATGCTCGGCGTCAAGCAGTACGGCATCAACGGCTACGGCATCGACACGGCCCGCAACCTGATGGTCAACGTCCTGCTGGAAGCCAACAAGGCCCACCCCGGCTCGACCGAGCCGACGCCCGCCGGTGAAGCCCCGGCGGAGGAGCAGGCGAACGCGGGGGAGTAGGGCCCCGGGCGGTATTGCATGTGGATCGTTGATCTCATCCAACGCATGACAAGTGCGCGGAACCCCGTAGTTTACCATATCGATCTATCATTTGATGGGATGGCATTGCGGTGCAGCGATCGCGGTGTCAGAGCAGTCGAGGTTGCTTGGGATCGGATCGATGAGATTCGTTGTTGCAAAGTCGATTGATTCGCCTTCGATCAGATCTGCCTGGCATTTCGTGCTGGTGACAACTGGATCGAGTGCAGTGAAGACATGATTGGTTTCAGTGATCTGGCGCGTGAGATCGAAGTGCGCTTCAAGGGCATACCGAGTGGCTGGTATGAAACCGTCATGCAGCCCCCTTTCGCAACCAATCAACGAGTGTTGTGGGGGCGTGGCAACTAGAAGTACTGTTTGTTGACATCAAGTGTTACAGCGTTCGCGTTGTACGCTTGATTAAATACTGCCGCAGCGCCCCGATCAGCGGCTCGGCCGTCGAGATGCGCACGTAGTCGATCCCGCGCGCCGCGAAGGCCTGCCGCAGGGTTTCGAGGTGTTCCCGCATCAGCCGCCGATACCGCTGCGCGACCTGACCGGGCCGGGTGTTCACGGCGGGCCCGAGCTCGGGGTCGATCATCCGCAGGCCGCGCGAGGCCGCCGGCAGCGCGAGCTCGTCGGGCGTGAGCACCTGGAACACAAGCACCTCATGCCCGGCGAATCGCAGACGGTCAAAGACATCAAGCAGCGCGTCCGGCTCGTCGAGGAAGTCGCCCACAACAGCGATCGCGGCACGCCCTCGGCCCCGGAAAGTCTGCACGAGTTGATCCAAGGATGCGGGCAGGTCGGCCTCGCCTGCCGCCGGCTCGATGCGTTCGAGCTCGGCGATCATCTGCTGGAGCCGCCGGGGCGAGCCGCTCGGTGGGTGCAGGCAGCGCAGCCGGCGATCAAACACGCCCAGCCCCGCGCGGTCGCCCTGGCGGACCGTCAGCGTCAGCAGCGCCGCCGCCAACCGCTGCGCGACCACGAACTTCGTTGGCCGGTCCGGCTGCGGCTTTGCATGGTTGACGTCTAGTCCCGCAAACCCCATCGACGCCGACCCGTCCACCGCGATGTGCAGGTTCAGGTCGGTCTCGCGGCGGTATCGTTTGAGGTAGTACCGGTCGGTCCGGCCGAAGAGCTTCCAGTCGATCGTGCGCAGGTCGTCGCCGGGTGTGTACGGGTGGTAGTCGTGGAACTCGACGCCCGCGCCGCGCAGGGGCGAGGCGTGCCGCCCGGTGTATAGCCCGTCCACCAGCAGCTTCGCCGCGAAGTAGAGCCCGTCGAGGCCGGCGGTGGGGTCGGGTTTGGCTCCTGCTTTGGGCATGATGAATCATACGATAGGTGATATTCAAAGGGTATCGGCACCGATACACTTGCCTGCATGCTCGGCCGGCTCGACAGCCTCGGGGACGATGACGCGGACCGCGTGCGCTGGCCGTGGCTGGCGCGGCTGGCGGCGGCGTGGGCGTCAGGCATCGTGCTCGCGGCGCAGTGGCCCTCGCGTTTGCTCTTTTTTGTAGGTGCAGGTCTTGCACTGTGCTTCGGTGTCGCGCTGCTCTGGCGGCGCGCCCATCGGCGGGCGCAGTGGGCGGGGCTGGTCGCGCTCGCGTGCGTCGCCGGGGCGTGGCTGATCGTGCAGCGCGACCATATCGATGAGCGCAGCGTCGCGCGGTTTATCCACAACGAGCCGGCGCTCGCGCAGTTACGCGGGACGATCGCGACCACGCCGCGCGAGGTTGCGCCCGAGCAGGGGCCGTTCGGAGCGTTCAACTACGCCTCGCCCGGCACGCTGTTCGAGTTGGATGTCGAAGCGGTCGACGCGGGCGACGGGTTCAAGCCCGCGACCGGCTCGGTCCTGATCCGCATCAAGCAGCACGACCACCGCCCCAAGCTCGGCCAGCGGATCGAGGCGGCGGGGTGGCTCAGCGCGATCGGCCCGACGCAGAACCCCGGCGAGTTCGACTACCGCGCCTACCTGCAGAGCCAGGGCGTCAGCGGGCGGATGACGCTGATGCGCCGTGGCAACTGGCGTGCGCTCGGCCCCCCGCCGCGCTACACGTTCACCGGCATCCGCCGGGAGATCGGCGACGCTGCCGCGGCGTCGTTGCGGCTCGGGTTGCCCGACGACTCGGAACGGGTCGGTTTGCTCGATGCGCTGCTGCTCGGCCGACGCACCGGGGACATCGGCGAGTTGAGCGACTCGTTCCGCGCGGTCGGGCTCAGCCATATCCTCTCGATCAGCGGGGCGCACCTGGGCATCCTGCTGCTGCTGGTCTGGGCGCTCGGGCGCTTATTGATCGGTCGGCCGGGCATCGTCACGCTGGTGGTGCTGGTCGTGCTCGCGTTGTTCCTGCTGGCGGTGCCGTGGCGCACGCCGATCGTCCGCGCGGCGATCATGGCGGCGGTGTTCTGCGCGGGCTACGGGCTGGGGCGCAAACTCACCGGCGTCGAGGTCCTGGCCGCGGCGACGCTGATCGTGCTGACCTGGAAGCCTGAGGATCTGTTCAGTGCCGGCTTCCAGCTCAGCTTCGGCGTTGTCGGGGCGCTGCTCGTCTTCGCCCGGCCGGTCTCGCGCTGGATGCTGCCCGAGCCGGACATTACGGTCGTGCACCCCTCGGCGTGGGACCTCGCGCTGCGCTGGCTGGTCGATTTCACCGCGGTCAGCGTCGTCGCATTTCTGGTCGCGCTGCCGATCGTCATGCACCACTTCCAGCTCGTCAGCCCGCTGGCGGTTTTGCTGTCGATGCTCGCGCTGCCGGTGCTGACCGTGCTGCTCGGGTTGGGGTACTTCAAAATCATTGTTGGGCTGGTCTCGCCCGCGATCGGGTCGCTGCTCGGCGTTCCGCTGGCCTGGGCGAGCGATTCGCTGTCGGGGCTGGTGACGCAGGCGCAACGCTGGCCGGGCGCGAGCTTTGAGCTGTGGGCACCGCCTTCGGTCGCGTGGACGCTTTCGGGCGTCGGCGTGGTGCTTGCGTTATTCGCAGGGCTGTTCCATCGCAGACGCGTCCAGCTCGCCTGTTGTTTGTTGGTGATGGTCGGCTGGGCCTGGTTCGAGCAGCGGCCGCAGTCGGGCATGCGCGGGCCCGATCCGCCGGCGCTGGTAGTCAACATGTTCGCTGTTGGCGACGGCTCGTGCTTCCTCCTGCGCAGCGGCGATGAAACGCTGATGTTCGACTGCGGATCGCAGGGCTTCTGGCGGATCGGCGAGCGCAGCATCGTGCCCGCGCTCAAGTCGATGGGCGTCAGGCGGATCGACACATTGATGGTCTCGCACGCGGACCTGGATCACTTTGTCGGCGTGCTGGATGTGATTGACGCGGTCGAGGTCGGCCGGGTGCTGGTGTCGCCGGACGTGCTGCGCGAGTCGGCGGGCAAACCGAACGGGGCGGCGTCGCACCTGGTGCAGGCCCTGCGCGAGCACGGCTACGAGCCCGAGCCGGTCGAGCGCGGCTGGGCCGAGCGGTTCGGGGCGTGTGAGATCGGGCTGCTCTGGCCCGCGCCGGGCTACGTGTCGGAGCAGAACAACAACAACGCGCTGGTGCTGCGGGTCGAAGCTGCGGGTCGGCGGGTGCTATTGAACAGCGACATCCAGGGCGACGCGATCGAGGCGCTGCTTCAAGACCCGGCGCAGCTGCGCGCCGATGTCAGCGACCTGGCGCACCACGGCAGCTATGTCGGTCAGTCGCCGGCGTGGCTGGCGGCGGTCGGCCCGGAGGTAGTCCTGCAGTCCTCGGGCCCGCGTCGGCCGGACCAAGACCGCTGGGCGGGTTTGCTTGAACAGCAGGGCATCACGCGCCTTCGCACGAGCGAACTCGGCATGGTGCAGCTCATGATTGACGAGCAGGGCGGGATGACGTGGACCACGCACCGGGATGAGTAGGCGTTACTCGGCGGGTTGCGTTTCGCCTGCTTGTTCATCGCTTTCGGGCGGCGCTTCTTCGGCCCGCAACTCGTCCGCTCCGGGCTGCTCTGTTTCGGCTCGCTCGGCGCGTTTGCTCTGCTCGGCCTGCTGCTCGACGCGCAGCGCGTTGACGCGGTCGGTCGGGGCCCGCTGGATGAGCACCGGGACGAGTTGCGCGGGCGGGTCGGCGGGGGTGTGACGCCAGGTCAGGATCGGGGTGGTGTTGGCCAGCGGCAGGTGCGGCGCGAGCCAGTTGCCGCGCGCCGGGTCCAGCGGCACGCGCTCGGGCTTGTCCGAGGGCACGGCGTCTTCGGCCGGCCGGTCATCGCCCGGTTCAGGATCACCCGGCTCGCCGGCATGTTCGGCGGGGCGCACGGCCCCGGGCTGCGACGGGTCGGTTAGGGGCGCTTGTGGGTCATCGATCCCCGCGCTGTCTCCCACCTCGTGGGCCGCGTCGGTATTGGGGGGTCCGCCCGGCTCGGTGGCCGGCTGCGGCGGATCGGCGATCTGGTTGAATTGCAGCTGGTTGCGCCGCTGCTCGACGTACAGGTTGGTCCGGTTGCGCGTGTTGGCGTACTCCGAACCGAGGTCCTCGGGCAGCTGCAGCTCGATCGGTGCCTGGTTCCCGGGGCTGCGCTGCTGCGTCAAGAGGTCGGCCGACGCGTCACTGGACGCGGCGAGGTCCGCTTCTGCTTCTGCGGTATCGTTGGGGTTCTGCGCGGCGCGCCGCTGCCGGCTCTGATCAAGCGGCAGTTCGGTCACCACCGCGGCCTGGTTGGAGAAGAAAGCGCCGCGGCTGAGGTCCTCGCGGTCCAGTGTGATGTCGTTGTTCAGCGTCAGGACCAGGTCGTCGAGCTTCTCCTGATCGACGAGCAGGGCGAGGTTGTTGTCCAGGGCCAGTCGCTCGAAGGTGTCGGCATCGGCATCATCGGGGGCTGAACCAGCGTCGAACCCGTTGTCGATCGAGTTCAGCGCTACGTTTGTCTGCACGATCGGGATGCCGTTGCCCACGCAGTAGGCGACCAGCTGCTCCTGGGTCAGTTCCGGCTTCTCGCTGAACAGGACGAGCTGCCGGTCCGGTTCGGTGACCGCCAAGGCGACCGGCGGCTGGGGCCGGAGCACATGGTCGACAGCGGCTCGGCCGGGGGCCGTGTCGCGTTCGTCTGCGTTGTCCGTGCGGGCGAGCGCTTCGGGGTCGGGTGTGAAACCTTCGACCGGTGTGCCCCTGCCGGTGGAGCCCTCGGCCAGGTCGACGGGGCGGACGGCGTCGCGCGTCGGCGCGCCAGGCAGCGTGTCGCCCGCGGTGCCTGCTTCGGCGGGATCGGGCGTGGCGCCTTCGGGCCGAGCGGATTCATCGGTGCCCGCGCCGGCCCAGGCGTCTTCGGCGTCCTCCGCTTCGTTGCCCGTCGAATCGGCGAGGCGCTCGGCGGTCTCGGTCAGCGGGTCCTGCCCGCCCATGATCACCACGACCCCCGCGGCCACCGCGACCGACGCCGCGAGCGCCGACAGGCCGGCGATGCGCCCCCAGCGCGGCCCACCCGTCGGCTCGTTGGGCAGCGCCCGCCCGCGCGCGATCGGGATCGGCCCGACGTCCACCGCGTCCTCGTCCAGCAGCATCCGCCGTTCGAGCGACTGCGTGACGTCCTGCGCCAGGTCGCCGGGCAGTTCGGCCGGCGGCAGCGACCGCAGCGCCGCGCGGTCGCGCGACATCGCCTCAAGCAGCTGCGCGAGCTGTGGGTCGTCGGCCAGCATCGCCTCGAGTTCGGCGCGGCGGTCGTCCGCGAGTTCGCCCTCGAGGTAGTCCAGCAGCAGGTCTTGGTCGTATCGGTCAAGCATGGCGGTGCGGCCTTAGCGGTAGGCCCGTTGAACGGTAGGCCTGTCTATACAAGTCGGTTGATCGGCGTGTCGGCTTTTTCGTTGGGTGCTCGATCTCAGGCCTCCGCCTGCGGGCTCGGGCTGAATCCCTGTGATACTTCCGGGGGCGGCCCGATCTTCTGCATCTCCTGCCGGAGCGCCAGCCGGGCCCGGAACAGCCGGCTCTTCACCGTGCCGACCTTGATCTCCAGCGTCTCGGCGATCTGCTGATAGTCCATCTCTTCGAGGTCGCGCAGGACGAGCACGGCCCGGAAATCCGTGTCCAACCGGTCGATCGCGGCCAGCAGTCGCTCGATCATCTCTTTGTCTTCGACGCACTGTTCGGGCCCGGGTTCCCGGCTGCTTTCGAGGACCTGCCGCAGGCTCGCGGCCTGGTCCGAATCATGGCCGGTCGGCCGGGCGGAGTCCAATGACGCGTGGTCGCGGAGCTTGCGTCGGCGGAGGCGCGTGATCGCCTGGTTCATCACGATCCGCGTCATCCAGGTCGTGATCTGGGCCTCGCTGCGGAAGGTATCGATGTGCTGGATGATCTTGACCATCGCGTCCTGGGTGACCTCGGCCGCGTCGTCGCGGTTAGAGACCATCCGCAGGGCGATGTTGAACAGCCGGCCCTGGTGCATCTCCAGCAACCGGCCCAGGGCCGCGCGGTCCCCGGCCTGCACCTGCTCGATCAGCGTCGTGTCGCTCGGCTGGCCCATCAGACAAAAACCCCTTGCCCCACAAAGCGTGAAGCCGCCCCTCCGTGGGCGCGCTATCCATCGCTACGGGCAGGGCCGGCGGGCGGTTCAGCACCGGCCGGCCGGACAACGGCCCCACGCACCGGGGCGGCCATCGGTCACCAAGTGTACCATGCCCGCTTGGCTCGATTGACCCCGGAATGACCGAGAAACCCGCTGAACATGCCCGACGACCAGACCTACCAGTCCCCGCTCGCCAGCCGCAACGCCTCGCCCGCGATGCAGCGGATCTGGTCGCCGCGATTCAAGTTCACGACCTGGCGCCGGCTCTGGCTCGCGCTCGCCGAGAGCGAGCAGCAGCTGGGCCTGGGCATCACCGACGAGCAGCTCGACCAGATGCGGGCGCACCTGGAGGACATCGACTACGACGCCGCCGCGACCTATGAGAAGAAGCTGCGGCACGACGTGATGGCCCACGTCCACACGTTCGGGGATGCCGCGCCCGCCGCCATGCCCATCATCCACCTGGGCGCGACCAGCCAGTTCGTCGTCTGCAACAGCGAGCTGATCATGCTCCGCGAGGCGCTGACGCTTGTCGCCAACAAGCTCGCGGCGGTGATCGACCGGCTGGGCAAATTCGCTGCGCAGTACCGCGGCATGCCGGCCCTGGGGTTCACGCACTACCAGCCCGCCCAGCCGACGACCGTCGGCAAACGCGCGACGCTGTGGATGCAGGAGCTGGCGATCGCGCTCGAAGAGGTCGAGCACCGGCTGAGCACACTGCGCTTCCGTGGGGTCAAGGGCACGACCGGCACGCAGGCATCCTTCCTCGAACTCTTCGATGGCGATCACGACAAGGTCGATCAGCTCGATCAACTCGTCACCGAAAAGATGGGGTGGGACAGAGACAAACGCTTCGCCGTCACCGGCCAGACCTACCCGCGCCTCCTCGACGCGTTGGTTGGCTCGACGCTCGGCGCCGTCGCCGCCGCCATCATGAAGATGGCGACCGACATCCGCCTCTTGTCCAACCGGCTGGAGATGGACGAACCGTTCGAGAAAGAACAGATCGGCAGCTCGGCCATGCCCTACAAGCGCAACCCGATGCGCTGCGAGCGGATGTGCGGGCTCTCGCGCTTTGTGATCTCGCTGGTGCAGGCGCCGTACACGACCGCTTCCGAGCAGTGGATGGAGCGCACGCTCGACGATTCGTCGTGCCGGCGGCTGACCCTGCCCGAACCGTTCCTCGCGCTCGACGGCGTGCTTGATATCGCGATCAACGTCACCTCCGACCTGGTCGTCTACGATAAGATGGTCGAAGCGAACCTGGCGAGGTACCTGCCGTTCATGGCGACGGAGAACATCATGATGGCCGCGGTCCAGCAGGGCGGCGACCGGCAGCAGCTGCACGAGGTCATCCGCCGGCACGCGATCGCGGTGGCGACGAATGTGAAAGAAAACGGGGCCGACAACGACCTTTTAGCGCGTCTCGGAAACGAGCCGGGCTTCAGCGGCGTCGATTTGTCAGACGTCCTCGATGCAACGAAGTACGTCGGCCGGGCGCCCGAGCAGGTCGACGCGTTCATCGCCGAGGTCGTCGAGCCGATCCGCGGGCGTTACCGCGACGGGTTGGACTATGATCCGGCGTTGAAGGTTTGATCACACACCAGCGACACACCGCCATGAAGACACGCACCGCCCTGGCCGTATTGACCTGCTCCGCCGCCTTCGTGACCGCTTGCGGTCAGTCCAACAGCGACGCCGACCTGCCGCAGGGTGTGCAGCCCAAGGCGGTGGAGGCCGAGGACGAGCCCATCGAGTTGGTTGAAGAAGACGATTTGCCGCACAACGACACCCCGGAGCAGGCGTTGCTCCGCCGATCGGTGCCGGGCATGAGCTACCTGCTGCCCGAGGGCTGGTCCGAAGGCCCGGACAAGCCGATGCGGCTGCTGACGCTGATCCCGCCGGCCGAGTTCGAGGGCGCCGAGCTCGCGATCGCCAGGTGGCCGACCGATGTCGGCGGGTTCCGTGACAATGTCGCGCGCTGGTCGCAGCAGGCCGGCGTCGCCTACGAGCCGGCCAAACGCACCGGCTACCCGCAGCTCGACATCGGCGGGACGCAGTCCGCGTACATCCCGCTGGTCAATAAAGACCGGGGCAACGCGATCCTGGCGGTTTGGGTCCCGCGCGGGGACAACCCCGACCAGCCCGCACCGACCTGGACGTTCAAGCTCACCTGCACCGCCGAGCAGGCGCTCAAGCTCGAGCCGGCGCTGAAAGAGTTTGTCAAAACGATTCAGTTTGAATGATCGGTGACGCGGGTGACGCGGGTGACGCGCAGCGTCCCGTGCGAAGCGTGATAGATACTTCGGGAACGGGACGCTGCGCGTCACCCGCGAAACACGGTGTAAGCAGGTTGTCTCAATCGCTGTTGCCGTTGCTCTGCTGGTAGAACTCGGGCTTGAGCCACGGCCGGTGCTTGAACGACTCGCCGTAGCCGGTGACGCCGCGCTCGGACTCACGGATGAACGCAACAAACTCATCGACCAGCGGGTCGTCGATCTGCGCGTCGATCATCGCCAGCGCCTTGGTGCCCGGGATGCCCCGGCGGTAGTAGAGGTTGAACGCCTCGCGCAGCGCGGGGATGTGCGGCCGCAGACCTGCACGGCGCAGACCGATCAGGTTCAGTGCCGAGACCTGTTTCGTGTGGTGGACCATGCAGAACGGCGGGAGGTCGGCGGTGATGCCCTCGGCCCCGCCCAGCATCGCCATACGCCCGATCCGGCAGAACTGCTGGACGCCGCAGTTGCCGCCAAGGATAACCTTGTCGCCGACGACGCAGTGCCCGCCGAGCAACGCGGAGTTGGCGAACATGCAGTCGCTGCCGACGACGCAGTCGTGCGCGACGTGGCTGTAGGCCATGAGGTAGTTGTGGTCGCCGAGCGTGGTCGGGTGCTCGTCTCGCGAGGCGCGGTGGATCGAGACGCCCTCACGGATCATGTTGCCCTCGCCGATCTTCGTGCCCAGGCCGGGCTTGTCCGGGTCGGCCTTCCAGTCCTGCGGCTCCAGGCCGATGGTCGCGAAGGGGTAGACCGTGTTGTTCGCGCCTAGCGTCAGCGGGCCCTTGAGGTAGCACTGGGCGATCAGCTTGGTCCCCGGGCCGATCGCGACCGGCCCCTCGAGGACGCACTGGGGCCCGACGACGACATCGTCGGCGAGTTGGGCCCGGTCGTCGATGATGGCGGAGCGGTGGATCTGGGGCATAGCGCTGGTCGGTGCGAAGAGCCGCGTATGATAGTTGATACCATCGGCTTGCGCCGCAAACCGACGCCACCGCCAGGAAACCAGGCCTGCCCGACCCGCCAACCATCCAGACCCGCGACCTCGGCCGGCTGCCGTATGGCGAGGCGCTTGCCATTCAGCGCGAGCGCAACCAGCAGGTGATCGACGGTCACCGCCCGCCGACGATCCTGCTGGTCGAGCACGACCCGGTGATTACCCTGACCCGCCGACCGAGCGTCCGTGACCACCTGCTGGTTGACGACCAACGCCTCACCGAGCTCGGCGTCGCGACACACGAAACCGACCGCGGCGGGGACATCACCTACCACGGCCCGGGCCAGCTCGTCGTCTACCCCATCCTCAAGCTCGGCGACTTCGGGCTGAACCTGAGCAGCTACATGCGCCTGCTCGAGCAGGCCGTTATCGACACCGCCGCGCACTGGGATATCCAAGCCCACCGCGAGTGCGGCGCGACCGGTGTGTGGGTCGATCGGCTACGTGACGCGGGTGGCACGGAGCGTCCCGCGAGAACCGCCAAGCTCTGTGCCATGGGCGTGCGCATCCGCAAGAACACCACGATGCACGGCCTGGCGCTCAACGTCGATCCCGACCTGTCGCACTTCGACTTGATTGTGCCTTGTGGACTCGCCGGTCGTTCGGTGACGAGCCTGAAGCAGTTGTTGAGCGTGGACTGTCCGACGATGGATGAAGTCAAAGCGCGATTGCTTGATGCCTTGCAGCAGTGTCTGGTTAGCCGCCGCCTGCAAGGC
>JANQKT010000025.1 GCA_028280965.1 Phycisphaeraceae bacterium
TGCAGCCGGCCGACCATCTCGGAGATGCGCGGGTGCAGGCCCTGGATGTTGGCCTCGATACACGCGTCCTTGCCGAACTTGATGATCCGCTGCTGCACATCGTTGCGCACCTGCTCGGTGAGTTCCTCGATGCGCGCCGGGTGGATCCGCCCGTCGTCCAAGAGCTTCTGCAGCGTCTCGCTCGCGACCGCCCTGCGGATCGGGTCGAAGCAGGACACGACGATCACGCCCGGCGTGTCATCGACGATCACATCCACGCCCGTCGCCGCCTCGAACGCGCGGATGTTGCGGCCCTCCCGGCCGATCACACGGCCCTTCATGTCGTCGGAGGGGATCGCGATCGATGTGACCGTGTGGTCCGAGCTGTGGTCGGAGGCGTAGCGCTGGATCGCCTGCAGCGTGATCTTCAGCGCGTTGTCCTTGGCCTCTTCCTCGGCGCGTTCGGTGATCTTCTGGATGAGCTGGCCGGCCTCGTGCTGGACCTCGGTCTCGATGACCTTGAGCGCCTCCCGCCGGGCGTCTTCTTCGCTAAGGTTGGCCAGGCGGAGCAGCGTGTTCTTCTGCTCGGTGCGGAACTCCTCGAGCAGCTGCTTCCGCTCGGCGAGCATCGCGTCCAGCTCTTCTTCCTTGCCTTCGATCGCCTCCTCGCGGGCCTTGACCTTCGCCTCCAGGTCCGCGGCGTTCTTCTCCTTGAGCGTGAGCATGTCCAGCTTGCGGTCGAGGTTGTCCTCGCGCTTGGTCAGCCGGCGTTCCTTCTCGCCCAGTTCGTCGCGGGCCTCTTCGAGCTCCTTCTCGATCGCTTCGCGGCGCTTGACCTGCTCGTTGCGGGCGTCGAGCTCGATCTGCTTGGCCAGTGTCTCGCCTTCGGACTTGGCCTTGGCGACGATGTCGTCGGCCTGCTTCTTCGCGTCGTTGATCTTCGCGGCGCCGGTGACCTTCAGCAGGAGGAACATGCCGGCCGAGCCGACGACCAGGCCGATCACAACACCGATCACGATCATAGTGGCTGTGTTGTCGCTGCTCTGGGCCAGGAGGAGGAGTGAATCTGCGGGGTGCAAGGCGGGCCCCTTTCTCGGCGCGGCAGGGCCGGCCGGTTGGGGCACAGGCTCGGGGCGAGGGGGCCCGAGGCTAAGCCGGCGGGCGGCTTAGGGGTGCGAGCGTCACACGGGATCAGCGACGGCCGGGCCGCGCAAGGCGTCCGGGGGTCAGGCGGGCGTCCGGGATAGGGGGCAGAGGTCGGTCGGGTCGGCGGTATTCAGGCGCACCGAGCGCGCGAGCATATCGCCCAGGTGTGGTGATCGCCACGCGGTCAAAGAAACGTCTGCGTTTGTCCGGAGGGTGCCGTTTTCCATCGTTAATCTATATCCACTCAGGATTTACTGAGCGTCGAACGCTATCGCGTCCGTGTGATCCGCACGAGGGGGCGAGCGTTCGCCGGCCTGTGCCGAGTTGTATCAGCCGGGCCAAAGACCGGCCGGTTGTGGAGTTAGGCAGGCGATGACCCGCTAGCCGTATGTTAGACGGGCGCGAACGGGCGGGCAAGTGGTAAGGAGCCGTCAGGCCTCATGCCCACTATCCGGCCAGGAATTGGCGTAACGGACCTGCCGGACGCCGAGCCAGACCAGCGTCTCGAACCACAGCAGCGAGAGCACAAACAGCCCGCCGTAACAGATCCAGGACACGCGGACCAGCCCCAGGAACCGCTCGAACCAGGGCTCGCCGGCGGCGAATGCCGAAAGAACAAGTAGACCGATCCCCGCAATCAAGACGCCGGGCATCCATCCGGCGGCCGCCAAACAGCAGACCCGCTCAGCTAAACACAACGGCACCCGCCAGCCCCGGCGGCGGCTGAACGCGGTGACGCCAAGCATCTCGATATAGGTCATCCCCACGATTGCGAGGCACGCACCGAGCATCGCGTGGGTCGCGAACACCTCATTCTCGATGATCGGGCCCCAGAGAAAGCCCCACGCCAACCCGCAGGCGAGCGCGATACCGGCCAGATACGAACGGGCCATCGCGTTGCCGCCTTGAATCGATAAGCCGCGATACAACCGCCTCGGGGCAAAAAACATCATGACCGAGACCTGCATCGCCGCGATCCACCAGCCCGATTTGGGGTTGCCGTACTCGCCCCGCTTCGCCGGTGATGATTCCGCCACCGCCTGCCCGCACTCGGGGCAGTCCGCCTCGATCGGCAGCCCGCGCAGCGGGTAGCCGCAGCGCTCGCAGAGCGAATCGTCGGTGGGGAACGCACGCACGCCGGCGGAATCGGGCATAACGAATCTTACGATTTGGATCGTTAGCAGGCGGGGATTGACGAATGCCCGAACGCCCACTCGGTCATGCGGTGCGCCAGGTGCTTGGCCGCATTGCTGCTGGCGGGGTGCACATGCTCGAGTTCACCGAGCAAATCAAGACGCGGCTCGGGCGGCGCGACGACCGGCACGCCCAGCGCGTCCGCCCAGAGGATCGACAGGCCCGCGTGGGTCGGGTCGGGCGCGATCGCGAGGTCGCAGGCGGGCAGCGTGCGCCAGGGGCATAGCGCCGCCGGGTCTTGCAGCACCAGTTGCGGCTGGCCGAGCAGCTCGCCGAGCGTGTCGCCCTCGACGCGGCGGCGGGTCAGCGGGTGGCACAGCAGGCGGATGTCGCCGCGCTCGGCCCCCGCGGCGGCGAGGGTCTCGAAGGTGAACGCGGTGGCGAGGAAGGCCCCGCGCGCATCGACGCGGTCCGGGCGGTCGGCGAGGAGGGCGACGATGATCGTGTCGTCGTTGGCGTGCCAGCGGTCACGTAGGGCGGCGCGATCACTTGGAGAAGCAATGATAAGCTGCTTCGCGAAGCGGCAGAGCGTTGCCTGGCCGAAGCGCGGGATGGCGTGCGAGCAGCCCAGCCTTGTCGCCAGCTCCGCGGCGCCCTGGGTCCAGCAATCGACCCGGTCTGCCTGATTGAGGATCGCCGTGAGTCGGCGGTTTGCTCCGGGGAAAGTCCGCCGGACACCGTTAGGCACCGGCATCAGTCGGACACGCGCTGGGTCGATCCCCGCCGACTGCGCCGCGTCGCGCATCGGCTCGCCGCCGAGCAACAGCCAGGCGTGGTCTTCACCCTGCGGGCCTGCGTCTGCGGCACCAAGCGACAAACGCATCACCACCGTTTCGCCGACGGCCCCGGGCTGATCGATGAGGTTCAGGACGCGCATCACAACCGGTCCAGGCCGTCGCCGACATCGGGCACGCGCCAGTCGAAGAACAGCCGGCCGAGGTCCCGGCCGATAAGGTCGGCCAGCTCACGCGCCGCGATCGAGTTGGCGATGCTCTGGCCGGTGAGGTCGCGCCCGGGCAGTGTCTGCTCGATGGGGTAGACGCGTGCGCCGCCCACGACCCTGGCCGCGGGGTCGTCGTCGGAGGGGAACACGCGCTTGCGCTGGTCCAGGTCGAAGACCTTGACGTGCAAGGTGATGCTCGGCCGGATGACCTCCCCGCCGATATCCATCTGGTACGAGACGACCTCGGCGTGGATGACCTGGCGGGCATCAAGGTGCAGCGCGAGCCCGGCGAGCGATGTGTTGGCGTAGTCGTCGCCGAGTTCTTTTTTCAGCTCCGCCAGCTCGCCCTGCCCGACGAAGCCGTCGGTGACGACGCCCTCGGCCTCGAGCGCCGCGCGCGCCGCGCCGGCGATCCGGCGGGTGGTCGCCTCGTTGTTCACCAGCCCGCGCCAGTCGTCCACCACCACCAGCGTCGGCTTGTCCGGCAGGTCGTATTTCGCCTCGATCAGCTTGGGCGGGGCGAGCACCGCCGCGGTGCCTTCGATGATGTTGCACCCGCTTGGTGCAAGCATCATCAGCGCCAGCAGCGGGGTCAAAAGCGCGTTTCGCATGTTGGATTACCGCACGAGTTCGTGGTCAAAAAACAGGCCGGCCGCCTCTTCGCTGAACCAGACCTTGGTCTGCTGCTCGATCTGCTGCTCGCTCACCCCGGCCATGCCGATCTGCGTGTCTTTGGCGCGGGGGAACATGACGGTCTTGGGGTAGGACCCGCCGAACTTGTCGGGGTCGGGCGCGTCGGCCTCGACGATGTTGATCGTCGCGGAGATCACGCCGCGGAGGATGTACCTGTCGCCCGGCTCGTGCGTGCGGTACTGGCCGATCTCGACGAGCACCAGGCGGTCCACACCGAGCTGCTTGATCATCATCGACGGCGGGCGCGTGCCCCAGTACGGGTTCTCTTCCTGCCAGGCGAGGACCTCGTCGGGGTTGGTGACCGTGACGCCAGGCACGCCGGCCTTGATCCGCCGGGTGACCTCACGGGTGATAAACGGGCGGGCGTTGGGGTGGTTGAAGTCGGTGTAGTCGCTGGTGGACACGACGACGGCGACGCTGCGGTTTTCAAGATCGGTGTACTGGGCCTTGACCGGGATGATGTCCGGCCCGCCGGGCAGCTGCTGCATCAGGCCACAACCGCTCAACATCAATACACCGCACAGCAACAATATTGAAACGATCAGGCGGGTTGTCCATCGTTCGGCCATGCGTCGGTCCCTTGTTATCCAATCGGTCTTTGGTAGAGTCATGGATCGTATCGGAAGGTTCATTGCGGGCCGTGGGCGTCAGCCCGTGAGCCCGGTCAGCGCAGCCTTGTAAGCCCACGCCGCGAGCAGCAGGCCGACCCCGCTCAGCACCACCCGGCGGGTTCCAAGGAAGCGGGTCACCGGGGCCAGGGGCATGCCCGTCACCGCCGCCCAGCCCGCGATGAGCGTGAGCATCGCAAGCGACACGGCCAGCACCGCGCCGAACGGCTGGGTCAGGAATGACTGGAGGAGCGAGCCGTTGGTGGCGTGCGCGAAGGCCGTCGTGCAGCCGCAGGTCGCGCACGGGTAGCCGGTCGCCATCTTGAAACCGCAAGGCGGCAGGCCGAGCTGGGTGTGCGTGCCGATGCCCTGGGTTGCGGGCTTGAGCCAGGCTGCGAGCACCAGCGGCGCACCGCAGCAGACCACCACCAAACCCGCGATCAGGCGGTTGCTGACCGGGTCAAGGGTATTGGCGGGTGTGGGCTCAGGCAGGTCAGACATCGGACGTATTGTACCGCCGCGCAAGTCTTGCCGGGCATGGCGGTTGGGGCTAGTCCACGTACACTATGCCGATGGTCGCCCGCCTGCCCGATCCCGAGACAGCCGCCCCCGCCACCGAGGCCGCGCCCCGCCGACGACGCAAACGCCGGCTGCGCGTGCGCAAGCTGCCGGTCAGCGTGTTCCCGACGCTGCTGACGCTGGGCAACGTGCTGTGCGGGTTCATGGCGGTGTTCTTCGCTTCCCGTCCCGCGGACGGCCCCAACGCCGCCGACCTGCCCTTCGACTGGACGCCGCTGACCTTCGCCGCGATGGCGGTCTTCGCCGGGATGGTGTTTGACGGCTTCGACGGCCGGGTCGCAAGGCTGACACGATCGACCAGCGCCTTCGGCGAGCAGCTCGACTCCATGGCCGACATGGTGACGTTCGGCGTCGCGCCCGCGTTCATCGCCGTGCAATTGGTCGATGCCGGGGCCCCGTACATCTCCGGCTCCAACGACCACCTGTTCGGCCGGGCGACGCTGATCATCGCGCTGATCTACGTCGCCTGCGCCGCCCTGCGCCTGGCGCGCTACACCGTCGCGGCACGGGAAAAACACAGCGTCAACCCGAGCGTGTTCACCGGCCTGCCCTCGCCCGGCGCCGCGGGGACGGTGGCGGCGCTGGCGCTGCTGCACCAGCACGTCCTGCACGGCAACGGCGCGGTCGCCGACGACTCGTGGCTGATCGACGCGGCCCGCATCGGCATGGTCGCGGTCATGCTGCTGACTGCGATCGCGATGGTCAGCCGGCTGCCCTACACGCACCTGATGAACCGCTACCTGCGTGGCCGGGCGCGGGTCGGCACGATCGCGCTGTACGTCATCGTCGGCCTGTCGCTGCTGCTGGTCCCGCAGTGGACGCTGGCGATCGGCTTCACGTGCTACGCGCTGTCGGCACCGGGGTGGTGGGTGTGGAAGCGGGTTGCTTCGGTTAGCTGAGGCCAAGGCGGCAAGGTATCTCTTCGCTTCACCGCGGAGACGCGAAGATCGCAGAGAACACAGAGGAAGATAGCCGCGACGCTGCGGCGTCGCTGGCACAGTATGACACCCTATCACCCTTTGCCTGCAACGCGTAGCGTTGCGGCTATTCCGCGGTGATCGTTATGAGGCCGAGCGCCTCATCGCGAAATTCGTAGTGCAGTGTGTGCGCGTCGTAGATGACCTTAATCCAATCACGCATCACCGCGAATAACTCGGTCTGCCCTTCTTGCGTTGCGCAATCTTGACTCACAGCCCACTGCTTAACATCAGACACTGATTCAAACCGTGTGATATCGCTACGATTCAAATCAGCAGGCTCAAACCCATCCGACATCGCTGCATGGACAAAGATCACTTTCAGCATTTGATGCTCATCAAACTGCAGCTCAAGACCAAGCTCAGTCAATGCTGCGGTGTAGTGATCCGGCGCATCCTCACTCAGGCGGTCGAGTTGATAAATAACTTCCGCATCAGCTTGTTCCAAGAAGTCAATGACTGCAGTGCTTTTCAACGATTGATTGAGTAGTGGCAAAAACTGCAATTATCACTCCGCAAGTATTTCGCTCTACGTCCTTTGCGATTTCCGCGCCCCTGCAGTGAAGCGAAGCGCTGCCTTGAAACGGGCGACACCAACCTCAGTCTTCATCAAAGTTCGACGCGACTAGTTTCTGCAATGCCGCGAGCGCCTCGTCCGCGTCCGGGCCGCTCGCGGAGATCTCGAGCTCCGTGCCCTGGGTCGCGGCGAGCATCATCAGGTTCATGATCGACTTGCCGTCGTAGTTCGCCCCGCCCTTGATGACCAGGATGTCGGACTTGAACTGCGCCGCGGTGTCGGCGAACGACATCGCCGGCCGGGCGTGCAGCCCGAGCTTGTTCGTGATCGTCACCTTGACGCGTTGCGCTTCCATGAAAATAGTCCGGCCGCTTTGCGGCTTCACCGCCAACAAGCCTGTTTCCGGTTCAGCGGCTCAGCTGGCCCGCGTCCGCCTCGGCGAGGACCTCGGCGACCGCCTCGGCCGTCTCCGCCTGACGCAGGAACTTGCGGAACATCTCGCTCTGCAGGTTGTTGAACAGGTTCTCCATCGCCTGCAGGTGCTCGTCGGGCTTGTCCTTCGGCGAGGCCAGCAGGAAGAGGCAGTACACCGGCTCGCGGTCCAGCGCGTTGAAGTCCACGCCATGGGGGCTCACGGCGACGGCGGCGGTGACCTTCTTGATCTTGTCGTGCTTGACGTGCGGCACCGCCACGCCCTTGCCGAAGCCGGTCGAGCCGTGCTTCTCGCGGTCCAGCACGAGCTTGATCACCTCGTCGCGCAGGCCCTTGGGCAGCGCCTTCGCGGCGATCAGGGCGTCCACCATCTCCGCGATCGCCTCGTCCCGGCCGGTCGCCTGGAGGGCGGGAACGATCGCGTCATTCACGACAAAGTCGCTGAGCTTCATCTGGGTAAGCCTCGGTCAACGGGTGTGGCCCCAGGCGGAGCAGGCCGGCCGGGGGAAGGGGGAGATTGTAGCAAATCAGGCATCGACAAGCAGGAGAGCGTCAACGCCCTCAGTGCTTGTGACTCCGCAGCTTCTCCTTGAGGTCCGTCAGCCGGCGTTCCATCTTCTGCACCGCCTGCTCGATGCCGTGGTACAGGTCCGCGTCCGCCGCGTGGGCGATCAGGTGGTCCTGGCCGTCGATGTGGGCGATGAACTCGACCTTGTAGCTGCGCTGGTCCTCGGCCTTCTCGACCAGGATCTCGAGCTTCGACAGCCGGTCGTAGTACCGCGAGAGCTTGCCCGCCTTCTCGCGCGCGTGCTGCTCGATCGGCTCGGTCACGGGCATGTGCCGCCCGGCGATGGTGATGTCCATGCTTCACTCCTTTGTTGATGGTGGCGTCGTGTCGTCGGCATGGCCGGCGGATTGCGGCAAGCCGGACGGCTCGCCGGCACGCCGATCGCCGACCGGGCCGCGTCGGTCGTGAGGCGTTAGCTTGCGGTTGATGACCTGCGACGGCGGGACCAAGACCCCGCCGGACACCGCGAACTTCAGCGCGTCCTCGATCGAGATGCCCAGGTCGATCGTGTCCTTCTCCGGCACGGTGATCACGTAGCCGGTGAACGGCGTGGGCGAGGAGGGGACGAACACCGTCAGGCACGGCTCGCCCATCGCGTCTTCGATCGAGCGCATCGTGTCGCCGGTCACCAGCCCGACCGAGTACAGCCCCTTGCGCGGGTACTCGACGGCGACGACGCGGTTGAACTTCATCGCCTGATCGCTGTCGCCGAAGAAGAAGTCGGTGATCTGCTTGACCGCCGGGTAGACGCGCCGGATCAGCGGGACGCGGTCGATGAACTGCTCGCCGCGGTTCTTGAGCTGCCGGCCGAGCACGTTGCTCATGATCACGCCGGCGAAGTAGAAGATCACGATCGCGACGATCAGCCCGATCAGGTCCAGCACGTGCCACTGACCGATGGCGATCGCGTCCCAGCGTTTCTGCAACTGCTCCCGGCGGGCCAGCAGGACGATCTCCGGCTGGTCCTTCATCCAATCCAGGCGGCGGCCACGCAGGGCTTCTTCGAAGGTCGGGTCGTCGAACCGGATCGAGGGGACCTGGATGTTGTCGATCTCGGTCCGCAGCGAATTGGCCATCAACTCACGGAACAACTCAACCTGGATCCGCTGGTTCTCACGCCGCAACTCGGCCGACTCGATCTCCCATTCCTCGCGCTGCGAGGGTGAGAGCCCGTTGTCCCAGACGTCGACGAAGTCATCGTCCGTCGCGGTCGGCCAGTCGGTGAAATCGATGATCGCGGCCTGGATGCCCCAGTTGATCGGCGCGGCGATCTTGTCACGGATAAAGCCGTAGGCGAAGACCAAGAGCCACAGCGTCAGCACCGCCGGCAGCAGCGTCGCCAGGCCGCGGACGAAGAAACGGCTGGATTTGCCGGCTTTTTTGCCGGTCTTGGCCGGGGTTTCGTCGGGTGTCGGGTTGTCGTCGGAAGGTTCAGTCACGGCGGGCGGGGGTCCGATGCGGGATCAACCGATTCATTCTAGCGAGTGTGACGAGACAACGATCTGGCAAAGGCATCACCACAGCCGCGACGCCACGCGTCGCCGGTTCCTTCTCAAACAACTTCGTCACCATCCGCCGGCGGCGCGTAGCGTCGCGGCTGTCACTCAATGAGATCAAACCTAAACAGCCGCTTCCTGCCCGCGCGGACCAGGATGTACCCGTCCACCACATCGTCCGCAGTGACCTGCCTCATCGGGTCGGTCAACTTCTCGTCGTGCAGGCGCACCCCACCGCCAACGATGAGTCGGCGGGCCTCGCCGTTGGATTTCGCGAAGCCGGCCTTGACCACTAAGGCGATCAGGCCGAGGCCGTCCGACAACGCGCTTGGCGCGAGCGCTCCGCTGGGGATCGCGTCGCCGGTGACGTCCTGCTCGACAAAGGCGCTCTTGGCCGAATCCATCGCCTTCTGCGCTTCTGCCTCGCCGTGCACCAGCTTTGTGACTTCGTAGGCCAGACGCACCTTCGACTCGTTGATCGCCTTGCCCTCCGCGGATGCGAGCTCGCGCACCTCGTCCATCGGCAGGAAGGTGAAGTAGCCGAGGAACCGGCCGACGTCCTGGTCCGCGACGTTGCGCCAGAACTGGAAGAAGTCGAAGGCGCTCGTGCGGTCCACGTCCAGCCAGACGTTGCCTTGTTCGCTCTTGCCGAACTTCCCGCCGTCGGACTTGGTCACCAGCGGGAAGGTCAGCCCGGCGAGGTCCGCGTCGTGCAGCCTTCGGCCGAGGTCGATGCCAATGACGATGTTGCCCCACTGGTCCTGCCCGCCGACCTGGAGCGTGCAGTTGTGCTTGTCGAACAGGTGGGCGTAGTCGTAGCCCTGCAACAGCATGTAGCTGAACTCAAGAAAGCTGATGCCCTCACCGTCGCCCGACATCCGGCCCTTGACCGACTCCATCGACATCATGCGGTTGACGCTCATGCGTGAGCCGACATCGCGGAGCATGTCGAGCCACTTCATCTCGCCGAACCAGTCGAGGTTGTTGACGAGGATCGCGTCGGTGTCGCCATCGCCAAATTGGACAACCCGGCCGATCTGCTTCGCGATGGCCTGGGCGTTGGCGTTGATGTCCTCGGCCGAGAGCATCTGGCGGGCCTCGGTCTTGCCCGACGGGTCGCCGACCAGCCCGGTCGCCCCGCCGACGAGGACGACCGGCTTGTGCCCGCAGCGCTGGAGGTGAGCCAGGCCCATGATCGGCACGAGCGAGCCGACATGAAGCGAGTCGGCGGTCGGGTCGAACCCGCAGTACGCGGCGACGGGCTTGCTCAGGCGCTCGCGGATCTTCTCGTCGGTGCACTGCGAGACCAGGCCGCGCTCGTGCAGGACGTCGTAGAGGTTGTCGGTCGTGGTGGCGGTCATAGGGGTGCGATTCTAAGCCATGGATCGGGCGGATGCGATAGTGAAAAAAGCCCACACTCCGAAAGCGTGGGCTTCTGGGCGCTTTTGAGATTTTTGGTTTAGAGATCCGCGCCCGGCCCGCCGAAGCCGCCGCCCATCGACTCGAACAGAGGGGCCATCTGTTCGGCCATCTCGAAGAACTCCTTGTCGAGGTGCAACTTGAGCGTGTCGCCGTTCTGCTTCATCTGCAGCTTCATGAAGAAGTCGTTGAGCGTGTTGGGGTCGGGCGCGTCCTCGACGTTCTGGAGCTGGGCGGCGAGCAGCGCCGGGGCGAGCTGCATAATCGAGTTGTACATCTGCCCGAACTGCTGCGCATCCGCGGCTTCCTGGAAGACCATCTGCGCATCGACCTCGAACTCCTCATCGTCCTCAGAGACCGCAAACCCGATCGTGTCGAGGTTCTGCAGCGGGCCGAGCATGCCCAGCATCATCGCGGCCTGCGGGTCCTGCTGCCCGCCCGCGCCGCCCCCGGCCATCATGCCGATCATGTCGCGGATGTCGTCCTGCATCCGGAAGGCGACACTCAGCAGCGGCTTCTTCACCTCGCCGAGCTGCTCGTCGAACGCCTTGTAGGCCTTCTTGTCCGGCTCGCTGGGCAGGGCCTGGGTCACGGGCTCGCCATTACCAACGGAGATCACGGCCAGGTCGTGCCAGCCCTCGGCGTCCTTGACCGGCGCGAGCTCGGCGTCCATCGCGCCGTCGGTCATCGTCCGCACCAGCGCGCCCATCGCCTTGGCGTCCACGTCTTGCTTGGTCCTGGCGAGCAGCGAGATCGGCGGGGACCACGAGCCCTCCTCGGGCATCTCCAGGGTCAGCAGCAGCCCCTCGCCGCCGGCCTGCACGAACCCGGAGCGGAACAGGGTCAGCGCATCGACCATCTCGGAAATGTCTCCGAGCGGGATGCCGCCGGCCTGGTCCTGGAGGATCGGGTTGTCCGCGAGGCCGGCGAGGGCGTCGCCGAGCTTCTCGATCATCTCGGTGTCGACCTGCTCGAGGTCGACCCAGACGACCAGCGCGGTGTCTTCGCCGATCGCCTGCTTGGGCGCATCGACGGCGCGGGCGGGCAGGGAGGGTATCAGCAGCAGCGCGAGGGCGGCGGCCAAGTATGCGGGCTTAAACAGTTTCATCGTGCGTGCTCCGGGGTGGGCGTTTCGCGTGTGTAAAGACGGCGGCGGGTAAGGTCATGATACGCCGGGCAAGGCCATTGGGGGTTGGTTCTTGGGGATACCGGGCGCAGGGTGGCGGGTTGCAGGGCGCTAAGACTCGGTCGAACAATAATCAGGGGGACAGGCGTTCGTGCCTGTCAGCAGGGCGCAGCCCTGGTCCGAGTCGTGATTCGGCCGCGCCGAACGGCAGGCAGGAACGCCTGTCCCTCATTCAACGCGATGGCTAAAAAACAGCCGAGGCTCACGGCCTCGGCTGTGTGCTTGCTTGAAGATGTCGGCCGCCGCTCAGCGTTCGTAGTAGCCGCTGAGTTCGATAAACCGGTTCTGGCTGAGCACGGGGATGCGCAGCAGCTTGGCGTCCTCGACGATGCTGAAGTACGCCTCGACCTCGGCCTGCTTGGCCTGGTAGGCGGCGATCTTCTCGGGGTCGAAGTCGCCATCATCCGGCCGTTCGGGCAGGACCGGCTCGGCGCCGAGGACGACGTAGTCCAGGTCGGGCGTGAGGACCGGGATGCCGTCCTCGCCGGCCTTGAGCTCGGGGATGCGGGCGCCGTTCTTCTCGATCAGCGTGCGGATGCGGTTGATGTCGTTGCCCCCGCCGTCGCCCTCGATATCGAAGTAGCCGAAGGGGAAGATGGCGATGTCCATGTTCGGGTCGTAGGCGATGTTGACGATCGGGTCGCCGGGGTCGATCTGCTCGCCGCGGTCCATGCGGACGACCCGGCAGGTCGCGGCCTCGTCCTCGAGCTTGTAGACCTCGACGGTCGCCTTGCCGCGGGCCTCGCCGCTCTGGGCGTTGAGCTTGATGATCGGCAGCGGGTCGAACACCTCGAATGCCATGCCGATGACCAGCCCGTCCTTGCGGCCCAGGTCGATGAACAGGTCCCGGCCGGAGCCGAAGACCGAGGCGACCCGGCCGTCGGGCAGCGCGGAGTTGGGCGCGATGAGTTGGGGCCGTTCGTCGCGCAGCTTCTGGTTATCGCGGGCCAATTGATCGATCTTCTCTTGAAGATCGCGGCCCTCGTTCTCCAGCTCCCCAACCTTCTGCGACAACTCCGCGATGCGGTCCTGGGCAGCGGCGTCGGCGTCCTGGATCAGATCGGTCACCTTCTGCTGGAGGTCGGCGATCTGGGTGTTCTTATCGGCTTTCTCCCTGAGCAGCGCGTCGACTTGGCTCTGGCGTTCCTGCATCTGCACGCCGAACTGGGTGCGTTCGGCCTTGAGCTGGCCTTCCAGTTCCTCTCTGAGCGTGTCGAGCTTGTTCAGCGCGGTTTCCTTGCCCGCGATCTCCGTATTCTTGTTTGCGAGATCGCTCTCGAGCTTTGTATTGTCGGCCTGCAGCTGGTTGATCTCGGCGAGCATGCCGGCGGTCGCGGACTTGCCGTCGGCGATGTACTCGCCGGCCGCCGCTGTCTCGGCCCCGCCGCGGACGTACTTGTCACGCTCGGCGATCGCGGCCTGCTCGGCGTTCTTGTGGGACTCGATCTTGGTGTAGAAGATGATCGCCACCAGCAGCGCGATCACAAACGCGCAGCCGAAGATCACAAGGGCCACCGCATAGCCGGTGTTGCCGCCACGTACTCTTGCCATATCAGGACTCCAACGGTTCGCACGGAGTAAGGAGGGAAGTTCCTACAGTGTCCGTCAATCCGTAAGTCCAGTCAAGCGCGGTTTTTGGGAAGGCCTCAGGCAGGACAGGCATCTTGCCTGTGATGGAGTCAGATTGCCCCGATTGACAGGCTGGAATCCAACTACACCTCATACAAATAGATCAGTCGATCCGGGCCACCAGATCGATCTCGACGGTCGCGCCCAGCGGCAGCGACGGCACCCCGACCGCCGACCGGGCGTGGACGCCGGCATCACCCAGCACCTGAGCGAACAACTCGCTTGCGCCGTTGGCGACCTTGTGCTGGTCGGTAAAACCCGGGTCCGAAGCGACAAACACGCCCAGGCGGACGATCCGCGCCAGCCGCGTCCAGTCGCCCTTCAGCGCCAGATCAATCTGGGCCAGGGCATTG
>JANQKT010000096.1 GCA_028280965.1 Phycisphaeraceae bacterium
GGGACGGATGGGGCACGGGCCGCTGCTGGATCGTGTACTGCCGGGCGACGAAAACGAAGCGGCTGATGATCCGCCCGATGCAGCGCCGGCGTGCCTGCTGCTTGACTATTCGGATGATGTGCGCCTGTCGGCATGGACGGCGCTGGGGCTGATCGACAACGAGCGCTCGCGCGCGGCGCTCGCGATGCCGCCAACAGAGGATGCACAGCCGCACGACGTCGCGGCGCAGGCGATGGCGATCGGGCTGCTTGATTCGCCTAGCAAGGCGCACCTGCGCTGGCTGATCGCGCGGCTGGATGACCCGAACGCGACGCTGGAGGTGAAGCGCTGGTGTGTCTGGTCGCTGCGCCAGCACGACGACCCGGCGATGGACCGGGCGTTTGATGCGGTGCTGGCAAAGCTGCCCAGCACGTTTTTGGTCAGCGAGGTGCTGCTCAACGCCGACTACGCCGGGCGGCGGGGTGGGAGCGAGTGGCTGGTCAAGGTCCTGCGCTACCACCCGGACGTGCACGACTGGGCGGGATACCGCGCGCTGTCGGCTGCCGGTGAGCGCGGCGCCTACGGCAGCACACCGAGGCGTCTGGCGATGGAGACGCGCATTGCGGCGACGCTGTCGCTGGCACAGCAGCCGATCCCGGAAGAACAGCAAGACCAGCGTGAACTGCTGGGCCAACTCCGCCGGCGGATCGTTGCGGGCAACAGCGCGCAGGCCATGGACTTCAACCGCGGGTTCGACCTGATCAGCTACGCGATGCACTGTGATGCCGAGCAGGCCGATCTCGATCTGCTGTACGACCAGCTCCGCGGGTTTGCACTACTACCCGGGGACGACCCCGCGGTGCTCGAGAAGCTTGAGGAAGAAGACGAGCGGCCGGCACCCGAAGACCTACGCGAGCGTCAGTCCGAAAACGAGGTGCGCGGCTACGCGGCGCTCGCGGCGGGCCTCTTGATCCGCCGGGCGACGGATGGCACGGCGTTATTTAAGGACCGGCCGATCGTCGGACGCGAGAAGATCGATATCGAGCGGCTCAAACGCCGGTTCGGTATCCGGCTGATGCGCGCGGTCGCGGACACGCGCGAGCCGGTGTCGTACCGCGCGGCGTGCGCGCTGGGGTTGGGGCTCGGCGGCGATACGCGCTACCGCGACGAGCTGGTTGTTGAACTCGGCCGGCTGCGCGCGGGCGACGAGGCGGTGCTTGGCTACGGCCTGCTCGCATTGGCGATGCTCGGCGACGAACGCGCCGCCGTGCCCGCCCACCGATACCTTACGCGCCCGGGACAGGTGACCGGCCCGGGCGACCGGCTCGGCCGACACGCCGCGCTGCAGGCGATTGCGCTTATCGGCGAGCGTGGTGGAAACAACACCGACGCGGCACTGAAAGCCGCTTGGGGGCGCGACCGCTGGCTGGGCCTGAGCGCCGCGGCCGCCACCGCGCGCGCTGGGCGCTACGACGCGGTGCCGGCGATGCTGACAGCGGCGAAGCACGAGTCGGCGGATTGGCGTCGTTCCGCGGCGGTGTCACTGGGTATCGTGTTCGACCTTGCGTACCCGTCGCGCCTGTCGCCTTTGATCGAGGGCGTCAACCCGACGCTTTCATACGCCCCCCAAACGCAGCCGGCGACGCCCAATTCTGAGAAAGACCCGGCCTATACCCGATGGCCTACGCGTGAGATTCAGGCGCGGACCGATCCGCTGGTCAGCGAGCTGTTGTGGCCATAATCCTTTTGTACCAAGCGAAAAAACTTTCAAACAACCGTCTTGACATCTTCAAGCGTCGATGATTTCATGTGTGTGCGTATCAATGTGTGTGGCTTTTTCCTCGATCTAAGGACTAGGTGATAACCATGAAACGACCCTCCCTGTCGGCGGTGCGTTGGTTTGTTGTAAGTGCTTTGGCATTATTGTTGGTGACGGCCCCGCGAGCCGACGCTCAGGACAACTCGGGGATCGACCTGACGATCTCGCCGGGCGAGCGGTTCTCCCAGCGGTTCCAGTGGCTGCACTGGTGGGACACCCAGCGCCCGCGTCTCCACCGCGAGGCGTTTGAGCGTGGCAGCGACGGCTGGTCTGAGCAAAGCAAGAGCGCCGTCGCGGAACACCGCGAGCAGCTGATCGCCGCGCTGGTGCCGATCGTGAAGGATGCGGATGGCGATCCCTACACCCGGGCGGGCGCGACGATAGCCCTGGCGCGCATGGGCTACGAGAAGCTCGCCGAGATCATCGTCTCGCAGGAAGCGCCCGCGCCGGACACCGAGCGTCTGGGGCCGGACGGCCAGTCCTGGCCGGTGGGCCTGGTCGGCGATGAGGATGTGCGCGTCCGCGTGGCCGGCTGGTTGGCACTGGGCGTGCTGGATACCGAAGCGAGCCGGGCGCTGTTGACCGACGATTTTGTGTGGGCTGTTACGACCGACGATGTGATCGCCCGGCTGACCGCGTTTGGCTTTTTGGACAAGCTCTCGTCGGCCGAGCGCGAGTTCCTGATGCAGAACATGATCAACTCCGAGGTCGCCGAGGTCCAACGGATGGCGCTTTGGGCGCTCAGCCAGCACGACAGCAGGGAGAACGATAAGGTCATCCGGGCGGCGCTCACGGAGCTCAAGAGCCCGTACTCGGTCGCGCAGGCGATGCTGGCCAAAGACTCGATCAACCGGCTGAGGCTGCACGAGCTGATGCGGCAGGTCATCGCCGAGCCCGACGAGCTGACGGGCATGACCGTGTTTGCCGACCTGGGCCGCGGCACGCAGTGGCAGTCGAGCTGCACCTTCGGCGTGCAGAAAGAGCTGGAGGTCTCGGCGCTGCTGTCGCTGACGATGATCGACCCGCTGACCGATAAGCGTCGGCAGCGGGAACTGAGCAAGTCGCTGCGGAAGACGATGATGCTGCACTTTGAATTGGCCGCGGCCTACGCCGCCAACCCGGAGCTGGATGCCGAGGCGCGGAACGATGGCTTCAGAGGCCGGCCCGGGCAGAACGCCAACGATTCCGATACCGCACTCTTCACGAAGTACCAGATCGGCCCCGCGGCGCTCGCCTTGGCGATGCAGTCCTCGCAGACCACCCTTACCGACGATATCGCGGCGCTGGAGGTCCTGCTCTCCGGCGAGTCGGTCGAAACGGTTCGCGGTCAGGTTCAGCGTGAACGGACCACGACTTCGGATGGCCCGTGCCCGTACGAGGTCACGGAGACCGTGACCGAGCCGGGATACGTGACACGGACGATCCGCCTGCGAGAAGATCCCGCGCGCGGCTACGCCGCGGTCGCGATGGGCCTGATGCTGCAGCGCATGAACCAGTCAACAACGCTGGGCCAGGAACGCCCGCTGGTGACGCGTTCCAGCGGCTCGCACCGCAACGCCACCGGCGACCTGTCCCGGGCGCTCACCAAGGCCTTCGAGAACAGGCACGAGCCGATGGGCCTGCGCTGCGGCGCCGCGATCGCGATGGGCCTCAGCGGCATGGATACGTTCCGGCAGACGCTGCGCGAGCAGCTGCAAGAGCTGGGCAGCGAGGACGCCGCGCTGTATGGCTACATCACCGAGGCGCTGGCGATGCTCGGCGACCCGGCGGTACCCGAGTTGGCCAAACGCTACCTCGAAAGCCGTGAGCAAGTACGCGACGATGACGACATGCTTGCCCGCCGGGCGCTCGCCTCGGCGCTGATCTTTAATCAGCACGCGTTTGATCAGCTCGATGAGGTGTTGCAATCGGCCTGGCCGCACGACCCCTGGGCGGGCCTGGCGCTGGCCCGGACCGCGGCGGCGAAGGGCGACGGGCGGATGATCGGCTACCTACTGGGTGAGTTGGAGGGCCCGCGCGCCGCCGCCGCCGCGATCTCGCTGAGCGAGGTGGTCGATACCCAGAGCCCCTGGCGTCTGTCGACCCTGACCGAGGGTATCAACTACACCCTGGACTACCGCACGCCCGTTGAGCTGGGTTGGAACCCCTACGACGCGGAAGGCCAGACGCCGATGCCCACGCGGCTGGTGACCGGCTTCGACGACCCGTACTTTGTCCATGTCGCGCTGCTGCAGCGCTTGCCCACCGGATCGAGCGTGCGTGACCTGGTCAATGACGACAGCAACGGCCAGGGCCACTTCATGTTCCGGCCGGTCAGGGCGGATGACGCGGTGGGCGAAGGCGATCAGGACGAGCCGGAGAAGCTCGCCGATCAGGACACGCCGTAGCCGTAGTGCTCGCCGTCCTTGACCACGCCCAGGCGGTTGGCCGCGCGGTGTTCAAGGACATGGAACACGGTTTCAGCAGACGCGAGGTCGCCGATCACTTCGGCGACCTCGTCTGCTGTAAACAGCCGGTCGGGCTCGTTGGCCAGCGCAGCCAGCGTTTTCTGCTGGATGTCGAGCACGACACCCGCGGCCTTCTTGCCCGCCTCGACGCCCGGCTGGTGGTACGCGTTGATATTGACCAGCTCGGCGTAGAGCCCGACGGCCCGCTCGTACAGCGCGATGACCGCGCCCAGCACCCTTGCATCGAGGCGCGCAAGTGTGATCGTGATGCTCGCCCGGCCGGACTCGTACAGCGCCGAGCGCGTGCCCTGCCAGAACCCGCTGAGGTAGTCGCCGCTGGTCACGCCCGGCTCGACCTCGATCGGGTCCTTCGCCGGCCTGCTCGATAACGCGTTGTCCTGCAGGACAACCAGGAACGTCGCGAAGAAGTTGTTCAGCCCGTCGCGGAGCTGCTGCACGTACGCGTGCTGGTCGGTCGAGCCCTTGTTGCCGTAGACCGCGATGCCCTGGTTGACGGGCTTGCCATCCAGGTCCAGCTCCTTGCCCAGCGACTCCATGACCAGCTGCTGCAGGTAGCGCGACAGCAAGAGCAGCCGGTCCTTGTACGGCAGCATGACCATGTCTTTGAGGCCCTTGCCCTTGGTCTGGTGGTGCCACATCAGCGCGAGGAGCGCTGCGGGGTTCTCGCGCGTCTCCTTGCTGCGCGTGAGATGATCCATCTCCGCGGCGCCGTCGAGCATCGCGTCGATGTCCAATCCCTGCAGCGCCGCGGGCAGCAGGCCGACGGCGCTCATAACGCTGGTCCGCCCGCCGACCCAGTCCCACATCGGGAAGCGCTTGAGCCACTTGTTCTTCTTGGCGTATTGGTCGAGCTTGGATCCCTCGCCGGTGATCGCCACGGCGTGCCGCCCAAAGTCCAGCCCCGCCGCGCGGTAGGCCCCCTCGGTCTCGAGCATGCCGTTGCGCGTCTCCGGCGTCCCGCCCGACTTCGAAACGACCAGCACGAGCGTGCTCTTCAGCCTTGATTTTAAGGTCTTCAAGACCCGCGCGATGCCGTCCGGGTCGGTGTTGTCCATGAAGTGGACACGCATCTTGTCGCGGTTGCCCAGGCAGTCGGCGACGAGCTGGGGACCGAGCGCCGAGCCGCCGATGCCCACAACCAGCACCTCGGTGAATTTCTTCGCGGTCGCGGCCTTGGGCGCGGCCTTGCCGCTATGCACGTCGTTCGTGAAGGTCTTGATCGCCCGCACAGTCTTCTTGATGTCCTTACCGATCGCGTCGGTCGGCGCGAGCGCAGCGTTGCGCAGCCAGTAGTGACCGACCATGCGCTTTTCGTCCGGGTTGGCGATCTCACCGGCCTCCAGCCCGTTCATGGCGTCGTAGGCGCGCTGGACCGAGGGCTCCATCTTCTTCATGAACGCCGGGGTGAACGGCACGCGCGAGATATCGAGCGACAGGCCGAGCGTCGGGCAGTCGCACAGGTGCTGCTGGTAGCGTCGCCAGAGTTTTTGACCGTCCATGGTGGTTGTTCCTGTCGTGTGGGAGATGCTTACCGGTTCAGATCCTCAAACGGAATGATCGTCTCTTCGTTGCCCGGCCGGACCAGCAGCCGGTGGCGCACGTTGCCTGCCGGGTTGTACAGCTCGGCCAGCACGAGCGGCTGGGTCTGGTCCGGGTTCAGGAACGTGCCGACGGGGTAGGGCTCTTCGAGCCGATTGATGAAGTCGGTGAGTCTTCGCTCGTTGTCCGTGCCGATCCGGATCGTCCCGCTGTCGGCGACCCACTGGCGGTTGAGCCACAGCTGCATGCCGGAATAGGTCTGTGCGGTGCGGTTGACCAGGCGGACGCCGTCGTTGCTGCGGACCAGGAGCACATCGAAGTCCGGCCCGTGCGGCGCGTCGGCGGGGTAGTCGAGCGCCGCCAGTCGTTTAACCGTCTGCGGCGGGGCGGTCGTGTCACGCAGCGTCGAGCAGCCGAGCGATCCTAAAACGATCAAGGCGGGCAGCATGCAGGCGAACAGTCGTGCGGTCGGTTGCGGCATGCCTCGTATAATGACGCCGATGCTGACCCTCGGCAAACCGGGCAAGCGGTACACCCCGATTACCATCGACGCGCCGTTCTACCAGGCCGGCCTGGCCGGCTACTCCGACGCGGCGATGCGCCTGATCGCGCGCAAGCACGGCTGCCCCTACTGCATCACCGAGGCCATGCTCGACCACTTCCTCATCCAGGGCGGCAAGGGCCTGGAGCACGCCTACCTGAAAGCCGGCGACCACGGCCCGGACAACCCGCTGTGCGGCCAGCTCATGGGCAGTCACCCGCAGGACATCGCGCGGGGCGCGAAGATCCTCGCAGGCCTCGGCTACGACGTCGTCGATGTCAACCTCGCCTGCCCGGTCAAGAAGATCAAGAAAAAAGCCCGCGGCGGGCACCTGCTCAGTGCGCCCGATGAAGCGGTCGCGATCCTAGAAGCCGTCGTTGACGCGGTCGGCGAGGATGTCCCGCTGACCGTCAAGCTCCGCCGGGCATATGACGACACGCCCGAGATGACCGACAACTTCCACCGCGTCCTACGGGCCGTCATCGACCTCGGCTACAGCGGCGCGACCGTCCACAGCCGCACCGTCCAGCAGAAGTACATCGGCCCGGGCAGCTGGGACGAGCTGCGGCAGATCGTCGAGCACTTCGGGCTGCGAAAACCAAACGACGTGGCTTTCACCCTAGGCGGCTCCGGCGACATCTGGCAGGCGCCCGACATCTTCCGCATGCTAAAGCAAACAGGCGTGCACTGGGTCTCGGTCGCCCGCGGGTGCATCGGCAACCCTTGGTTCTTCCAGCAGGCCCGCGCGCTGATGCGCGGCGACACCGAGGCCGCGCGCACCAGCCCGACGATCCACCAGCAGCGTGAGGTCTTGCGCGAGCACTTCGAGATCTCCGCCGAGCTGCACGGCGAGCAGATGGCGGGGCGCATGATGCGCAAGTTCGGCATCAAGTTCTCCCGCCACCACCCGCGCGGGGATGAGGTCAAGAAACAGTTCATCTCGACGAAAAGCCTCGCGGACTGGCAGGCGGTCCTGGACCGGTGGTACGCCGAGGACGGCCCGGGCGCACCGTACGAAGTGACGATCCCCGATGAAGCCGAGCATGTCGAATGCGGCGAGCCGATCGGAGCGGGTTGATGCGGATCGTCCTCTTCGGAGACATTCATTTGTTCCGGCTGTGGCTCGCGCCCTGGCACCTGCTGAGCAAACGTGTGCTCGGCCAGGCGAACCTTGTGCTCAATCGGCGCAAGCGTTTCCGCCACGACCTCCTGCCGGGCATGATCGAGAAATCCATCGCGCTGAAGCCGGACCTGTGCCTGCTCAGCGGGGACGTGACGACGACCTCGATCAAGCAGGAGTTTGATGATGTCGCCAAGGCTCTGGATCCGTTGACCGACCGCGTGCCGACGGTCCTCGTGCCGGGCAACCACGACCGGTACACCTTCACCGCGGCGCGCACGCGGCGGATCGACCGCATGCTCGATGCGCTCGTGCCGGACCGGTTCCCGCACACGCGTGAGCTCACCGACCGCTGGCAACTGCTCGCGCTCGACGCCGCGGTGCCGCGGCTCTACAACGCACGCGGGCGGATGGGCGCGGACCAGTTCGAATTAGCGAAACGCGCTATCGCATCGCTTGATGAAACCCAGGGCCTGGTCGTGCTCTGCCACTACCCGTGCGCGTTGCCGGAGCACATCCACGAGCACGCGTCGCACGCGCTCCAAGAGCGTGATGCGCTCCGTGGGGCATTGGCCAACTGCCGCGGGCGCGTCGTCTACCTGCACGGCCACATCCATCGGCCCTGGCACCACGAGCCGGGCGACGGCTCGGGCGTCCCGTTTACCTGCATCGACGCCGGCTCGCCCTGCATGGTCGCCGGCGGTTTCCCGAACGGGCAGGGGTTTTACGAGATCGAGTTGCCCGATGACCCGCGTGCGGCGCTGAGGGTCAAGCACCACGTCGCTTGACCACGGCACCGTGCCCCGATTGTTACAATCGCAGCGAACCCCAAACGAGGCACCGCCATGACCCGATCATTCATGCTCCTCTTGGCCGCGACGCTGCTGCTGGCCGGGTGCAACAACCCGACCTACATCAACGTGCCCAACGATGGCAACGACCTGGCGATCAACGACCCCAACCAGCTCACCGTCATCAAGATCGAGAAACGCGCGCTCGCCTACCTCATCGAGCGCTCCGCGATCCCCGGCGACATCGGCGTGCGCTTCCCCGAGGGCACCAGCGAGCGCACCGCCCTGTCCGTCGTTGCCGAGCTGCCAGACAATGTCTTCGTCGAGGGCATGACCCCCGGCGGCGAGTACCAGCTCATCGAGGTCCGCGAGATCAGCGCCCGCGGCGGGCTGGGCCGGGTCGATATGATCCGCCCCGGCGACCTGCGCGAGCGCGAGTTCGTCGAGGTCCACCTGCGTTGGGACTTCTTCGATGGCTGGGTCGCCGAGCGCCTGCAGGTGCGCAACTTCGGCGTCGACCGCGTGGACCCCAGCCGGCTGACCGCGCCCAGCGGCAAGCCGATCGAGCCGCAGTACGAGGAAGTTGAGCCGCGGGAAGAAGGCGAAGGACTTGAAGAGCCGGTGGTTGAGGGGTTTGATGCGCTGGATACGGCGCAGGACTAAGCCCGCGTTCCGTGTTTAGCCGCGACGCTGCGCGTCGCAGGCAAAGCATAATCCACGTGTCACACTCTGCCTGCGACGCGCAGCGTCGCGGCTATTGTTAATAAACTAACGGGACTGCAATGCTCATGGCCTGGACACTCAGCGCATTCGCCGACGAGGCCGCCGACAGTATTGACGATCAGATCGCGGCGCTGGCCGAAGCGAAGATCGACCATGTCGATCTGCGCATGGTCGACGGGATCAACATCGTCGAGCTGCCGGTTGATCACGCGAAAGGGGTCAAGGCGAAGCTCGATGACGCGGGGATCCGGGTCGGCATGTACGGCTCGCCGATCGGCAAGACGGATATCGCTGACCCAACACAAACCGAGCTCGACCGGCTGGATCACCTGGCGGCGATGCGCGGTGTCTTCGGCGCAACCGGCGTACGCATCTTCAGCTTCTACAACAAGGCCGGCGTATCACAAGAGGATTGGAGAACGCAAGGGTTTGACAAACTCGATCAACTGATTCAGCGCGCTGAACAGCACGGCCTGGTGCTCTACCACGAGAACGAGACCGAGATCTACGGCGACCACCCGGACCAGATTGACGAACTCGCCCAGCTCCGCGGCGGGCACTTCAAGCTGATCTACGACTTCGCCAACTACCTGCGCACCGGCGCGGACCCGTGGGAGAACTGGCAGCGGCTCAAGCCTGTCACCGATGCGCTGCACTTCAAGGACCAGAAAGCCAATGGCGACCACGTGCCGATCGGGCAGGGCGACACGATGGCGAGCGAGATCCTCGCGGACGCGGTCAAGTCCGGCTGGTCCGGGCCGTGCACGCTCGAGCCGCACCTGTTCATGTCGGATGCGGTCCTGGCGACGAACGTCCACGGCCGGGGCGACACCTCGCTGGCGGGCAAGCCGCGCGGCGAGCTGTTCCAGATCGCGGCCCAGGCGGCGCACGGGCTGATGGGCGGCTTGCTCTGACTGCTGCGGCCACCCGTTTGAGCTCGATTTGATCGGACCGCGGCCGCGGCGGTATCAATTTCTCCGACCGGTCGGCGCGATCGGGCGATGATCCCGCTATCGTGATGCGGTGGCCAGCGCGTCACGCCGAACACAGGGAGCCATGCCCATGCCAGCCAGACCGACCGCCGTTGCCGCGCTGCTCGCTTCGCTCTGCACGCTTGGTTTCAGCGTGCAAGCGCAGGACGAACCCTCCGACGCGCCCGGCGAGGTCACGATCGGCGAGCAGGGCTCGGAGCAGGACCCGCTGGCCGGCCGGGACCGCGGGCTCGCCGCCGACCCCGAAACCGGGCCCGAGGTCAACCAGGTCGAGGGCATCCTCGGCGTGCCGGCGATGAGCGTGAAGATCGACCCGCGCGTGCTCGGCGTCGCGCCAGGCGACCCGCTGCCCAGCCTCCTACGCGAGGGCGAGACCGTCCGCAAACGCAACGGCCGGCTGCTGCCCACCGGCGACCGCGGCTACGCCGTGTTCATCCTCGACGCCGACCCGGAAAGTGACGGGCCCGGCGACGACCAGCCGCTGGCGATGGTCGTCGCGCCATGCATCACCCTCGAGTCGATGGAGCGCCTGCTCGAAGACCGCGGCGAGGGCCTGCGCTTCACCATCACCGGCCAGGTCCACACCTACCGTGGTGTCAACTACCTCCTGCCCACCGCCCAGCCCAAGCCCTGGGTTATCGCCGATAAACCGGATGGCGGTGACGCGGTGCAGCAGACAGCCGTGGACGCAGACCCCGCACCCGACACCGACACCGGTAATACTGAACAGGGCAACCCGCCCGAGGCCGACGATAACACAGATCAACCCGGGCCTGACGAGCAAGACGACGCGACACCGACCGCGGACCAAGTGCTCGAGCAACTGCTGAATGAACGCCGCAACGCGCCGGGTCGTTCGGACCCTACCGCTGAGCAAGACCAGGAAGCGGGCGAGCCGTTGAGGCTCGAACAGCCCACGTCTGATGCGCTGCTGACCGACCCACTGCTGCTGGGCCTGGACCCGGATCAGCCGCAGGCGGAGCTGAAGAAGGAAGGCGAGTTCCTCATCGCGCGCACCGGCCGGCTGATCCGCTCGGCCGACGGGGCCCACGCGCTGTTCGTCCTCGACTCGGACCAGCAGGGCGCGCCCGAGCCGCCGCTGATCATGCAGGCGTGCAAGCTGCTGGAGACGATGGAGCAGACCGTCCGCGAGCAGGGAGACGACATCCCCCTCGTCGTGACCGGCCAGGTATTCATCTACCGCGGCGCGAACTACCTGTTGCCGACGATCGTGAAGCGCGAGTTCGACCGGGGGAATCTCGAGTAGGGCGTTGGGTATTGAGCTTCATGCACCAACTAACAGTCAGTACCGCGCAGCGCGACCAGATGCTCGAGATCACCGCCGAGGTCCAGGGCGTTGTGGATGAGGCCGGCCTGACCGATGGGCATGTGCTTGTCTTCGTCCCGCACACGACCGCGGGCGTGACGATCAACGAGAACGCCGACCCGGACGTCGTGCACGACACGCTCAGGCGTTTAGACAAGATGGTCCCCTGGCGCGAGCCTTTCGATCGGCACGGCGAGGGCAACAGCGCCTCGCACATCAAGGCCTCGATGATGGGATCAAGCGTGGCCGTCATCGTGCGCGGCGGCAGGCTCCAACTCGGCACCTGGCAGGGCGTGTGGTTCTGTGAGTTCGACGGCCCGAGGTCGCGGCGGGTGTGGGTGTCGGCGGTGTGACGCGATTGCGTACAAAAAACCCCGCTGCCGCCGAAGCGACAACGGGGCGGAGGGGAGAAAGCACATCCGGGAAGCGGGTACAGCGATACTTTTGCACCCTGCCTTAAGCGAGATTGTGCGCGAGAACTGAACACGAATCAAGCGCAGCGTTCACACGATTGTGGATAAGCCCGCTCGGATGCAAACTAATCCCTAACCGATTAGCCCGAAACCCGTAGTCCCAAACGCAACAAAAAGAGGACAGTCCTCCTACTTTGAAAGGGACTGTCCCCTTTTTGTTGTGTTTGGGAGTCGAAGACGCTCAACCCAACCGCTCCGCCGCCAGCAGCGCGGCGCCGATCGGCCCGGCGTTGTCTTCCAGTTCGCTCGCGACGATCTCCGTCTCCCGCAGCGCCTCGGGGAAGACGTGCTTCTCGAACGACGCGCGGATCTGCTTCATCCACGGCTTGCCCAGCGCCTCGGTCGCGCCCCCGCCGACGACAACGCACGGCAGGCTCAGCATCGTCACCGTGTTCGCGATCGCCATGCCGATGTACTTCGCCGCGTCGCTGATGATCTCCAGCGTCAAGGCGTCGCCCTGCTCCTGCGCCTGCGCGAGGATCTTCGAGCGGATCAGCGTCAGGTCGCCGCCGACCAGCTCCGGCACGATGCTCGGGTAGTTCGACTCGATCATCCGCTTGAGGTTGCGGACCATGTTGGTCCGGCTGGCCATGTCCTCGACCGTGCGGTGGCCCAGCGCGCCGCGCCCGGCGATGACGGTGTGGCCGATCTCGCCGGCGGTGTGGTTCGTGCCGTGATAGATCTGCCCATTGAGCACCAGCCCCGCGCCGACGCCCGTGCCGACGAAGATCGCCATCTGCTCGTCGTAGCCGCGCCCCGCGCCGGCTTTGTACTCGCCCCAGGCGCCGACGTTGACATCGTTGTCGACCGTCACGCCAAACGGGAACCGCTTGGCCAGGTCTTCGCAGAGCGGGAAGTGGTCCCAGTCGAGGTTGGGCGCGCGGAGCACAACGCCGTTCTTGATATCGATCGCGCCCGGCGCACCGATGCCTAATCCGCTAACCGCGTCGGGCCTGAGGTCGGCCTTCTTGAGCAGCTTGTTGCACAGCTTCTCGATCCGGTCGAGCACCGCGCCGGCGCCTTCCTGGGCGCGGGTCTTGGTCCCGTCGCGCACGACGACCTTGTTCTCAGCAGGGTTGTAGATCGCGGCTTGGATGTTCGTCCCGCCGAGGTCGATGCCGAAGTAGAGCTTGTCTTTGGGCATGGTTACGGGTTTTCGTCTTCTTGATCGTTGTCGTTGCGGTTGGGTTTCTGTACGAACCGTGCCCACAGATAATTACCGCCGATCGCTCCGCCGATCAATGCAGCAATAATGAGCTTGATCGGACCACGCTCGGTGCCGTCTGAGTCTTCGGACATCATGGGGATGATAATCGCCGCGGCGATTCCAGCCCCCAGGAAAGCCCCGATGAATCCACCTGCATTAAGCTCGATGTTTTTCATGCCTGAGTACTTTCGGCAGCAAGTTTAATGCACCATTGGCCGCTGCTGCCAATGGTCCGTCTCGCGCTCGTACAGCCTTGCGATCCGCAGCAGCCGTGCCTCGTCGAACGCCTTGCCCAATAGCTGCACGCCGACGGGGAGCTTCTTGCCGTCGATCTCGTCGAACCCGCCGGGCAGGGAGATGCCGGGGATGCCCGCGAGGTTGGCGGTGACGGTGTAGATGTCGTTCATGTACATCTCCAGCGGGTCGTCGGCCATCTCGCCGATCCTGAACGCCGGCCCGGTCGTCGTCGGGCACAGGATCGCGTCGCACTGCTTGAACGCCGTGTCGAAGTCGCCCGCGATGAGCCGGCGGGTCCGCAGCGCCAGGTCGTAGTACTTCTCGTCGTAGCCGGACGACAGCGCGTACGTGCCCAGCACGATGCGACGTTTCACTTCCGCACCGAATCCCTCGGCGCGCGACTGGCACATCAGGTGCTGGATCGCGTTCTCCCCGGCGGGCGCCGGCTCGGACGTCCGGTGCCCGTAGTGCACACCGTCGTACCGCGCGAGGTTCGACGAGCACTCCGCGGTCGCGACGATGTAGTAGCACGGGATGCCGTACGCCGTGTGCGGCAGGTCTACCTCGACGATCTCGGCGCCCTGCGATTTATAGATGTCCAACGCCTGTTCAAACGCGGCCGTCACCGCCGGCGTGTTCGCGCCGTCTTGCAGGTACTGCTTGGCAATCCCAATGCGCAGCTGACCATCGGTCTCGATCGCGCCATCGACATCATGCAGGCCATCGGGCACCGCGACATCCGCGCTGGTCGAGTCCAGCTTGTCTTTGCCGAACATGACCTGCGACAGCAGGGCGGCGTCGGCGACGGTATGGCTGAACGTGCCGATCTGGTCGAGGCTGGACGCGAAAGCGACCAGGCCCCAGCGCGAGACCCGGCCGTACGTCGGCTTGAACCCGACGACGCCGGTGATCGACGCGGGCTGGCGGATCGACCCGCCGGTGTCCGAGCCGAGTGTGGCGGCGGCGAGGTCGGCGGCCATGGCGCAGCTCGCGCCGCCCGACGACCCGCCGGGCACGCGCGCGGTGTCCCAGGGGTTCTTCGTGACGCCGAACGCCGAGTTCTCGGTGGATGAGCCCATCGCAAACTCGTCCATGTTGGTCTTGCCGAGCACGACCGCGCCCTCATCTTCGAGCCGCTGGACCGCGGTGGCGGTGAACGGCGAGCGGTAATTTTCGAGCATCTTTGACGAGCAAGCGGTCGTGCCCTCGGCGTGGCACATGCAGTCCTTGATCGCGATCGGCACGCCCGCGAGCCGGCCGGTGACCTCGCCGGTATCAACCTGCGCGGCGCGTTTCAGCGCGTACTCGCCGATCACCTCGCGGTAGCTGTTGAGCGCGCCGTTGTGCTTGTCGATGCGGTCGAGGTAGGCGCGCGTCGCGTCGGCCGCGGAGATCGTCTTCGCCGCGATCGCGTCGCGTAGGTCGATGAGGGTGGTCTGGGTCGGGTCCATCTTGCTGCTTTACTCACTCCCCTCCCTTGAGGGAGGGTGTCGAACCATTCTGGGTCGTTATGGTCAGTCTTTCATCCTCGGCAGCCTCACCCCGCCCCTCCCTCAAGGGAGGGGGGCTTCAAGGACGGCACGCATCGTTCAAGCCCCGCCACCGTCGCCGAGCACCTTGGGCACCTTGAAGAACGGCTCGTCCTTATCCGGCGCGTTCTTCAACGCCTCACCAACCGCGATGCCCGGCGATTCCTTGTCCTCGCGGAAGACATTGAGCTGGTCGTAGGCGTGGGGCATCGGCTTGACGTTCTCGACGTCGAGCTGCTTGAGCTGGTCGATTGCGCCCAGCACGTCGCCGAGCTGGCCGGCGAAGAGCTCCGCCTCGTCGTCGGTGAGGTTGAGCCGCGCGAGCTTGGCGACTTCCAGGACGGTCTGCTGCGTTATCGGGTGACCCATGGGCGGTAGGATACGCGCGTGCTATCCGGGTTGCCAGTAGGCCGCGGCTTGGTCGCAACGTCCCGACCTGCTATAAAGCGTGTTTGGACACGCATCTGGAGTTGCGGTTCACTCATCTTTCTGCGGGACGCTGGGACATGATCCAGACTACGTGTGCAAAGTGTGGCAAGAGCTACCAACTGCCCGACGCGGCGGCGGGCAAGAAGGCCAAGTGCAAGGCCTGCGGCGCGGTCATGGCGATCCCCGCCGCGGCCCCGGCCGACGACGACCCGTTGGGCCTGGGCGGCGCGCCGAGCCCGGGCGGCGGCGACCTGTCCTCGCTATACGGCAGCACGCCTGAGCCGACCGCGGAGGCGCCCCCGGCGTTCAATCCTGCGGCCTCGTTCACCAACGCCCCGCGCCGCAGCTCGGGCCCGCCGATGAAGCTGATCATCGGCCTGGCGGGCGGAGCGGTCGGGCTGATCGTGGTCGTCATCCTCGCCGCCGCGCTGGTGGGCGGGGGAGGCGGCGACGACAAGGAGGACGACGGACCCGGCGGCCTGGCGATCACCGGCGGGTCGGTGCCGGGCGGGGGCACATCAGCCGACCCCGAGACCGACGACACCGACGATGAAGACGACGGCAACAAGTTAGAAGTCGAATCCTTCGGCGGCACCGCGGTCCTGCCGCCGGAGGAAAGCGAGCTCGTGGACTGGACACTGCCGCCCTCGGCGTCGGCCGAAGCGATGATGCAGCGTGTTGTGTTCCGCGGGCTGGCCCTGCGTGTCCCGCTTGACTGGGCGTATGAGATCGAAACGTATACCGAGGTAACCCAGGACACCACGGAGCAATTGGGCGACAGCGGGTTTGACTTTGTCGATCAGGATTCTGAGACCACACGCTTGATGGTCGAACTGGAAGAAAACCGAGCTTTGTCCGTTTTTGTATCCAAGCTGCCCGAAGGCTCGGAGGACTGGCCCGCTTTGTTCCGTGTCGATGAAATGCTGCTTGAAATGACGCTCTCACCCGATGAGTTCGAGCGGTTCGATGAGCTTGCCAAGAACGGTACGGACCGCCAACAGTTCACCGCCGGGTTTATCCGCGGCGCGGCAGAAGAAAAGATGCTCGACCTGGTTGTGGCCTTTGCCTTCAGCGAGCCGGTGGGGTTCTACCTCAACGATCGGCTGGTCGAATCGGTCGAGTTTGGCACGCTTTTGGGTGGGCATCGTTTCGTGCGTTTGGAGGCGGAAGATTCGCAGGGCGTCCACTCGATCGCGTACATCGGCACGGTCGGCGACCTGCGTGTCCAACTCGTCGCCGATTCGTTGGCCGGGGACGAGCAATTGCGCACCGAGTTCGAGCGTCTGCTGCGGACCGCCGAGCTCGCGCCGGAAGTCGAAGCGGTCGCCGCGGCGCAGGAACAGGGCGATGACGCCTACCTGGGCTGGATCGACGACGGCGGTGTCGAGGTGCTGTTCTCCGGCGCGCCCGCGCCGCTGCCGGACCTCGCCGCCGCCGACTGGTCCGGCGGGGATACGCCCGTGTTCGTGGGCCTGGGCCGGCCGGACCTCGTCGCGCCGACCGGCAAGCCGCTGGGCATCGTCGTGCCCGAGCCGCTGGAGGTGATCTCGACCACGCGGGCCGCGGTGCGGACCCGGCCGATGGATGACGGGACCTGGCTGACGCTGGAGGTGCACAAGCTCACGGGGCTGGACCGGCGCGCGGTAGACCTGATCGATGAGTCCGACGGGACGGTGCTGATGCGCGGGCAGCGCGTCGCGCTGCCCGAGGCCGCTGAGGTCTCCGAGCTCGCGTCCGAGGCGTTCACGATCCAACGCCTGCTCCAGCCCGCGCTGCCGGGGCAGGGCGTGCGCGAGGTGGTGTATGTGATGAAAGAGGGCGCTTACCTGGTCACCGTCATCGGCCGATACCCCGCCGACCAGCCCGCGTGGCTGGAGACCTTCGACACGGCGGCGATGTCCGTACAGAAGATGCCCGAGCAGGACGAGGAAGACGACGGCTTCAAGTTCGAGTTCGAGCTCAAGGACGACGAAGAAGAGCAGGGCAACCAGTAACACAACGATTGATCTCTTGTTTGTGAGCGAGTCATGGCCGACCCGGCATTGCTGCATTGTTTTGAGAACCCCAGCCCCCGGCGGGACTACGTCATCGAGCACGTCGCCGAGGAGTTCACCAGCGTCTGCCCGGAGACCGGCCACCCGGACTTCGGCGCGGTGACCGTGCAGTACGTGCCGGACAAGGTCTGCGTCGAGCTCAAGTCGCTGAAGCTGTACCTGCAGGCGTTCCGCAACGAAGGCATCTATTACGAGGCGGTGACCAACAAGATCGCCGAGCACCTGGAGCAGGCGATGCGGCCGCGCTGGATGATGATCATCACCGACTGGCGCGGGCGTGGCGGGATCCGCTCGACGATCCGCGTCGAGGTCGGCCGGCCGCCGGGCGGGGCGCCGGTGGACGACGGGTACGAGGATGATGAAGAGGATTACGAGGCGCCCGAGGGTGCCCGGCCGCCGGGGTTTTAGGATCTGCAATCGGGGGCTTGCAATGAGTGGGGGCCTTGGTTATTATATAATGGTTAACCGGTTAACTAGGCCGATTTCTCCCATATCGAGGCCCTCAGGATGGAATGGACAACCCGTGTGTTGATTGCTTTCGGCATTGCTGGGTGCGCCGGCATGGCCGCGGCCCAGGCCCCGATCGAGGTCGGCTTCCTCTGGCATATGCACCAGCCCCAGTACCGCCCGGGCGAGAGCGTGCTGCAGACGAACGCGTCCGGCGTGTTCTCCTTCGACCTGGTCAACGAGGTGCACGGCGACCGCTTCGGGCCCTACACGACCTGGCCGCGCAACGCGGTGCAGTCCGGCCTGGGCCTGCCCAACCTCGGGGCCCAGGTCTCGTTCTCCGGCTCCTTGATCAACAACCTGAACACGCTCGAGAACGCCGGGGTCAACGGCGGGCAGTGGAACAACTGGGACAGCGCGTACAAGCAGGCCGCTTCCTGGGACACCGCCGAGGGCAACCCGCGTCTGGACCTGGTCAACTTCGGCTTCAACCACCCGCTGATGCCGCTGCTCGACGAGCGCGACATCCGGATGCAGGTCAAACTCCAGAAGCGCATGCACGAGCGGACCTGGGGCCCGGGCGTGCCGTACAGCAAGGGCATCTTCCCGCCCGAGACCGCCTTCAGCACGCGGATCATCCCGGCGCTCGTTGCTGAGGGGATCGAGTGGAGCATCGTCGACTCGATCCACATCGAGCGCGCGACGAAGGACTACCCGCATACCGATGCGTCGAACCTGTACGCGCCCAACAAGGCCGACCAGATCAACCCCGCGCTGCCGGCGGACAACTACATCCAGCTCAACAACGTCTGGGCGCCGAGCAATGTCGCGGCGCCTTTCGCCTACCGGCCGCACAACGTGCAGCACGTGGACCCGGCGACCGGCGCGATCACGCAGATGGTCGCCGTGCCGGCCGCGCGGTACGAGGGCAACGAGGACGGGCGGGGCGGCTTCGGCGCATTGCAGTACGAGCAGGTGATGGACCAGTACCGCCACCTCAACACCGACCCGAGCCGCCCGATGTTCGTCGTGCTCCACCACGACGGGGACAACTTCGGCGGCGGCAGCGAGGCGTACTACCACGGCAACTTCAACAACATGGTCGGCTGGGCGCAGAACAGCCCCAACTACAACGTCTCCACGATCCAGGACTACCTCGACAAGTACCCGGTCCCCGCAAGCAGCGTCGTCCACATCGAGAACGGCTCGTGGGCTGGCGCGGACAACGGCGACCCGGAGTTCAAGAAGTGGCTGGGCGACCCGGACCCCAACACCGGCTTCAGCCCCGACCGCAACTCGTGGGCCGTCCTGACCGCGGCGAAGAACCGCGTATTCACCGCCGACGACATCGCCCCGGCGACCAACCTCGACAACATCATCGACAACACGGGCAGCCCGACCGAGCGCGCCTGGCACTACCTCATGGCCGCCGAGGCCAGCGACTACTGGTACTGGGACGGCACGGAGGTCTGGGACTCGAACGTGACGCGCGGCTCGAACCTCGCCGTCGCCCAGGCCGACCAGGTCATCAACGGCTTCAGCGGGCAGGAGACGACCGAGCCGAGCGTGTTCATCCCGCAGCGCGAAGCGTACAACCCCGGCGGGGACGAGTTCGGCACGACCCCGCCCACCGACTTCGAGGTCTGGACCTACGCGTACGACGTCAGCGGCCTGCAGGAGGTCGTGCTCAAGTACCGCGTCGACGGGGACGGGGAGAACCCCCTCGACTCGATCCAGAACGAAACCTACGCCGGCGGGCCCGAGGTCGGCGACTGGGTCTCGCTGGTGATGAGCGCAAGCGACGTCGCCCCGCCGGGCAACATCCTCGCCCCGACGGTCCGGGCCGAGCGCTACGGCGCGGTCGTCGCCGGGCTCGAAGATGTGCTGGTCGACTACTTCGTCGAGGCGATCGACGGGCTGGGCAACACGACGCGGACCGACATCCAGCACGTCTGGGTCGGCAGCAGCGGGTTGACCGGAGGGGGCAGCGCGGACGCCACGGTCGATCCCGGGAAGCCCGAGGCGGGCGCGTCCGCGTTGATCAGCTACGCCCCGGCCGGTGGCGTGCTCGCCAACGCCGAACAGGTCTTCCTGCACTACGGCTTCAACGACTGGCAGATCACCCGGCCCGACGAGGCGATGGTGTACGACGCGGAGACCGGGCTGTACAGCCTGGCGGTCGGGATCGACGCCGCCGCGACCCAGCTCGACTTCGTCTTCAACAACGGATCGGGCGTGTGGGACAACAACGGCGGGCAGGACTGGCACACCGCGGTGAGCGGCGAGGCCGCGCCGATCGAGTTTGTGATGGACGGCCAGTTCGACGAAGTGGCGGAAGAACTCGCGTCCGGCGGCGGGCGCTCGCTGCACGCCGCCTTCGACGGCCAGCGCCTGTACGTCGCGACCGACGACGCTGGCGAGGGCAACGACGTTTTCATCTACCTGTCCGACAGCCCCGGCGCGCTGACCGATGCGAACTGGGCGAAGTCCGGGCAGGTCGCCGGCTGGGACGCCTACCTCGCCGACGAGAACGACAACGGCTTCGCCGCCTGGTTCGACGCCGAGGGCCTGACCGAGGCCGCGACCGGCACGAACGGCGGGGTGCTCGAGGGCGTGATCGATCTGCTCGGGGAGTTCGGCGTGCTGCCGGAGGAGGTCTACCTGGCGGTTGGCGTGTACGGCACCTCAGACGGCGCCGGCCTGGTGGCCGGCGAGCAGGTGCCCGCGTCGATTAATTTCGACGGCAACCTCGATGCGCTCGAGTTCTTCCGCTTCGTCCTTGCAGCAACCGAGCCGGCGGACCTCGACGGCGACGGCGACGTCGATGACGCGGACTTCGGCCTGGCCTTCGCTGCATTCACCGGCCCGGGCGGTGGCCCGTCGCCCAACCCCGCTGCCGATCTGGACAACGACGGCGACGTCGATGACGCGGATTACGCGCTGGCGTTCGCGGCCTATAGCGGCCCCGGCACGGCGGTCAATATCCCTGAGCCGTCGGCGATCGCGCCTGTTCTGTTGGTCCTCGCCGGCCGCCGACGCCGGCGCTGAGCGACGCACCAACCCGTCGACGAGCGTGCGTTGTGGCCCCCGCGGCTAGGCGGTATCCTGCCGAGCCTATGAGCATCCTCGTCAACAAAGACACCAAACTTATCTGCCAGGGCATCACCGGCTCGGCGGGCCAGTTCCACACCACCCAGTGCCTGAAGTACGGCACGCAGGTCGTCGGCGGGGTCACGCCCGGCAAGGGCGGCAAGACCGACGAGAACGGCCTGCCGGTGTTCAACACCGTCGCCAAGGCGGTCGAGCAGACCGGCGCGGACGCGACGATGATCTTCGTGCCCCCGCCGTTCGCCGCCGACGCGATTATGGAGGCCGCCGACGCCGGCATCAAGATGATCGTCTGCATCACCGAGCACATCCCGGTGCTGGACATGATGCGGGTCAAGAAGGCGCTCGCGCGGGACAAGTACAAGGACGCGGTGTTGCTGGGCCCCAACTGCCCGGGCATCATCACGCCGGGCGAGTGCAAGATCGGCATCATGCCCGGCTACATCCACACGCCGGCGAGCGAGAGCGCGTCCGGCAAAGCTGTCGGCATCGTCTCGCGCTCGGGCACGCTGACCTACGAGGCCGTCTGGCAGACCGGTCAGCAGGGCCTGGGCCAGTCCACCTGCGTCGGCATCGGCGGCGACCCGGTCCGCGGGCTGAACTTCATCGATTGCCTTGAGCGATTTCAGGCCGACGGCGCGACCGACGGGATCGTGATGATCGGCGAGATCGGCGGGACCGACGAGGAGCAGGCCGCCGAGTTCATCAAGGCGAACGTGACCAAGCCGGTCGCCGCGTTCATCGCCGGCGTCACGGCGCCGCCCGGCCGACGCATGGGCCACGCCGGCGCGATCATCAGCGGCGGCGAGGGCACGGCCGAGTCGAAGTTTGCCGCCCTCGAGGCCGCCGGCTGCTCGATCGCCAAGTCGCCCGCGGATTTGGGTTCGACGATGGCTCAGGCGCTGGGGCTGACGCTCGCCTCGGCGGGGTGAGACTCAACGCAGGTGAAGACACAGTCAATAGCCCGCAGCTGTTAGCTGCGGGCTATTGATCTACCCGCGCCTTGGATTCCGGCGCGACCCCCCCGTGCCCTTGCGTGATCCCTGGGGCGGGTAGGGGCCGGACGCCTGGTTCGCTTCGTCGGCGTTCGCCTGGGCGGGCGGGTTGTCTTGCGCGGCTGCGGGTTGATTGCTGTCCTGCGCCGGATCTCCCGGTTGCTCTTCATCTTCCTCGTGCGCGAACTTGCCAAAAATCATACGGCCGGCGCTCGTCTGCAGCGTGCTCGTGACGACCAGGTCCACGTTGTGATCCAGGTGTGCTCGGCCGTTCTCGACGACGACCATCGTCCCGTCCTCCAGGTAGCCCACGCCCTGGGTCGGCGACTCGCCGGGCTTCACGAGTTTGACCGTCATGTGCTCGCCCGGCAATACGACCGGGCGCAGCGCCTTGGCCAGGTCGTTGATGTTGATAACGTCGACGCCGCGCAGGCCCGCGATCTTGTTGAGGTTGAAGTCGTTGGTCATCACCCGCCCCTGCATCTGATGGGCCAGGTCGATGAGTTTCTGGTCGACATTGATCCCCTCCGCGTCGCGGTCCTCGACGTGCACCTCGACGACCGTGCTCGCCTGGAGCTTCTGCAGGACCTCGAGCCCACGCCGGCCGCGGGCACGCTTCATCTTGTCGCCCGAGTCGGCGATGAGTTGCAGTTCGTCAAGCACGAACCGCGGGACGATCACCACGCCCTGCATGACCTGCGTCTCGATGATGTCCAGCACCCGGCCGTCCACGATGACCGAGGTGTCGAGGATGACCGGCCGGTTGCCGCGGATCTGCTTGGCGAACTCGACGTAGGGGATGATGAAGCGGAAGTCGTCTTTGGTCTGCAGCACCAGCGAGATGCAGAAGTAGCACGAGATCACGCCGAGCACGACCTTGACGCCCAAGAGCAGGTTGGTCTGGGCCTGGATCGACGCAACGGCCTGGTCGTATTCGGACTGCAGGGCCTGCACCATCAGCCGGGCCTCCTCTTCGGGGCCAATGACCGGAGCGTCTTCGTCCCGCGGCTCGGACGGCGGGTTCGTGGCGTCGCGCCGGTCGCCGATCTGTTCGAGCGCCTCTTCGTAGCTCATCACGGCGGGCGGGTCGGCCGGGCGGGTCAGGACGCCGACCAGATCAACGACGTACACCAGCGGCAGCAGGACGATGAGCCCGACGATGAGCCCGATGAACACGCCGGAGATCGCCGAGAGTTTTTTCTTGGGTGAGAACGCGTCGGCGGCGATGACCAGCCCGGCGAGCCCGAGCGTGATCGCGAGCATCAGCGCGAACTGCGGGAAGGTGAAGCCGCCTTGTTCCTGGTTGGTGAGCAGGTAGCCGACGCTGATCGCCGTGATGATGACAAGGACCAGGCCGCGGAGGACGAAGAGGATCATGATGTTGCCCCAGTGCTATAAGCGTATGGATGGAATAAGGTTGGGGGTATGGGTAAAGGATACGCGCTGATCACGGATCATCCAAACGGTTTGCCGGCCCGGCTGGGTTGGGGTATGCTCCGTGGTTCGCGGTAAAGGGCGTCTGCCCGCCGTGAAACGCCGTGAGGACAGGCGGCTGGGCCCGGTGCACGGGTAGGCTCGCGAACCGGGTCAGGCCTTGATCGGAGCAGCCCTAAGTGGCGTCTGCCCGGTGCCGTCGGTGTCCTGGCCGTCTGTCCCCGCGGCGTCCGAGTCCTGAGGCTTGAGTCCTGAGGCTTGAGGACTACAGTGTCGGAGAGAATAGGAGTACGAGGCGGCTTCAAGCCTCGACCTCAAACCTCAAGCCTTCTCATGGCCTACACCGTCCTAGCCCGACGCTACCGCAGCCAGTCGTTCGGCGACGTCGTCGGCCAGTCCGCCATCGCCAACACCCTCATCAACGCCATCCGCACCTCGCGCGTCGCCCACGCCTACCTGTTCTGCGGCACACGCGGCGTCGGCAAGACCTCCATGGCCCGCATCTTCGCCCGCGCCCTCAACGCCCCGGCGACGGTACCCGACACACCCACGATCGAAGACGACGACTTCGTCTACCCCGAGACGGATATCCAGCAGCGCATGGCCGACGCCATCATGCGCGGCGACGACCTGAACGTCATCGAGATCGACGGTGCTTCGAACAACTCCGTGCAGGACGCGCGCGACCTGATCGGCTCGGCCGGGCTCGCGCCGACCGCCAACGCGCGCTACAAGGTCTACATCATCGACGAGGTCCACATGCTGTCGACCGCGGCGTTTAACGCGCTGCTCAAGACCATGGAGGAGCCGCCCAGCCACGTGAAGTTCATCCTCGCGACGACCGAGCCGCACAAGATCCCAGCGACGATCCACTCGCGCTGCCAGCGGTTCGACTTCAAGAACATCCCCGCCGGCGAGATCAAGCAGCACCTCGCGGATGTCCTGAAGACCGAGAAGATCGGTGCGGACGACGAGGTGCTCTACCAGCTCGCGGTGCTGGGCAACGGCTCGATGCGCGATGCGCTGTCGCTGCTGGACCGCCTGCTCGCGACGGGCGAGACGCCGCTGACGCCGACGCTCTTAGAGAGCATGCTCGGCCTGCCGGCTCGCGAGCGCATCGTATCGCTCGTCGATGCGTTCGCGGACGGAGATGTCACCGAGTCGCTCAAGCTCGTCGATGCGCTGCTCGCGACCGGCATCGGGCAGGACCAGCTCGTTGAGGTTCTCATCGAGCACCTGCGTCAGCTCATGCTGATCGCGGCGTGCGGCAAGGACTCGGACCTGGTCGAGCTGTCCGCAGAGTCGCGCGGCCGGGTCGCCGAGCAGGCGGCGCGCTTCGATGCGCCGGGGCTGGTGCACATGATCGCACTGTGCGACGGTCTGGCACGAAACTGCAAGTCATCCAGCAACCCCCGGGCGCTGCTGGACGCGGTGGTGGTGCGCCTGGCGCTCGCCGAGAAGATGGCGGACGTGACGAAGGTGCTCGCCGGTGCGCCGCCGCTGCCGACTCCCCGGGGAGCTTCCGCGGGCGGGGCCGAAAAAAAAAAGCTAGCGGCTGAGCCCACACGCTCCCGCGAGCCCGCCGGGCCGCAAACACCACCCCGACCTGAAACAGCCGAGCCGGTCATCACCCTCGAAGACCCGGCCGGCGTCTGGTCGGCGCTGCTCAATCGCGTCGAATCGGTCAGCGCTTTCGCCTGGGTTGACAAGGTCGAGTTGGCCGGCGTCGATGCGGCGGGCGGCGTCTGCCGGGTGCGCCCGCGCAAGGGCCACCGCGACATCGCCGGGTTTGTCACGCCGCGCCAGTGCGACCGCCTCGCCGCGGAGCTGACCAAGCTCACCGCCCGCCGCTGCCGGGTTGAGCTGGTTGAGCCGCGGACCGGCCCGGCGGCTCAGGCCAACGCTGGCGAGACGAGCAGCCCGCAGCAAGGCGTTGGCCAGCGCCGTGCCGCGTTGGACCTGCCGCTGGTCAAGGATGTGTTCGATGTCTTCCCCGAGGCCGTGCTGCTGGACGCACGCAAGGAGCAGGACGAAAACGCAGAAAACGATGGTTGATCGCACTCAAGCGCGTGAACAAACGTACCAATAGCCCGCGGTAAACCCGCTGCGCGGCGGAGTGTAACGGGCCTGGGGCGTGCCGCGGCGCACGCGCTCAGTAGCAACCTTCCGGAACCCACCACGATGGCACTACTCAGACGATCGGCATGGGGATTCGCGGGCCTGCTGGTGCTCGTCGCCGGCGGGGCGGTCGCGCTGCTCGTGATCGCCGGCGGGGTCGGGCAGTCCGCCGTCGAGGCCTGGGTCGGCAACCAGCTCAAAGCGGTTGCCGGTGCGCACCTCAAGCCCGAGCTTGATTTCGATACGCTCGACTACCAGGCGCCGCTGACGCTGGTGTTGACCAGCGTGCGCCCCACCGCGGACGACCCGGACAACGCCGGCGAACGCCTGGACATCATCGACGCCGAGCGCGTGCGGAGCGACCTCGCCGAGCTGCCGCGCGAGGGCGAGCCGCTCAAGCTCG
>JANQKT010000101.1 GCA_028280965.1 Phycisphaeraceae bacterium
TTCCCCGTGGGTACGCCCGGGCCGGAGAAGGCGGCGAAGAACAGGGCGAAGTCCGCGTCATCGACGTCGCCGTCCAGATCGAGGTCGGCGGGGTCGTTCGCCGCGCCGACCGCGGTGATGTTGTCCAGGCCGAGCGTCGCGGCGATCGTGTCGCCTCGGAGGCCCTGGGGGAATCCACTGCCAAGGGTGGGCAGATCGACGCTTGATAGAATCCGGAACTCCGCTACGGCACCAAGTACAGTGTCGAGATCAACAGCGCCGGAGATCTGTGTCAGTGAATCTAAGGAGAAGTTCAACGCGGTCCAGCCGCTGGCGACAGCAAGCGGTGTTGCATCGGTGGAGGCGAACCATGCGCCGTCTACGTCGCGGACGGCGATGCGCAGATCTAACGCGTTTGCCCCCAGGTTGTTCGCGTCCAGGCTGATGCTGGTGATGCCTTCGGCCAGATAGTCACCCGTCCATTGAGCGTTGTTTCGTGTGACCAGCCGACTGCCCGAACCGGCGGTCCCGGTTGAAACCACTTGCAGGAAGTTATCACCATCCCCGGTCGGCCCGCCGTCGGCCTGATTAGACAGACCGAATAGGCTCCCGTTCCAGTTTGCGTTCGAGTCGTCATCGAAGGTATCGACTTGACCCAGCATGACCGCGGAAGCCTGGAGCGAGCAGGCCCCGGCGCAGAATGTCAGCGCAATCATGGCGCTGCGCGATGAAGAAAACAGCATGGGGCTCCGCTCCTGGGGTTGCTCGGGTAGGGTGGATAATACGCGGGGATCAAGCCAAAGGTTCGGGGACGCCGTGGTCAGCCGCCGGGGCCGGTGTAGTTCATGAACGCGGCGTTGAGATCGGCACCGTCCACATCGCCGTCGCCATCGAGGTCGCCCTCGAGGACGGATTTGCTTGCGCGTGCGCCGACGGGGCCGGTGTAGTTGCTGAACATCAGGCCGTAGTCCGCGTCATCGACATCGCCATCGCGGTCCAGGTCGCCGGGCATCGGGTCAACGATACGCATCGGGCGCATCATCTCGTAGTCCTCGTGCTCGAGGATGTGGCAGTGGTAGACGAAATCGCCGGCGTACTGCTCGAACTTCACCAGGATCTTCACGCGCTCCTGCGGGCCAACCACAAACGTGTCCTCGTACCCGCGCTCCCAGGCCTGCAGCGGGATCTCGTCGCCAAACAAGTTACTGCGTTCCAGCACCTGGAACGCCTCAAGGTGCAGGTGCATCGGGTGGGCCATGTTCGTCTGATTAATGAATTCCCAGACCTGCGGCTCGCTGAGGTTCGCGATCTCGATGACCGGGTCGACCCATTTCAGCCCGGCGGTGAGCAGCTCGGGCCGGCGATAGCTGTCAAACGTCCGCGACAGCGTCAGCGGCAGGGTCGTGATGTTCACGCTTTCATCGATGTTGTCCGCCAGGCGTTCGATCGTGCTCAGTTTCGTCGGAATAGCGTTGTTGGTCGTGTCCGTCGCCGGGCCGATGATGCGGAACTGCATGACCTGGCCGACGGTGGCGGGGTCGGCGGCCGGGCCGTTGGGCGCCATCCCCGCCGGGCCGACGTTCTTCAGCGTGATCACCTCGCCGGCCTCGAACCGCGAGAAATCGATCAAAAGGTCGATACGGTCGGCCGGGCCCATGTCGAGGTTGTCGCGCGCGACGGGCGCTTCGAGCAGCCCGCCGTCCGTGCCGATCTGGTACACGCGGACCGTGTTGCCCGATTCATCCTCGAACACGAAGTCATACACCCGCGCATTGGCGGCGTTATACAAACGCAGTCGGTAGAGCCTCTGCTCGACATTCATGTACGGCCAGGCCTTGCCGTTGACCAGGTTCACGTCGCCATAAAAAGCGGGGATCACCGAGCCGGTCGCCTGCGGGTTGTCGGTCCGGAACTGCTCCGGGACCAGATCAAACCCATCGGGGTAGTACAACGATCCGTCTTCGTTGAACGACCGGTCCATGATCATCAGCGGCACTTCGTATTTGCCCTGCGGGAGATCCGCCGCGGCCTCTTCGCCATCGCGGATCAGGTACACGCCCGCCATGCCCGCGTAGACGTTGAGCCGGGTGATGCCCATCGCGTGGTCGTGGTACCACAGCGCATTAGCACGTTGGCGGTTGGTGTAGTGCGTCGTGTACACGTTGCCCGCCGGGCCGCCCATGCCGTTGGCCGCCGCGTCCGGGTCGGCGGTGACCCAGTGGAAGGGGAAGCCGTCGCTGAGCTCGTGCGTCACCCCGCCGTGCAGGTGTGTCACAATCCGGTTGCGCGGGATGTGCGGGTGCGCGCCGTGGATGGTAGTGTCGTAGGGCAGCAGGTGGTCGAGCGCCGCGCCCTGCACATCGCGCAGGTCATTGATCCAGTTGACGTGAATCATCTGCCCCCGCTGGACCTCGAAGAGCGGACCAGGCACGGACCGGTTGTAGCCCCAAAAGGTCGTCGCCGGCAGATCGCGGTGGACCTGGGCGGTGAACTGGCTGATGCGGACATCGAACCACGGCTCGCTGTCGATGATCCGGCTGGGCTGGATCTTGTTCTCGGTCAGCGGGTTGGGGCACGCATCGACAAACTTCGTGAGGATCGTCGGGTCCAATTGCTGGGCGTTAGCCTGTGAGTCGGACATAAACAGCAGGGCGACGCCGGGCAACCACGCGACCAAACCGAACAGCCGTGATAACTGATACAAACTATTGTTCATCATCTAGTTACTAGCAAAATATCTCCCGTCACACGGCAAGCATAGTCGCGGAATCCATGAAATCAAACATTTCCAGGCCCTACCTGGAAACGGAGGTACGGTAGTTTGGGTTGTTAAGGGGGATTCGTAACGAGCAAGACGCCCGCACCCCTTGATAAGGATATAAACAATTATTTTTAATTTACTTACGACGGCATGTCGCTGTGACATCAAAATAACAGAATCAGGTGGGATATCGTCCATCACGGCGCGATATACCTCCGGGGCGTCTCTCTCCTTGTTCAGAGCGAGGTATCGCCACGCCCGATTGTGCCGTTTTGCAGCCCATGGATGACACCACCGCACAGTTTGCCGAGGTCTGGATGAAGTCGCGGCACGCGGTGAGTTCCTTCGTGCGCAGCATCATCCGCGACCAGCACGATGCGGAAGACATCGTCCAGTCGGTCGCGATCGCCGCGGCGAAAAACTTCGACAAGTACGACACCGCCCGGCCGTTCGCCAACTGGGTCATCGGGATCGCCAGGCGGCAGGTCGCCCAGCACCTGCGCGTGAAGTACCGTGACCGCCATGTCTTTGGTGATCAGGTCATCGCCGAGATCGCCAACGCGCACGAGGACCTTGCGTCGGAGCTGAACGACCGGATCACCGCGCTGAATTTCTGCCTCAAGAAGCTGACCGAGCGCGGGCAGAAGATCATCGAGATGCGCTACATGCAGAACATGAGCCCCCAGCGCATCGCCGAGACCGTGGGCACCTCTTACGGCGCGATCGTGAACCTGCTGTACCGCCTGCGGAGCAAGCTCGGCGAGTGCATCCGGTCGCAGATGGCGTGCGAGGAGGGCCGGCGATGAACGACATCGACCGCCTGATCAGCGGCTACCTCGACGGGTCGCTGAGCGATGCAGAGATCGATGAACTCGGCCAGTGGATCCTGGCGGACCGTGCCAACGCGCGGGCCTTTACCCGAGCGGTCTCGGTCCACGCGGGCATCGCAGACTGGGTCCATTCACGCGTGGATGGCAACCTGATCTCCGGCCTGCAGACGGACAAGGCGACGGACGACGCGTCGGAGACCTGGTTCGACATGCTCGCCCTGATCGACTCCGGGCAGGCCGCGCTGGTTGAGCTGCCGCCACCGCCCGACGCCACGGAGCAAGTGCCTGAGCCGTATACGACAAACGCGCAAGAAGAGCCGGAATACAAACAGGTCTTCGGCTTCGCGGGCATCCGCCTGTACCGGCGGCACCCGTCCCGGGGCCTGCCGCCGGCCACGAAGTACCTGGGCTGGGCGGCAATGCTCGCGGTCGCCGCCGCGTTGCTCTGGATCATCCTGAACCCCGGTGGAACCGAAGACGCGCCCCCGCTGGCCACCCAAACGCCCACCGAGCAGACCGCGATCGCATCATTGACCCGGACCATCGATGCACAATGGGGCAAAGGCTCAGCGGACATCAATGGCGAGCCGTTAGCAATCGACGCGAAGCTGAAGGCCGGCGGGCTGCTGCTTGAGCGGGGCATCATCGAGCTGACGCTGGAACAAGGCACTTCAGTCGTCATCGAAGCGCCCAGCGCGATCCGATTGATCGATGGCAACCGGATCGAGTTGACGCACGGCCGGGTGGTCGCGAACGTCCCTGAACGCGCTTCGGGCTTTACCATCGATACCGCGTCCGCGCAGATCATCGACCTGGGCACCGAGTTCGGCGTCGAGGTGGGGCGCGACGGCGTCGTTTCGACCGCGGTCTTCGAGGGTAAGGCTATCGTCGCCGAGCACGCCGAGGCGGACGGCACGGAGCGACGCGAGGTCCCGCTGTCTGCGGGCTGGCAGATCGACGTCAATGCCGAAGGCCGGATCGACCGGGACGTGCGCAAGTTCGACCCGGTCGTGATGGATCAGCGGTTCAGCCGCCGGGTCGCAAAGCGGATCAACCTGGTCGATGTCGTGGCAGGGGGCGACGGCACCGGGTCATCGACTGATCGCGGGATCGACATGATGACCGGCGCGTTCACCGACAACGCGTTGGACGGCCGGCCTGAATCGGATTGGCGTTACGACGACCCGCCGATCGGCTGGGTGCCGGTCGACGGGTCCGGCCTGATCGACGGGGTGTTCACGCCGCTGGAGCAGTCGGTCAGGATCGATTCAGCCGGCCACATCTACGAGCGGCTCGAGGCCAATCTCCGCAAAAAGCGTTACGGTTTCGGCCCGCTGTGGGCGGGCGCATCGCTGCCGCTGACCCAGCAGGCGCGGCACGTCGCGCCGGTGCTGCCGTTTAAGCGATGGGGTTACGAGCACGCCGATCGGTCCCTGCTGCTCATGCACGCCCCGAAAGGGATCACGTTCGACCTGCACGCGCTGACCGACGCGCACGCCGGCCTGACGCCGGACCGCATCACCGCCTTGGTGTACAACGCGGGCAACGACACGCGGTCCACGGAGAACGACCCGCGCGTCGCCGAGGCGGGCTTCTTTGTCATCGTCGATGGGCAGTTCCTGTTCCAGAAGCGTTCGGTCTTCGGCGATGACCAGCCGATCTCGTTCGACCTGCCGATCCCCGAAGGGGCGCGCTTCCTCACGCTGATCACCGACCTCGGCCCGCGTCAGCAGGTCGAGTTCGACTGGGTCCTGATCGGCAACCCGACCATCGAGATGGTGCCCGCCGAAGAAGAATAGACAACCCGCGTGCAATGGCACGCGATCGACCTCTGTTTGATTTGCTTTATCAACCGGGCCCGGCCCACTACCCAAAAAGGAGAGAATCATATGACAACCTACCCCAACCGACACCTCATCCCCGCACTGGCGGTAACCGCATGCGCCGGCGCGCTGCTGCTCGCACCGGCCGCCCTGGCGGCGGACATCGTCTGGGACGGCTCGGAAGGCGACGGCTTCTGGACCAACGGCCCGCAGGACCAGTTCAACAACCCCGGCACGTTCCCGGCCAACGGCACGACCGGCGCGAATTGGACGATCGATGGCGGCGCTGCCGGCCAGATCGTCGTGCCCGAGACAGACACGCCCGGCGGTAACCTGATCGACTACCTTTTCCTGGGCCACGACTGGACGATCAACAACGCGATGATCGCTGAAGACGTCCAGGTCCGCCTCGACGGCGGGTCGTTGAACATCACCAATTCCACCGTCTCGCTGACGCCGAACTCTTCGACAGGCACCGGCGCGTTCCTCTCGGGCCTGAACCTCGGCCAGTCCGGCAACGCCACCACCGCGGTGTTCACCGACTCGACCATCAACCTCTCGCGCTCCAATAGCAACGGCCGCAACCTCGGCATCTCCAACGGCTCGTCCCTGTCGCTGGTCAACACGACCATCAACCTCTCGACCGAGCCCGGTGGGATCGGCGAGATCGACCTGGCCAACCCCGGGTCTTCGCTGACGCTGGACGCGAACTCGTCCGTCCTAGGCGGCGGGGCGATCGAGGTGCTCAACGCGGAAGGCTTTATTGACTTCAACAACGCCACCGCCGACCTCGCCTTCCTCCGTCTCAACGCCAACGGCGGCCCGACTTCCGAGGACATCCTGCTGGACTTCGCCGGCGGGACGATCACCGTCAGCGACCCCAACCCGCTGCGCGGCAACATCTTCGAGGGCTCGTTCAACTGGACCGGCGACGCCGGCTCGGGCACCGTGACCCACACCGACCTCTCGAACAACGACTCTAACCTCGCGGGCAAGACCGCGCAGGGCTTCTTCTCGATCGACGGCACGCGCGTCAACCCGACGATCGCCCAGGCGTCCGACTGGACCGACCAGGCGAACATCGACGCGATCAACGCCGAGCTGCTCGCCCTGGCGGTCAACGGCAAGTACCTGCAGATCACCCAGGACCTGGGCGCCGGCACGCAGGTCATCGAGCTGCTCGGTTCGAGCCTGGACCCCGCTGACCTGGACCAGGACGGCGATGTGGATGACGCGGACTTCGCCCTGTTCTTCGCCGCCTTCTCCGGCCCGGGCGTGCCGACGGGCAACCCCGCCGCCGACCTCGACGGCGACAACGACACCGACGACGCGG
>JANQKT010000144.1 GCA_028280965.1 Phycisphaeraceae bacterium
TCCCATTAGCGTCGCGGCGTTGGACCGGATGGACTCCCGCCCGCGTGCGATGATGTCCATCCGATCCAACGCCGCGACGCTAATGGAAGAATAGAAACATGAAGATCCGCACAGACGAAATCACCAGCGTGATCAAGAACGAGATCGCCCAGTACGCCGCCGAGTTGGAAGTCAGCGAGGTCGGCAAGGTGCTGGAGGTCGGCGACGGCATCGCCCGCGTCTCGGGCCTGGCCAACTGCAAGGCCGCCGAGCTGCTCGAGTTCGAGGCCGACGACGGCTCGACCGTTATGGGCCAGGCGATGAACCTCGAAGAGGACACCGTCGGCGCCGTGCTGTTCGGCGACTACCTGAAGATCAAGGAGGGCATGAGCGTCCGCACGACCGGTCGCCTGCTCGAGGTGCCCGCCGGTGAGGCGCTGCTCGGCCGCGTGGTCAACCCGCTCGGCGAGCCGCTCGACGGCCAGGGCCCGATCGAGGCGACCACCACCCAGAAGGTCGACGTGATCGCCCCCGGCATCGCCGCCCGTCAGCCCGTCAGCCAGCCCATGCAGACCGGCATCAAGGCCGTCGATTCGATGATCCCGATCGGTCGCGGTCAGCGCGAGCTGATCATCGGCGACCGCAAGACCGGCAAGACCGCCGTCGCCCTCGACGCGATCATCAACCAGAAGTACACCCACCAGACCGACGAGCCGGTCTTCTGCATCTACGTTGCGGTCGGCCAGAAGGAATCGACGGTGGCCGGCGTCGTCCAGACGCTCAAGGAACACGGCGCGATGGACTACACCATCGTCGTCAACGCCGCCGCGTCCGATCCGGCCCCGCTGCAGTACATCGCGCCCTACTCCGGTTGCGCGATGGGTGAGTACTTCATGTGGAAGGGCAAGCACGTACTGTGTGTGTACGACGACCTGTCGAAGCAGGCCGTCGCGTATCGCCAGCTGTCGTTGCTGCTGCGTCGCCCACCCGGTCGTGAGGCCTACCCCGGCGACGTGTTCTACCTCCACAGCCGCCTGCTCGAACGCGCCACCAAGCTCTCCGACGCCAACGGCGGCGGCTCCCTGACGGCCCTGCCCGTCATCGAGACCCAGGAAGGCGACGTCTCGGCTTACATCCCCACCAACGTGATCTCCATCACCGACGGTCAGATCTACCTCGAGCCCAACCTCTTCTTCGCCGGCGTGCGTCCCGCGATTAACGTGGGTATCTCCGTGTCACGCGTGGGCGGTAACGCCCAGATCAAGGCGATGAAGCAGATCGCCGGTTCGCTGCGACTGGACCTGGCCGCTTATCGTGAACTCGAAGCGTTCGCCCAGCTCGGCACCGAGCTCGACGCCGCCACGCAGCAACAGCTCGATCGCGGCGCCCGCATGGTCGAGCTGCTCAAGCAGCCGCAGTACGTGCCGATGGACGTGATCGATCAGGTCATCTCGATCTTCGCCGGCTCCAACGGCTACCTCGACAACCTGCCCATCGATCGCGTGGCGGAGTTCGAGAAGGGCCTGCTGGAATACATGACCACGACCGGCAAGGCCGTGCGTGACGAGTTGGTTGCCGCCAAGGCGTTCAGCGACGACCTGACCGACAAGCTCAAGGAGGCGGTGGCCAACTTCAAGAAGGGCTTCGCGGCCTGACCCAACGATAACGCAACACACCAACCCCGATGCCGAGGCGTCGGGGTTTTTTTTCATGAAATATCGAACGGATTCAGCTTTTTTCCAGCGCCGCGTGGTCGATGAATCGCGCCATCAACTCGGCGCGGCTGGAGACCTCGAGTCGGCGATAAATCTCACGCAAATGGACGTGAACGGTGTGCGCACTGCGGTGCATACGCGCGGCGATCTGCTTCTCGCTCAGGCCCGTCAGCGCCAGACGCAACACCTCGCGTTGCTTGCCGGTCAGCTCGGTCAGCTCGGCGGCGGGCTGGGTGTCGAAGAAGTCCTCCGTGATCATCGGCAGCGTTGCTCTGAACATCTGCGTGCCCAGGTAGAACTGCCGATCGGTGAACGGGCCGTCTTCTTCGCCCGAGAAGACACCGGCGATGTACAACCGGTTGCGTACATCGTTCCAGTACATCGACATGATGCCGTCGTTATAGCCCAGCGGTTGGAAGAAACACCGGCGCAAATCGCTGTCGCGCCAATCCGCCTCGTCGCCGACCAACTGGCTCTGGATCGCTGAGACCGGCGAGTTGGGCTGGCGAAACACCAGCGGCAGGATCTTGTCGGCATATGGCTGAGATGCTTCCGTACACGACTGTGACGCAAAGTTCGCAATAGCCTTGGGGTCGTGTTCTTTGCCGGGCGTGATGAAGCTGTTACATATCTGAAGGCGCTGGGGGTCTTCGATAGAGAACTCGAGGACCATCGACAGCGTCTTTCGCCCGAGCATACGCTGAGCGTGGCGCATCATCTCGTGGGTGCGCTGTTGCGGCGTGGTGGGGCGGGTCATGACGCGGGATATAACGTCAATAAGCTCGCCCGTGTCTTGAATAAACGCGCTGCGATCGTGCATCTGTCACTCTGAATATCTAAAACAACGGCACTTATCGAATCATAGTGAAAATAACCGAAAGCGGGTATCGATTTTTCCGCAAAGTCGAGTCGATATTACCAGTACCTAACCCCGGGTTGGGGTTGGATACCGACTCCGAGTACGTTTGCGCCAAGGGATCCGACCCCCCCTTGAAGTGCCTGCTCGGAGTCGATTTTTTTTATCACCAAAACGCGGATGATCCGTCATGTCGTTGCGCTTCCTGCGGGCCGGGTTTACAGTTTTCAGTCCAGTCCGTAGTGTGCTGCGTCCATGACCGCGAAGCTGCCTTACAAGATCGCCGTGCTCTGCTACCTGTTCGACGAAGAGGGGCGGTTGCTCTTGCTGCACCGCTCACAGAACCCCAACAAGGGGTTATACAGCCCGATCGGCGGCAAGCTCCACATGGACGAGGGCGAGTCCCCCGCCGCCTGCGCGCTACGCGAGATGCGCGAAGAGGTCCTGATAGACCTCGACTACGCCGACATCCACCTGACCGGCCTGGTCAGCGAGACGGCGTTCAACGGCGAGACCCATTGGCTGATGTTTCTCTACGAGGTCACGCGACCGGTCCGGATCGAACGCATGGAGTTCGACGAGGGGACGCTCGCCTGGTACACGTTTGACGAGATCGAGCGGCTCAACATCCCCGAGACCGACCGCCGCGTGATCTACCCGCTGTTTAGAAAATACCGCGGCCGATTCTTCCACGTCCACATCGACTGCAGCGACGGCGGCTTCGTCTGCCGTCTGGAACACCCCTCCGACGATCCGGACTTCGATTGATCGGGTTGTACCGGTTGTGCTGAAAACCGCTTATCTGACGGCCCGTTTGCGAGCCAAAAAACCTTAATAATTTGTTTTGTGGGGGCGCTCTAAATCCGCTTAAATCGCGGTCCGATGTCATTCATGTCAGCCCAAATCCATGGGCGAAACGCATGAGAGAGATGACATCATGAACCACATCGCTGACCGTTTTCTTTCGTTCGGATTCGATCGACTCTTCGCGCGCCTGCCCGTGATCGCGTTCGTCGCGGTCCTGCTTGTTGCCGCAGGGTGTTCGGAGTTTCACAACGGCCTGGGCGCTTACGAGCAGGCCGACTACCCCACCGCCCATCAGCAGCTGAAGATCGGTGCCGAGAAGGGCGACTCCAAGTCGCAGTACCTGCTGGGTTACATGTATCAGCGGGGCGATGGCGTGGCACAGGACTACGCAGAAGCCGCCCGTTGGTACCGCGCCGCCGCCGAGCAGGGCCACCCCGCCGCACAGAACAATCTCGGTCTGTTGTACTACAACGGTCAGGGTGTGCAGCAGGACTACGAGCAGGCCGCCCACTGGTTCGATCGCGCCTCGGAAGCCGGTTACGCCAAGGCTCGCACCAATCTCGGTGCGATGTACCTCAGCGGCCTCGGCGTCGAGCAGGACGAAGACAAGGCCAAGCACTACATGCACCGCGCCGCGATCCAGGGCGACCCCAACGCGCGTTACGCGATCGGCCGCATCTACGCCGACCGCAAAGACGGCGAGCAGGCGATCCGCTGGCTGACCGAGTCGGCCGAGGCCGGCAACGTCAACGCCATGAACACGCTCGCGCTGATCTACGACCGCGGTGACGGTGTCGATTCCGATCCGGCTTTGGCTGTCGAGTGGTACCGCCGCGCCGCGCTCAAGGGCGACGCCCCCGCACAGGGC
>JANQKT010000003.1 GCA_028280965.1 Phycisphaeraceae bacterium
GTACACCATCATCGCCGTCGCCAAGGACAAGGTCCTGGTCACCGCGACGAACTACCTCACGCCGGGCGGCATGCCGCTGACCGCGCAGGGCGCCTTTGACCCGGGCCCGGACCCCAAGGCCGTGCTCACCGGCGCCAACAGCTACGCCATCACCGCCCTCGACGTCACCGGCGGCAACGCGCTGTGGATGCCCGTCGCCGACCTCAAGGCCGCGCAGTCCGGCAACGGCGTCGAGGTCAGCCGCGGGCCCTGGCCCTACGACGGCAAGCAGGTCAACGCCACCACCTACACCGTCAAGGGCAACGACAGCATCACCTCCAACGGCTACAACGCCGACACCGGCGTCAAGCTCACCCAGCGCACCGCCTCCGGCCCGATGCGCCGCGGCGACACCGGCATCAACCCCTACAACCGCCGGAACCAGTCGCAGATGATGCTGCTCAAGACCCGGCAGTGGGACAACCCATTGATCGGCGCGAAGTGGCCGGGCTGGGCCAAGTCCGTCAAGTCGATGAGCTACGTCGGCTCATATCACATGGCCGTGCCCGGCGTCGAGACCCCGCCGGTCGGGCTCAGCCTCGCCGTCGAGTACACCGAGCGCGGCGACGACTACGTGATCGGCAAGTCCACCATGCGCGTCCAGGGCGGCGACCCCACAACCAGCCCCGTCGTCCACGGCCCCGGCACCGCGCTGGGCAACTGGTTGCACCCCGAGGTCCTCGCGAACCTCGACGAGGGAAAGATCGACGAGAACAAGACCCTGCGCACCAAGCTGACGTACCAGGTCCAGGACGGCAACCTCGGCCGGCTCGGCGTCTTCGTCCTCACCAACGATGCCCAGACCTTCTATGCGGTCTCCGGCTACAACCTCCAGAACGGCGCGCTGTCGTACGTCAGCCTGCACACCGCGGAAACCGGCACGACGATCACATTCGAGCTGGACGGGATCGAGACGGAGTAGGTGTAGCCGCGGGGCAACGCCCGGGGGTCGAATCGGTAGGCGTGCTTTATTGTTCTGAACGTGTCGTCACGATGCGTTTGTGGTTGCTCGACCCCCGCGTGTTACGTGGCGGCTGCGTCGCTTACAAATACGAGTGTAATGAGCAATGTGCAACAAAAAAACCCGGCCGATGGCCGGGCTTGTGGTGCTGATTGAAATCCTTAGATCACCCGATCGCGATCTTCTTGAAGGCCTTGATCGTCACGCCCGCGGGCAGGATCTGCTGCACCTGCTGCTTGTCGTCCTTCACGAACGGCTGGCGGAGCAGGACGACCGAGTCCATGTACTTGCGCATCTTGCCGACGACCATCTTCTCGGCGATCTCGGCGGGCTTGCCCGAGTCCATCGCTTCCTGAAGCGCGTGCTTCTTTTCCTTCTCAACGACCTCGGCGGGGATGTCGTCTTCGTTCACGCCGAGCGCCTCGGGGACGATCGCGGAGATGTGCATGCACAGGTCTTTGATGAGGTCTTCGCTGGGGGTTTCGCCCTCGGTGTCGAGCTCGATGAGCACGCCGATCTTGCCGGTGAAGTGGGCGTACCCGCCGACGCAGCCGGGCTTGCCGGCCTCGAAGACCGCGCCGGCGCCGAACTGCACGTTCTCGCCGGTGGTCAGGCGGACCTCTTCCATGGCCGCCTCGATCGCGTCGTTGGAGGAGACTTCACCCGCCGGGCCTTCGAGCGCGAGCTGGGCGACCTTGTCGGTCATCGCGACAAACGCGTCGTTCTTGGCGGTGAAGTCGGTCTCGGTGTTGACCTGGACGATTGCGCCCTTGCTGCCGTCGGCGTTGTAGGCGATCCCGACCCGGCCCTCGGCGGATTCGCGGTCGGAGCGGCCGGCCATCTTCGCGCCGAACTTGGCGCGGGCGATCTCGGCGGCCTTGTCGAAGTCGCCGTCGGCCTCTTCGAGTGCCTTCTTGCAGTCGGTCATGCCCAGGCCGGTCGCGTCGCGGAGGGCTTTTACGTCTTTGGCGCTGATGGCCATGGGGGTTCTCCTTGGAGTGATCGCGGCAAAGCCGCGGCGCTTCGTTGTCGTTTGATCCGGTTGGTTTGTGCTTCAGGTTCAGCCCTGCGCGGCGGGCTCGGGCGCGGCGGGGGCGCCGTTGCCTTCGCCCTCGGTCGGGGCCGGGGCGTCCGCGGAGAACTGCGAGCGCTTTGAACGCCGGCGCGGCTTCTGCTCGCCGGCGGCGGCGTCGTCCTTGCCCTCGCTCTTCTCGCGGCGCTGGGTCTTGCCCTCGTTCACCGCGGCGGCGAGCGAGGCGATGACCACCTCGATCGCGCGCATCGCGTCGTCGTTACCGGGGATCGGGATGTCGGCGAACTCGGGGTCCGAGTCGGTGTCGATCAGGCAGATCGTCGGGATGCCCAGCTTGCGGGCCTCGCGCACGGCGTTGTGCTCGTGGTTGACGTCGATGACGATCATCGCGCCCGGCAGCTTGGTCATGTCACGGATCCCGCCGAGGTTCCGGTTGATCTTGGTCTTCTCCCGGCGGAGCTGGGACTCCATCTTCTTGGAGTAGCTGTTGATCTCGCCGGACTCCTCGATACGCTCGAGCTCTTCGAGCCGCTTGAGGCGCTGTCGGATGGTGGAGTAGTTGGTGAGGGTGCCGCCCAGCCAGCGCTCGGTGACGTAGGGCATGCCGGCGTCGGTCGCGTGCTTCTCGATGATGCCGCGGGCCTGGCGCTTGGTGCCGACGAACAGCACGTCCTTGCCCGAGGCAACGGTCTTGGTCAGGTACTTGCGCGCGAGCAGCAGGCCCTTGATCGTTTCCTTGACGTCGATGATGTGGATCTTGTTGCGCTTGCCGAAGATGTACGGGGCCATCTTCGGGTTCCAGTGCGTCGACCGGTGGCCGAAGTGGATGCCGGCGTCAACAAGTTCTTTGGCCAGTGAGGACATTCGCGATTGCTCCTGCGTGCGGGGCTTGCTGTTCGAGCCGCGCGGTGTGACGGATAAAAAAACCCATAGCCCCGATATCGATAGGGGCCCGCGGCGGGTTTCCGTGACCCGCAAGGGCCTCGTTCGGCGGTGCCGACGAGGGGGTGGCTAAGAAAAACCGACGTGAAACAGAATCACACCGGCCGGGGATGTACGTCCTGTACGCCTAAACGCGCTCGGGGCCTTGGGGCGGGCCGCCGGCAGACGGGCCGACTCGGTCGGCCGCGATGAGGCATTGTAACACGGTTAAACCGGGTCGCAAGCGGGGGAACGGGGCGATGAGGAGGCCGGGCTTGAGCCCGGCGGTAGCGTGCTGCGGTTTGCCGGGCTCAAGCCCGGCCTACTTTTTACCGTCGCTGCCGACCAAGCAGCGGCCCGCCTCGGTGCGACAAGCTCACCGCAAGCAGCCCCAGCAGCGCTAGCGACGCCGGCTCGGGCACATTCGCCGGCGCGCCCGGCCCGGTGAACGCAGCGAACGCCAGGCCGTAGTCCGCGTCGTCGGTGTCGCCGTCGAAGTCGATATCGCCCGAGCCGTAGCCCCCACCGAGGATTCCCGGCCCGGAGAACCCGGCGAAGGCCAGGCCGAAATCCGCGTCGTCTACATCCCCGTCTAGGTCCAGGTCGCCATAGCTGGTCGCGAGGATGACCTGCACCAACTCATCCAGGTCGGCCATGTCGGTGCTGCCGTCGCCGTTCAGGTTGAACCGCTGATGCGGGCTGTTGCCGGCCGTCGCCTCGTACGTCAGGTCGATGTCTTTCGTATCGATCACCCCGTCCACGTTGACATCGCCGGCGGTGGTCGGCTCGCGGCGCAGCTCGATGAAGCCGTTGTCGAAGGGGATCGTCGTCTGCCCGGGCCCGAACAGGCCGATGACGCTGGTCAGCGTCCCGCCGATGTTCGTGTAGACGTTCAGGTCGTTGAGCACCAACGTCGAGCCGTTGTTGATCACCAGCCCGTCGCCGTTGCTGTTGCCGTAGAGGTACAGCGCCTCGAACCCGCCGGCCCGGTTGCCGTTGTCCGCGATGTCCAGCAGCACGACCTCGGTCGCCTGTCCCGGCGTGCCGACGACCATCTGCCCGAAGCCGAAGTTGCCGTTGTTCAGCAGGTCGGTCAGCGTCGAGAAGTCCAGCCCGCCGACCTCCACGAGCTGCTCGCCGCCAGAGCCGTCGAAGACGACCGTCGCCCCGCGCGGGTTGTCGCCCGCATCGGTTGTGTTGCCGGGCTGGCCGAGGTTGACGCTGGCCTCGTTGGTGTGCCGGTGTGAGAACCGCCCGCCGACCTCGACGGCCGCGTCGTCGGCGACGACGAGGGTCGTGCCCGTCCGCAGCCGGGCCTCGTTCTTGATATCGATCAGGTCCCCTCCCGCGCCGCTGGTGATGTCCACCCGCTGAGAGTTATAAACTCGACCCAGCCGCAGGGTCGAACCCCCATCCACCTGCATCCGGATCGCGGCGCTGCTGGAGCCCGCGACGGTGTGGAGCGAGGAGAGGTCGATGGTTCCGCCGGAGTTGGCGTGGATGTCCAGGCGTTCGATGTCGGTCGGCCCGTTGATCTGGGAGACGCTTGACAGGTCGATTGCCCCGCCGTTGATCGCTTGGATGGTGTGAGTTTTTGTGCCTCCAAGGCCATTAAAGCCCGTGTCGATCGAGCTCATCGATGACAGGTCCAGCAACGAGCCTGCGCCATCGGCCGACATCAGCGTGAACGAATTGTTCAGGCCTACCGAAGAATAAGACCACGCCCCCGAGCCGGCATCACTGAGCGTGCCGCCACTCGTGACAAAGAAGTTCGCATACGAAACTGTTTGGAGGGAAGGTAACGTGACTGATGAAGTGCCATCTACGATGAAACGGACATGCCCGTCACCCGTCGCGGTGACCGCCTGTAATCCGGAGAGGTCGATGGTTCCGCCGGAGTTGGCGTGGATGTCCAGGCGTTCGATGTCGGTCGGCCCGTTGATCTGGGTGACGCTTGACAGGTCGATTGCCCCGTCGTTGATCGCTTGGATGGTGTGAGTTTTTGTGCCTCCAAGGCCATTAAAGCCTGTGTCGATCGAGCTCATCGATGACAGGTCCAGCAACGAGCCTGCGCCATCGGCCGACATCAGCGTGAACGAATCATTCAGGCCTACCGAAGAATAAGATGTTGCGTCCAATTGGATCACCGACCCTGCCGTTGCCACAAACCTTGCGCGGTTGCCGAGGGTGGTCGTGGTACCCGTGTTGGTCGTGGCGGTCAGGTTGCCGCCTTGGCCATCGATGAACCCGTTGATTGTGGCGGTGTCGGTGACCTGGAGGTTCGTTCCGGGTTCAAGCCGCAGGGTGCTGCCGTCACCGAGTAGCAGAGAGCTGATGCTGGTAGAGGCGCGGTCGTGCTCGACGCTCACGCCGGTCGGGAAGCCGGGGTTTTGGCCGATGAAGACGTCGAAGATCGCACCATTAGGGACCGCGTCCAGGTCCCAGTTGCCCGGGTCGGACCAGTGCAGGTTGTCGCCGAAGGGTGCGCTGGGGTCGTTGGTGTTGCCGTCCCAGTTGATGTCGATCCCGGCGGCCGGGCCCGCGGCGAGCAGGCAGGCGGGGGCGAGGGCCAGCAGCAGACGGCGGGCGGGCAGGCGGTTCGGGCGAGGTGCAGGCATCGGTTTCCTCCGAAAAATGTAGATGGGAAGCGAATAGACAGACACAACACGGCGCATCGCCGGGCTGGCCGTGCCGCATCGTTCGCTTGGGTTTTAAAGCGATAGGGTGTACCCCCACACCAAGCACCTGCCAGCCTATCGCGGGGGCGGAGGGCGGTCAATGGCTGTGTATGATTTGTTAAGGCAGAGGGTTGTTCTGCTTACTCGCCCGCCGGTCCGAGCGTGGCCGGGTCGGCCTTGGCCTCGGCGGCCGTGTCCGCCTTGGTGTTGACCGGGTCCGGTCCCTCGGCGGGGCGGGGGCGGGCCTGTTCGGCCTCGGCCTTCTTCAGCCGGCAGCTCACGCGGTAGCCGGTGATGAGGATCGCCAGCACGGTGAGCGCGAAGAAGGTCAGTGACAGGCCCCACCGCAGCGACAGGGCGACGAGCATGACGCCGGTGCCCGCGAAGATCAGGCCCAGGCCGTACATCGTGAAGACCGATTGCTTCACACTCAATCCACATCGGCGGAGCATGTGGTGGATGTGCATCGCGTCGGGGGCGAAGACCGGCCGGCCCTGGAGCTTGCGCCGGACGATCGCCAGCGCGGTGTCGGTCATCGGCAACGCAAAGCAGATCACCGCGCCGGTGAAGACCAAGGGCGCGAGGCCCGCGTCGTTGTCCAGCCGGCCCATGAACAGGATCGTCGTGACGCACAGGTAGCCGAGCAGCAGCGAGCCGGTGTCGCCCATAAAGATGCTGGCGGGGTTGAAGTTGTACGGCAGGAAGCCGGCGACCGCGCCGATCGTCGCGACGCTCAGCAGGATCGGGATGCCCAGGTGGCTCAGGACGTTGGCGTTGCCGGCGTATCGCGCGAGCACGATCGCGCAGATCGCGAGCATGCCCGCCATCGCGATCGCGGTGACGCCCGAGGACAGGCCGTCCAGCCCGTCGATCAGGTTCATCGCGTTGCAGCAGCCCACGACGAGCACGGCGATCATGACCGTGCCGACGACCTGCATCATCGGCTCGGACAGGGGCATGTTCAGGATCTCGAACGAGCGGTGCACCAGCTCGTCAACCGCGCGGGCCTGGGCGATGGCGGCGGCGGCGAAGAGCTGCCCGCCGATCTTGACGCGGGCGCGCATGCCGTAGATGTCGTCGATCAGGCCGGTGAGGACGATGGCGGCGGCACCGGCGACGATGAGGATGACCGACATCAGGTCCCGGCCGAGCATGGCGCGCAGCGTGCTGTCGCCGGGCGGGGCCAAGATCAGGCCGACAAACACGCCGACGCCCGCGAACCAGCCCAGGAAGATCGCCAGCCCGCCGAGGTACGCCACGGGCTTGGCGTGGGCCTTGCGCCGCGCGTCGGGCAGGTCCACGATGCCGTTGGCCAAAGCGAGCTTGCGCATCACCGGCGTCAGGAGCAGCGCCGCGCCGAACGCGACCGCCAGCACCGGCCAGAATCCCTGCAACGCCGGCCACGCCACCGACCAGTCGGCCGGGGGCGGGGGCGGTGTTTGAGCAAGGGGTAACGAATCGGTCATGGGCGGGTGCGGGTACGAAAAGCAGTCGGGGACTTCGGCGCGGCGTGTGCTCGGCCGGGGGCCCGAATTGGGTTGTCAACGCCCGCGGGGTTGGGGGTTTACTTGTTGGTGTCCTCTTCGTCGAACAGGTCGAAGCCGCCGAGGGTATCGTCGTCTCCGTCCGGCGTGTTGTCCGCGGCGATCGGCGCGTCCTCGATGGGCGGCTCGATACGGACGGTCTCGTCGTTGAGGTCCGCGGCGGCGCCGTTGCTGGCCGGCTCGGGCACGGCGACCGGGGCCGGGCGAGGCGCGCCGTTGTTGCTGCGGTCGGCCTTGCGGCGTTCGGGCCCGCTGTAGGCGGCGAACTCGCGGTAGTTGCGCTTGAGGTAGCCGCCCGCGGAGGCCTGCACGCCGTTGAGCACGACGCCGAGGATGTCCGCGCGCTGGCCGTCCAGCTCGCGGTACAGCCGCTGCAGCATGCCGCGGGTGTCGGTCCGTGCCCGGCTGACCAGCACCATCGCGTCGACATGCCGGGACAGCAGCTGGGCATCGGACGTGAGCAGCGCCGGCGGGGCGTCGATGATCAAGAGGTCGTACTCCGACTCGAGCTTGGCCAGCAGCTCACGGAATCGCGGGCTCTCGAACAGCTCGACCACGCCCTGGCCCTGCCCGGCGGACAGCACCGACAGGCCGTGGGTCCCGCTGTCGCGCGCCAGCTCGAGCGCATCGTCGACTGCGTGCTCGCCATTAAGCAGCTCGGCCAGGCCCGCGCTGCCGCCCAGGCCCATCAGCCCCGCCATGCCGGGCCGGCGGAAGTTCGCGTCGATGATGAGCACGCGTCGGCCGGACAGCGCGCAGCTCGCGCCCAGGTTCTGGGCGACCGCGGTCGCGCCGGCGCCCGGTTTCGCGGACACGGTCATGAGGGTCTTGTACCCCCGGCGGTCCATCTTGGACAGCACCGCCGTGCGCACCTGCCTGAACGACTCGGCCAGCAGGCCCGAGGGCGCGCTCTCGACGACGCGCTCGATCGACCCGCTTCTCTGGTCCTGGCCGGCGTCGGGGATCATGCCCAGCAGCGCCGCGTCGGGGATCATCTTCACGTCCGTGGCGCTGCGCACCCGCTGGTCCATCAGCTCACGGAGGAAGATCAGGCCGGTGATCAGCGCGGTGAAGAGGCCCGCCACCACCGGGATCGTGATGTAAGGCTTGGGCGGCCAGCTCTGCTTGGCCTCCTGCGGCGGGATCGAGAGCTCGACCTCGACCCGCGCGCGGATGTTGTTGTATTCGATCAGGTCCTCGATCGCGACCTCTGCCTTGTCTTTCTCGATTTCGGCGGCCTCCAGCTCACGCTGGAAGGTTTCGTAATCATTGAGCAGGCCCACGGTCTCCTGACGCTTGACCGTCCATTCCGCGAGGGCGTCGATGGCCTTGTTCAGCTCCTCGGTGAGGATGCTCAGCCCGAGCGTCGCCTGCTCGAACTTGGCGTTGAATGAAGTACGGGCCTGCTCGTCAAACTCCTTCTCGCGCTCGCGCTCGGTCTCAAGGATCTGCTTGTCCAGGCTCTTGATGATCTCGTGCTCGACGCCGTACTTCTCGAGTTGCAGCTCCCGGCTGATCCGCAACTGCCTCAGCTGCGAGTCGAGCTGGATGATCTCCTGGGTGTTCTCGATGAGGTAGCGTTCCTCATCAGAGGGGTCGAAGTTGTTTTCCGCGAGCCGCTGCTGGAGCTGGGCGTGCGTCGCGGTCAGCGAGTTGAAGCTCTTGTCCAGCTCGTTCTTCTCGACGACCAGGCGCTGGACCTGCAGCGCGGCCTCGCTCGAGCGCTCGTCGAGTGTCTCCAGCGGGGTGCTGTTCAGGAAGCGCGAGATCGCGGCGCGGATGGTCGTGATCTTTTCCTCGGCGCTGTTCAGACGCCGCCGGGCCGCCTCCATCTCGATGTCGGCCTGCTCGCTCTCCTGCAGCCCCTTGAGCCGCATGTACTCGGTCTGCAGCGCGTTGAGGATGACCTGCGCGTCCAGCTTCTCCGGCGTCTTGGCCCGGGCGATGAACAGCGGCGTGTCGCGGATCGGGCCGGCGCTCAGCACCTCCTCATCCAGTTCCTCCAGCGCATCGACCATGTTGCCGTCAAACTGCTTGAACCACTTGGTCTGCTGCACCTCCGGCGCGTTCAGGATCGTGCGCAGGATCGGCTCGTTCTTGATCGTCGCCACCTCACGCAGGATGATCGGCTCGAGATCAACCATGCGCATCGTGCCGCTGCTGCGCCCGGTTGTGATATCGACGTTGGTGGCGGTGACGTTGAACTGGGCCTCGGAGGTGTAGTTGGCGAACTCCCGGTTCAGCCCGTACCAGACCCCGGTCCCCAGCCCGCCGCCGAAGATCATCGCAAGGACGATCCACAACCAGTTCGCGCGCAGGACGCGCATCGGGTCGATCGGCTTGAACTTGCCGGGGCCGCCCCGGGGCATCATGCCCGTCGGCGGGCCCAGGGGGGGGATATTGGACATGGGGTTGTTGCTGCTCATCGCTTACTTCCTCGTGTCGGCTTCGGTGCCGATAGTTACACCTTTGTTTCATCGGCCGGATCAGGACGCCGGATCGGCCATAGGGGGCTGCTACTCGCTGTCGCTCGCTTCCTGGAACCACTTCTCGGTCTCTGCTTTCATCTTCTCGTCATCGCCGCGGCTCGCGATGGCCCGGGCACGCCCCAGGTACTCCAGCGCCTGGTCGGTTTTCCCGCTGTCGTGGTAGGCCCGGCCCAGGTGCAGCAGGTTGGCCGATAACTCGTACTTCTGCACCGAGCTGCTGAGCACCTTGATCGCTTCCTCGTAGCGCCCGGCCTTGTAAAGGGCCCAGCCGAGCGTGTCTTCGATCAGCGCGACGTTCTCGTCCGGCTCGTTGGGCGGCAGCTGCTCCAGCGCCTCGCGGGCGTACTTCACCGCGTCCCGCTCGTAGCCGGTCATCCGGTCGGCGAGCAGGTAGGCGAAGTTGTTCAGCACGTGCACCTGCTGGTCGGTGGCGATCAGGCCCGGGTTGTCCTTGATGATCTGGCGCGCCTGCTCGTAGGTCTTCTTCGAGGCCTCGAACTGGTCCGATTCCTGCTGGGCGATCGCGAGCTGTGACATGAGCCGGAACTGGACTTCCGCATTGCTGACCGGCTCGATCTGGTACTTCATCAGCCGGCCGGCGGCCTTGGCGAACTCGCGCTTGCTCAGCATCAGCGAGGCGAGCGCCGCGTCGATCGCGACCGGCAGGTCCTTGCCCAGCACGCCCTCGACGATCCGCACCGCGCGGTCCGGGTCGTCCTCGAAGGCCAGGCCCGCCTGCCGGACCAGGAACTCGCGCTGCCGGAGGTCTTCGCTCCGGCGCAGCGTGTTGGTGAACAGGTTCTCGGCCAGGCCCGGCGAGCCCGACATTGCCAGCGCCCGGCCGTGCAGCGCCTGCAGGCTCAGGCTCCCGGCCCGCATGTCCGTGTGGTCGGGGTTCTCGAGGAACGCCCGCGCGTCGGCGCCGCGGCCGGCGGTCAGCAGCGCCAGGCTGTAAGACGCGAGGTCCTTCGGGTCGTTGGTCATGTCGAACGCCGAGCGGTAGTGTTTCGCCGCCTCGTCGGGCTGGCCCGCAAAGTCCGCCGCCTCGCCGGCCCGGCGGTGCAGCATCGGCAGGTCAGGGCGTGCGTCGAGCAGCAGCACAGCGATCCCCAGCGCCTCGGCCGCCTTGGACCGGCTCGCCTCGACGCTGCTGCGGGTCAACGCCTTCGCTTCATTGAGCTTGATCGTGTACAGCCGTTCGTTCGCTGGGATGTGCGTTGGCGCGAACTGGAGGATCTGCTCGAGCTGAGCGATCGCCTCGTCGTTTTCGCCCCGGGACAGCTGCACGTCCGCCAACAGCAGCTGCGCCTCGACACGCTCGGGGTAGTCGTCCAGCAGCTGCCGGGCCACGCCGAGCACTTCGCTGAAGTCGCGGTTCTGCTCGGGCTGGCGGACCTGGACCGCCAGCAGCAGCCGCCCGAGCTCGACCCGCAGGCCCAGGTGGCTGGGGAAGTCCTTCGCGCTGTCGCGCGCCCGCTGGACCGCGATGCCCAGCTGCCCGGGCTGGCCCTTGGCCGATTCGATCAGCAGCACGGCGCGCTCGGGCGTCGCGTTGGCGGTCTTGGCCAGCCGCTCGGCCTTCTCGAACTGCCCGGCGGCCAGGAAGACCCCGGCGGTCTGGAGCTTGAGCGCGTCGTTGTTCGGCCGGTCGTTGGACAGGTTCTCGTAGATCTCCGCGGCCCGCTCGACCTCGCCGCGCACCCGTAGCGCCCTGGCCCACTCCAGCGTCGCCGGGGCGGACTGCTTGTCTTCAAGCTGCATCGCCTTGGCGTAGGCCCGGTCCGCCCAGTCGCGCTCGCCGGCGAG
>JANQKT010000017.1 GCA_028280965.1 Phycisphaeraceae bacterium
CCGCGGACACGCAACACGTTTGATGATTTTGTGTTCGCGGGCAAGTGGGGCGAGGCGTCTGGGTTGTTTTGAACGGAAGCGCCGCGGCTTGCCGTGCCGAACCTCAAATCATCCGCGCGGCAAGCCGCGGCGCTTCCGTTCAAAACAACCCAGACGCCTCGCCCCACTTGCCCGCGAACACAAAATCATCAAACGTGTTGCGTGTCCGCGGTGCGCCCTCAGCGGCGCGCATCCAGTCTTCGGGCAGGTCTGCCGCCTTACCGGGGTAGCCGATCGCAATGGCGGTCTGCGGCTCGTATCCGTCCGGGACGCCGTAGAGCGCCTGGACCTTGCTCGGGTTGATCCCCGCCATCTGGTGGACGACCAGGCCCAGGTCGGCGGCCTGCAGCGCGAGGTGTGCCGCGGCGGCGCCCAGGTCGTGCTCGGCGCAGCGGTTGGGCTTGCCGTTTTTCTTGAACGCCGTGCTGACCGCGGTCAGGACCAGCACCGGCGCTGATTTAGCCCAGGCCTGGTTCGCGTCGAGCAGGCAGCCGAGCGCCCGATCGAAGCCAGCGGGGTCCTGCCTGGCCGCGACGATGAACCGCCAGGGCTGCTCGTTGTAGCTGGAGGCCGCCCAGCGTGCCGCCTCGAAGAGCGAGCGCAGCTTCGCGGGCTCGACCGTCGTGTCGGCGAACGCGCGCGGGCTCCAGCGCTGGGCGATGGGTTCAAGGACGGGGTGCTCGGTCTTGGCGGGATTAGGCATCGTGTTAACTCACATTTCGATTGCTGTTAGCCGTCGCCTGCAGGGCGACGCGGCACGATGAAGTGTACCCCACACCCGCGTCGCCTTTCAGGCGACGGCTACCGGGCACTGCGCGTGCCGGGCTCGGGCCACCAGCCGTTGCCGATCTTCCACCGATTCACCGCGTACCACTGCCTCATCGCTTCGATCTGAAAGGCCTGCGCCTCGGGATCGCCCCACAGCCAGAGCGTCAGGTCGGACGTATCAACGAATCGGCGGAACACGTGCCACCAGCGCTGTTGAATGAACAGTTCGTGCAGGTCCGGCCCATCGCTGGTCAGATCGCCGAACAGGTACTCGAGCGCGATCGGGCGTTTCATTTGCAGCAGGCACATCAGCACCGTCGAGGTCGGCAGGCCGTCATCAAGCAGCATCGCCTCGGCGGTGGGTGTGAAGTCTTCACCCAGGTCGCCACGCATCCATAGCGCGAGCTTGAGCAGTTTGACCTCGGCCTGCCTGCCCGCGGACGGCGGCGCGGCCTCGGCGGCTTCGAGCAGGGCGGCTAACGCATCGACACGTTTCAGGCCGAGCTCGGCGAGTTCTGCATCGGAGCGTTCGGCAAGCTGATCTGCGTCGAGGTCAGGGTGCTGACGCAGGAAATCGAGAGTGATACCGGCGATGAGTGTCGGCCGCTGCCCGGAAATCGCACAAGCAAATGCGGTCGCCGTCATCATCCCTTCTTGGGGAGAGCGTAAAAGGCCACCGGTTTCGCCGGGGTCGGCGTTGGCGATTGCCAAGACAAGAAGCGGTGTAATCGTGTGTGCGTCTAACGAAAGACCCTGTGCGAGTGAGCCGATGTTTGGGAGATGGGTTGCCGTGGCCGCGGCAACCAGTTGCGCGAGAACAGATTGAGGTGTTGTCGTGGATTCTGGCCTGTTTGCCCGAGACAAGGCCATCCCTTCGATCGCTGCGAGTTCGCCGAGTGAACGCTCCTCCTGTGTCCATGTAAACCCGCCGGGCAGATCAAACGAATCGCGCCGATGGCATGCCGCGAGCGACAGCTGGAAGTCTTCGGGCGGGTCTGCGTCCCGATCAAGATAGGACCATAAATGAATCCCCCAGGGCTCGTGGTATTCCGCCGGGGTTTGGATGGCGAGCAGTGCACGCCAAACCGCGCGGTGATTGGATCGGTCTTCTTGTAGTCTTAAGATGTGTTGGTGGAGCGTCGCATCAAGGCGATCGAATTCAACACCGCCACGAGCGATCATCGCGAGCAGTGCCTGGGCCGCATGCGTTTTGAGCCTGAGCGCTTCGAGTGCCGCTTTCGGGTTCTCAGGATTCGTCTTCACGCTTGCCCACAGCATCGCCTCGGCGACAAACGGGCCGGCCTCTTTCCACTTCACCGCGTAGCCGCTAAGCGGGTTGAGATGACCCACGACCAACCAAGCCCGGCGGGCGATGATTGGATTTTCGTCATGCCCAAGCGTGAAGATGATCTGCTCGTAGTCGGTCGGGGGCTCCGCGATCGCGGCGTAGCCGGCGGCGGTGTTCAAGGTCTGGGCCCGGACCTTGTCGTGCGGGCTCTTGGCGAGTAAATCGAGTGTTTGCTTTAGCGCTAAGCGGTCGACATCGTCCGGCAGTTCGCCGAGCAACTGGGCTGATTTGAGTTGGGACAACTCAGCGGGGCTGTTGGCGAGCAGGCCCAGCCAGCGCAGCCACATCGGCTTGGGCACACCGTTTTTGGCCCACAGCAGCCGGGTCTCGAGCAGGTCGATGATCTGAAGGAATTGGGCGTCTTCAGGGACATCCAATTGCTCGAACATTGCCGCCGCGAGGGTGTCGGCCGGCATGCCCGCGATCTTGCTCATCGCGTCGTAGAAGCCGATCGCGTCCTGGGGCTCGAGCCGGCCGAACAACTCGACGCTGGCCGCTGCAAGGGCGTCGCGCGCCCACGCCGCGGACTCATCTTCCTCTTCGGTTTCGGCGACAGACACCGCTGCGGTGAGTAGGAGTTCCGCAGCGCGGTCCGGCGGCAGCTCTATACTGACCACTGTGATGCGTTTGACTACTTCCGGGCTCCCCGGCGTACGCTTGTAGACATAACGCAGGCCCTCATCAAATACCTCCCGGTCCGGGCTCTCGAGCTTGCCGAGTTGGTTGTTCCGGTAAATACGCTGGCCGACGAAGTAAGACAGCGGTAACGCTAACGCGAAGACAACCGCCAAGGAGATCGCGTGCCGGGCGAGGATCGGCAGTCGGCTGCGGGGCGGGGCGGGTTGCGTGTGAGGGCCTTCCATCGCCTCAGCATCATAGCTGTTGTTTAGCGCCCGCCCGAAAGGGCGGGGTGCTGCAGCTTGTATACACAGCAGCCCCGCTCTTTCGGGCGGCGTTAATAGAAACCACCCCGCGCCAAGGCGCGGGGTGGGATCAGCAGCCCTTTAAGAGCCATACACTCGGCCTACATCACTTCCTGCATCAGCTTGACCAGCGGCAGGAACAACGAGACGACGATGAAGCCGACGATCACACCGAGCACCACGACCATAATCGGCTCGAGCAGCGAGACCAGGCCCGCGACCGCGTTGTCGACCTCTTCGTCGTAGTTGTCGGCGATCTTCTCGAGCATCTTGTCCAGGTCGCCGGTCTCCTCGCCGACGTCGATCATGTTGACCACCAGCGAGTCGCAGACCTTAGCCTTGCGCAGCGGCTCGGCGAAGCTGTCGCCCTGACGGACCGAGTCGTGCACATCCATGAGGGCCTTGGCGTAGACGTCGTTGCCGGTGGTCTCGGACGTGATCTTGATCGCGTCCAAGATCGGGACGCCTGCATTGATGAGCGTGCCGAGCGTGCGGGTGAACTTGGCGATGGTGGACTTCTTGATCAGCCCGCCCATGACCGGGATGATCAGCATGAGCCGGTCGATGATGGCTTTGCCGCCGGACGTCTTGCGTGCGAATTTCAGGAAGAAGAAGATGAAGAACGGCGCGAGCAGCACCGCGATGACGCCGGGGAACGCCGAGCCGTTGCCGCCTTTGTCGACCGGCAGGATGGGGCCGGCGAGGAACTTGGCGATCTCGATGAGGAAGATCGTCGGGCCGGGCAGGTCGGTGTCGAAGTCGTTGAAGATCTCGATAAACTTGGGCACGATCAGGATCATGATGCCCAGGACGATGATCGAGGCGATCGAGATGACCGCGATGGGGTAGATCATCGCGGAGATGATGCGCTTCTTGAGTTTCTCGGCCTTCTCCAGGAACTCGGCGAGGCGCTGGAGGATCAGGTCGAGCACACCGCCGACCTCGCCGGCGGCGATCATCTTGGTGTACAGGCGGTTGAAGGCCTTGGGGTGCTTGGCCATGGAGTCGGAGAGAGACGCACCGCCGGAGACGTCCTCGTGGACCCCGCCGAGCGTGTTCTTCATCAGGCCCGGCTTCTGCTGCTGCTCGAGGATGGCGAGCGAGCGGAGGATGGGCAGGCCGGCGTCCTGGAGGGTGGAGAGCTGTCGGGTAAAGAGTGTGAGCTGCTTCTGGCTGACCCCGCCGATACTGATGCTGAACTCGCCGCCTTTTTTCTTCGTTCCGCCGCTGGCGCCCGCGGGCCCCGCGGCCGCCGCGCCGCCCGAGCCGGACTTCTTCTTGGCCTTCTGCTCGCGGACGGAGGTGGGGAAGAAGCCCTGGCTGCGGATGCGCGCGATCGCTTCGTCGCTGCTCGCGGCGTTGATCGTGCCCTTCTGGGGCTTGCCGGCGTCGTTTAGCGCCTCGAACTGATACGTTGGCATAACTGAGTTTCCTTGAGCCCACCCATAGGCTTAGGGAAGAAAAACCACCGGCCCGGCGCCTAATCGGCCACCAGAGTCTCACGCACAACTTCATCGATTGTCGTCATACCATCATAGAGCGCCAGCAGGCCCGACTGCCGCAGCGTCCGCATCCCGGTCTTACGCGCCTTGGCCATGAGCTGCTGCGACGACGCGTCCGCCATGATCATGTCACGCATCTCGTCGTTGAGGATCATGATCTCGAAGATCGCCATCCGGCCCTTGAAACCCGAGTGGTTGCAGTAGTCGCAGCCCCTGCCGCGGTAGAGCGTCCGGCCGTCAAGATCGCTGGGCGTCAGCTCCAGCTTGAGCAGTTCCTCCTCGGTCGGCTCGTACTCCTGCTTGCAGCGCGTGCAGATCCTGCGGACCAGCCGCTGGGCGACGATGCCCTCGAGTGTGGCGGTGACCAGGAAGCTCTCCAGCCCCAGGTCCAGCAGACGCGCGATCGAGCTGGGGGCATCATTGGTGTGCAGCGTCGTGAACACGAGGTGGCCGGTGAGCGAGGCCTGGACCGCGATCTGCGCGGTCTCGAGGTCGCGCGTCTCGCCGATCAGGATGATGTCCGGGTCCTGACGCAGGAAGCTCTTGAGCGCCTTCGCAAAGGTCAGGCCCTGCGCCGGGTTGATCTGCACCTGCACCAGCCCGTCGATGTCGTACTCGACCGGGTCCTCGGCGGTGAGCAGCTTCTCGCTGACCTCGTTGAGTTCGGCGAGCGCCGAGTAGAGCGTCGTCGTCTTGCCCGAGCCGGTCGGGCCGGTGACGATCACGATGCCGTTGGGCTTCTTGATCAGCTGGCGGAAGACGTCCAGGTCGTCCTCGCGGGCCATGACCTTGTCCAGGTCGAGGTTGACGTTGCCGCGGTCCAGCACACGCATGACGCACGACTCGCCGAACATCGTCGGCAGCACCGCGACACGCAGGTCCACCGGCGCGCCGTTGACCACCAGCTCGATACGCCCGTCCTGCGGCATCCGGCGCTCGGCGATGTCCAGCCCGCTCATGACCTTGATGCGGCTGACGATCGCGTTGGCCAGGTGGCGCGGCGGGGGGATCATCTCGTACAAAACGCCGTCGATGCGATAACGCATCTTGAACTCGTCCTCGAACGGCTCGAAGTGGATGTCCGAGGCCTTGTCCTTGATCGCCTGCAGGAGCACAAGGTTCAGCAGCTTCTTGACGCGGTTGTCGTCGGCGGCCTGCACGAGCTCTTCAAGGTCGATCGACTCGCCGCGGTCGTCGAGGTCCTCGAAGTCATCCGTCTCCGACAGCTCGCCGATCAGCCCGGCCAGCGACTCGTCGTCGTCGCCGTAGTACTGCTTGATCTTCTTCTGGATCTGCTCGGCGGGGGCGACCATCGCCTCGACATCCGAGAAGTTCATGAGCAGCTTCAGGTCGTCCACGGCCCGGAAGTTGTCCGCGGTCTTGATCGCGACCGTGACCTTGTTCGAGCCCTTGTCGAACATGATCGGCAGGACCTGGTACGAGTTGGCCATCTCCGAGGGGATACACCGGCGGACCTCTTCGGGGATGTCGAAGTCCTCCAGGTCGATGATCTGCATCCCGTCCTGCGCGGCGCGGGCCAGGCTGACATCGTCCTCGTTGATATAGCCCAGGTCGATGAGGATCTGGCCCAGCGGCCGGCGGCGTTGCTTCTGCAGCTCCAGCGCCTCGTGGACCTGCTCGCGGCTGACCTTGCCCATCTTGGTCAGGATGCGCCCGATCCGCCGGCCTTTGAGTTCTTTGTAGTCCAGTTCTGCCATGTCTCGGTCCGTGCCCGCTTGGCCGCGGGCGATGCCTGGATTGCTTTATCGTACGCCCGAAAGGGGTTTTAGACAATAAAAAGTCACCGGTCAGCCCGCGGGGGCGGCCTCTGCCTCGTCCAGTTCCATACGCCCGACCTGCCCGCCGGCCCGGTGGACCTTCTCGACCAGCTGCTCGGAGTTCTTCGCCCGGTCGATCATGTCCTCGGGCGAGATCATGCCCTTCTCGTACATGCTCCAGAGGTGGTCGTCCAGCAGCTGCATGCCGAACTTCTTGCCCGTCTGGATCATCGAGTCGATGCGGAACGACTTGTTGTCGCGGATCATGTGCGCGATGCCGGGCGTCACGACCATGAACTCATACGCGGCGACCATGCCCTTGACGTCCGAGCGTTTCATCAGCGCCTGCGAGAGCACCGCCATGAGTGCCGTCGAGAGCTGGATGCGGATCTGCGCCTGCTGGTTGGTGGGGAACGCGTCGATAATACGGTTGATCGTCGAGGCGGCGCCCGAGGTGTGCAGCGTGCCGAAAACGAGGTGACCGGTCTCGGCGGCGGTGATCGCGGCTTCGATCGTCTCCAGGTCACGCATCTCGCCGACGAGCATGACGTCCGGGTCCTGACGCAGGGCGCGGCGGAGCGCCTCGGAGAACGACGGCACGTCCACGCCGACCTCGCGCTGGTTGACGATCGAGGTCTTGTGCGGCTGGTAGTACTCGATCGGGTCTTCGATCGTGATGATGTGCCGGTCCATCGTCATATTGATGTGGTTGATCATCGACGCGAGCGTAGTCGTCTTGCCCGAGCCGGTCGGGCCGGTGACCAGGAAAAGCCCGCGCGGCCGGCGGATCAGGTCCTTGACGATCGGCGGCAGGCCGATGACATCGATATCCATCAGCTCGTTGGGGATACGCCGCAGGACCAGGGAGATGTTGCCCTTCTGCTTGAAGATCGAGACGCGGAAGCGGGCGGAGTTTTTCGGGTCATCCTGATCGCCGTACGCGAAGCCGAAGTCCGAGCCGCCTTCTTCCTGGAGTTCGGTCTGCGAGCGCTCGGGCGTGATGGCCTTCATCAAGCTGGTCGTATCGGCGGGCTCGAGCCTGCGGGTCTTCAACTCGATCAGCCGGCCGCGCATGCGCACCGAGGGCGGCTTGCCGACCGCGAGGTGCAGGTCGCTGGCCTCCTGGCGGATAACGGTGTCGAGCAGGCGGTCGATGTGGAAGGTGGACATAGGCTAAGGCTCGGGTCGGTCGCCGCCGGTCTCGGCGGGTTGTATGCGGGACTCTCGGCCGGGCCGAGGCGTGGGGTTATTAACAGTTACGCGGCTTCATCGATGCCGTCGGTGGACTCCTCGTCCACCACGCCCTCGACCTGCGCGATCTTGGCGACCTCGGTCAGGGTGGTCTTACCCTCAAGGATCTTCAGCTTGCCGTCGCCCAGCAGGTTGCGCATCCCCGCGGCCTGGGCGGCCTTGCGGATGTCGCCGACGGTGGCACGGTTGAACGCCATGTCGCGCATCTCCGCGTTCATCTTCATCAACTCATAAACGCCGCGTCGGCCACGGTAGCCGGTGTTGCTGCATCGCTTGCAGCCGACGGGCTTGTAGATCGTCTTGCCCTCTAGGTCGGACGACGACATCCCGCACAGCGCCATCAGCCGCGCGTCAGGGTTCTCTTCCGGAACCTTGCAGTGGTCGCAAAGGATCCGTACCAGCCGCTGGGCGAGGATCGCCTGGATCGAAGACGCGACGAGGAAGGGCTTGAGGCCCATGTCCAGGAGGCGCGTGATCGCCGAGGGCGCATCGTTGGTGTGCAGGGTCGAGAAGACCATGTGACCGGTCAGCGCCGCCTGCACCGCGACCTCGCCGACCTCCAGGTCGCGGATCTCACCGACGAGGATGATGTTGGGCGCCTGACGCAGCATCGATTTGAGGATCACCGGGAAGCTCAGCGGCGGGTCCATGTTCATGTTGACCTGGCACTGGTTGATCCCCTTGAAGTTGTATTCGATCGGGTCTTCCGCCGTGATGATCTTGCGGTCCGGGCGGTTGAGTTCTTGCAACGCCGAGTACAGCGTCGTCGTCTTACCCGAGCCGGTCGGGCCGGTGACAAGGAAGATGCCGTTGGGCCGGTTGATGATCTCGTGGAAAGCGTCGAGTGTGTCCTCCTGCATGCCGAGGTTGCGCAGGCCGATCTTCGCCGCGTCCGGCCTGAGGATACGCAGCACGACCGACTCGCCGTGGTACGCCGGGCAGAACGACACGCGGAAGTCGATCACCTCGCCGGCGACCTTCATCTTGATGCGCCCGTCCTGCGGGACGCGTTTCTCCTCGATCTTCACGCCCGACAGGATCTTCAGGCGCGCGATGACCGAGCCCTGCACACGCTTGGGGATCTTGTTGCGTTCGTGGCAAACGCCATCGATGCGGTACCGCAGCCGCACGCGGTCCTCGAACGGCTCGATGTGGATGTCCGACGCCCGGCTGGTCACGGCCTCGCCGATGATCTGGTTGACCAGCTTGATGATCGGGCCCTGATTGCCCTCATCATCCTCGTCGGCCTGCGGGTCGCCGCCCTCGACGTCGATGGACATATCCATCGAGGTGTCCAGCGTCCGGTCGATCGACATGTCAACGGTGAGTTGGTCGATCGACTTCTGGATCTCGCTGCTGAGGACCGACTCGATGAACTCCTTGATCTTGGCCTTCGAGCCCAACGCCATCTCGATGTCGGTACCCAGCCGGAAACGCAGGTCATCGACCAGCGCCAGGTTCATCGGGTCGTGCACGAGCACCTTGATCGTGTTGCCCTCTTTGCCCAGGGGCAGGATCGTGTACTTGCGGATGATGTCTTCGGGGATCAGCGGGATCTGGGTCTTGTCGATGACGCCCGGCTGATCGAGATCGACAAAGGCCATCCCCAGCTGGGACGCGACCGCCTTGGCGACATCGTTCTCGTTGGCATAGCCCAGGTCAACGAGGACCTCGCCGATCTTCTTGCGCGAGCCGGCGGAGATCCGCAGGCCCTCCTCTAGCTTCTGCTCGTCGATCAGGCCCCACTTGTTGAGGATCTCACCGACTTTATCGCGCCGTCGTGCCATCCAAACCTCGTCTCTGAGAGGGGCGGTTCCACGCACCGCGGGGATCGGTGCCTAATTGATTATGGGCCGACGCCAAACAATTGGCAAGTAGGCAGATACGAATCCTCTGGCCTCGGATAAGAAAAATGGCGATTGATTCAACGCAGGGCCGCCGGCTGGCTTATGCTGAGCCTTATTAAGCGTGAGGCCACCGCGATGCAAGCGTTTGAAATAGTGCGACGGATCCTGTGCACAGCCCTTGTGGCGCTGTTCCTGCTCGGGGCACCGGGTGCATCCGCCGAAGAACGTACCCCCCCGGACAACCGCCGGATCACGCTGACCCTGCCGATCGATGGGGCCCAGGTCACCGGTGTCATCGCCCGCTACGACACGATCACCTTCACGCTGCGCACCAAGGACGACCAGGCCCACCGCGTGCTGTGGAACGCGATCCCTGCCGACAACGTCAACCGCTACTGGCGGCACCTGGAACAACCCGAGGGCGACGCCGAGGCGCTCTTCGAGCTCGGCGACCTCCTGATCCGCCACCGCGATGGCGAGGCGCTCGCCGAGATGGCCTTCGAAGAAGCGCTCGCGATCGACCCGACCCTCGCCGACGCGGTCCGGCAGTCCCGGCAGGGCTTCGCGCCAGACGGCACCCCGCGTTTCGTCGGCGTCGCCGACCCCGCGATGTGGGGCGAGCTCACCGACGAGCAGATGCAGCAGGGCGTCAAATCGCTGCGTGCCTTCTGCGAGAAGACCCAGGAGGCGCTCAACATCGAGCTGTCGCTCTACCAGTCCGAGCGGTTCATGCTCCTGACCGACATCGACGCCGAGCAGGTCCAGGGCCTCTCCAACAAACTCGCCGAGGCCTACCGCATGACCGCGGAGCTGCTGGGCGACGACCCGGACGACAACGTGTTTGTGGGCAAGTGCCTGGTCGTCGTCTTCACCAAGCGCGTGGACTACATCCGCTTCCAACGCGACCTGCACGACACCGACGCCCGCGGCACCGGCGGGCTCTGCCACGGCTTCGGCGACGGCCACGCCCACATTGCCGCCTTCGCTCGCAACAGCGCCCGGCAGACCCAGCACATCCTCGTCCACGAGCTGGTCCACGCTTACCTGCACCGCTACAAATCGGCCGTGCCGGTCCCCGACTGGCTCAACGAGGGCCTGGCCGAGCACATCGCCCACCAGGTCCAGCCGCCGCCGGGCGACAACCTGTATCTCAAATCCCGTCTCGAACTCGAGGGCAAGCAGGGGCTTGGCGAGGGTTTTTTCGAGACCGACAAGCTCGCCGCCTGGCAGTACGACGTCGCCGGGGCGTTGACCAGCTACCTCCTGGAGCGCAGCGAGGCGGCCTACCCCAAGCTGATCCAGCAGATCAAGAACAACACACCGGCCGATGAGGCGCTGCAAGATGTCTACCGCATGGAGCCGCGCGTGTTGACCCAGCGGTTCAAACGCCGGCTGGACCGGGAGCTGAACCGCAAGCTCGGGCAGTAGGTCCGCCGTATCATCCGACCCATGAGCGCCCCGGCAAGCACAGCCCACCCCAAACCCGTGATCGGCCTGCTCGGCGGCCCGGGCTCGGGCAAGAGCACTGTCGCGCGGGCGTTCGAGGATTTGGGCTGCGGCACCATCGACGCCGACCAACTCGCTCACCAGGCGATCCAAGCCGATCAGGTCAGGGAGCAACTGCGAACATGGTGGGGCGACGACGTGCTGACACCCTCCGGACAAATCGATCGCAAGGCGGTCGGCCGGATCGTGTTCAACAGCGAAACCGAACTGCGTCGCCTGGAAGCCATGCTGCACCCGCTGGTCAACACGGGCCGGACGAAACAGCGGGAGTCCTTATTCGCCCAGCCGGGTTGTGTCGCGGTGACCGAGGACTGCCCGCTGCTGCTCGAAACCGGCCTTGATAAAGAGTGCGATGCGCTGGTGTTTGTCGATTGCCCGTTCGAGACCCGGCTTGAGCGCCTTTCAGCCTCCCGCGGCTGGGACGCTGCTGAATTAAAAAGGCGGCAAGAGCGCCAGATCCCGCTTGACACCAAGCGGCAATCCGCCGATTATGTCGTCAGCAACGATGGGCCCGAGGCTTTCGTGTTGGAACAGGCCCGCCGTGTGCTTCAGCAAATCGTTTATGAGTTTTTCCTTCCGGGATGCCGCTGATTTTTCCGTTCTCGTTCGCCCCGCCGAACAACAACCCACCTAGACTACGTAGGATTCATTGGCCGGCCTTTACTGGCGGCAGCCCCGACCTTTTCTCCGGCATCGGCACCCGCTGAAACCGAACCCCTCCCCACAACCCTGCCCGCGTCCCGAACAGGCATCGGCGGGCACGGCAACCCTCCCGCCTCAGGAGTGCCATCCCCATGGCCAGCAAATCAACAAAGAAGAAAAAAACCACCAAGAAGTCTGCCGCCCAGGCCGTCGAAGAACAGCCGATCGCGCAGACCGACGCCGAACTCGACGCCGAGGCCCAGCAGCGTTATGAGTCGGCTAAGCACAGCGACCTGACGGTCAAAGACCTCCAGAAGATGGACGTCGAAGAGCTGCACGAGGTCGCGGACACAGAGGGCATCACCGACTACCAGGGCATGTCCAAGCAGGAGCTGATCTTCAAGATCCTGCAGACCCACATCGCCGGCCAGGGCCTGATGTACGGCGAGGGCGTGCTCGAAGTATTGCCAGACGGCTTCGGCTTCCTGCGCAGCCCCGAGTACTCGTACCTGGCCTGCCCGGATGACATCTACGTCAGCCCGTCGCAGATCCGCCGGTTCGGGCTGAAGGTCGGCCACGTCGTGCAGGGCACCATCCGGCCACCGAAAGAGAGCGAGCGGTACTTCGCGCTGCTGCGTGTCGATGCGATCAACGGCCAGGCGCCGGAGAAGCTCAACGACATCACGCCGTTCGAAGACCTCACGCCGCTGCACCCCAAGGACCGTTTCATCATGGAGACGGACGAGGAGAACATCGACATGCGCGTGGTCGACCTGGTCGCGCCGGTTGGCAAGGGCCAGCGCGCGCTGATCGTCGCGCCGCCGCGCACGGGCAAGACGGTCCTGCTGCAGAAGATGGCCAAGTCGGTCATCACCAACTTCCCGAGCTGCAAGGTATTCGTGCTGTTGATCGACGAACGGCCGGAGGAAGTCACTGACTTCAAGGCCAACGTGCCTGATGAAGTTGAGGTCGTCGCATCGACATTTGACGAGAATTCGACCCGGCACGTCCAAGTCTGCGAGATGGTGATGGAGAAAGCCCGCCGGGCCGTGGAGTACGGCCACGATGTGGTCATCCTGATGGACTCGATCACCCGCATGGCTCGGGCCTACAACTCCGAGATGCCGCACTCGGGCAAGATCCTCACCGGCGGCCTGGACTCCAACGCGCTGCAACGGCCCAAGAAGTTCTTTGGCAGCGCCCGCGCGATCGAGGACGGCGGGTCGCTGACCATCATCGCCACCGCCCTGGTCGATACCGCGACCTATCTGGCCGAGCGCGAGAAGGCCCTGGCCTATTCCGCCGAGCGGCGCGCGAATTACGACCGCTACATGGCCTCGGCCCGGCGCGG
>JANQKT010000034.1 GCA_028280965.1 Phycisphaeraceae bacterium
CGGACTTCGCCCTGTTCTTCGCCGCCTTCTCCGGCCCGGGCGTGCCGACGGGCAACCCCGCCGCCGACCTCGACGGCGACAACGACACCGACGACGCGGGCTTCGGCCTGGCTTTTGCAGCGTTCACCGGCCCCGGCGGCGCCGCGTCCGTGCCCGAGCCGGCCAGCCTCGCGCTGCTGGGCCTGGGCGGCCTGATGATCGCCCGCCGCCGGCGCGCGTAATGACCTCAACCCCATCGGCCCGCCCCACGCCACCGCGGGGCGGGCTCTTCCGCTCTCCGATCTACAGGGAACCATGCCATGACACGCACACGACACATCGGCTTCACGCTCATCGAACTGCTGGTGGTGATCTCGATCATCGCCCTGCTGATCGCGATCCTGCTGCCCGCCCTCGCCGGCGCGCGAGAGAGCGCCCGCCGGGCGCAGTGCTCGTCCAACTGCCGCTCGGTTGCGACCGGCATGATGACGCTGAGCGTAGACAACAAACAACAATACCGGCTCACAAACCGGCAACTCAACGAAAGCCAAGCCAAAGAACTACGCTATTCACTACAAGATACGCCGTCAGGATTTGGTAGCGACCACATCTCCTTCTTGAACCGCTCTGTCTATATCGACCTGATCGACAGCGGCATTGATGTTAGTTCATTCACCTGCCCCAACCGCGGGGCAGACTTTATCCGTGGCAATGGCTCGCCCGCAACACAAATACCATCAGCACAGGACCCACGGGCTTATCCAAATATCAACTCATTCCGCATCGCCTACTACACCATGGCTGGCCGAAATCAAGAAACTGTGCAAAACGCCAACAGCCCTAGCCCGCGTCGATTGTGGCGTGCCCCAATGTCGCAGGACGACCCTGGCGATCTTCCTATGAACGCTTGCATCCTCGAGCGGGGCACAGGCACCCCGCCCGAGGCCACTTACCCGCACGGGCCAAAGGGAATGATTATTGCGGAGCGGGATACACCGGCCTTCGAGACCAACTCAGACGGCGGGCCCGTGACCGCCAACGACGGGTCGACGCAGTTTGTTAGTTCTGAAGACGCGCAGGGCTTCGGGGCCGTACATGCCAATAACGGCAATAATCGAACCACCCGATTTGTTGGCCATTGGGCTTATGTCGATAGCTACGACAAGGTGAACGATTGACATAGACGAAGACCACCGACTCCCGGCTCATCGACTCCCGGCTCGATCAACCTACCGCTCTGGTATTCCCTTGCAAGGAGAACGAGATGCCGCATGTCTATTGCAAACCAACCCTCTTATCCTGTGTATGTGGCGTGGGGGCCCTCGCCGCCCTGCCCGCCTCGGCGGACCTGACCGCGGGCGACTCGGTCCTGGTGGACTTCAACGCGGCCGGTGACGCGGCCCTGTTCCAGGCCATCCGCGACGACACGCCGTCCGATGACACCCTCGGCATCGCCCAGAGCGCAACACTGGGCACCGGCGCCGTCGCCAGCGGCGGGCTCCAAGCGGTCAACGTCGGCACGACCAACGCCAGCAACGACCTGGCCGTGCTCTACGCCCCCAACGGCCTGGCCAGCGGCGACGGCGCGATTGCGCTGGCGCCCGGCGACGCGGTCGAGATGTCGATCAAGTTCAAGATCAGCGACGGCACGCGCGCCGCAACCCCGCGCTTCGGGCTGGTCAGCCTCGCGGACGTCAGCACCAACACCGCCGCCTTCACCGCCTTCGACTTCAACCTCGGCAAGGACACGATCGGCGGGGGCAACAGCGCCGCGAGCAACCACACCGACGGCATCGGCATCAACCTTAACGGCGGCAATGACCTCGCCAAGGCGTTCTCCACCGTGACGACCTACCAGGGCATCGAGCGCATCCTGGTCAACGACGTCAACGGGCCGTACGACCTCTCCGGGTCCAACGGCAGCTGGTACCAGTTCGTCTCCCACATCACCAAGTCAACCACCGCCGACGAGTTCAACATCAGCGGCGTGGTGAACCTGCTGGACGCGAACGGCGAGGCGGTCGCGTCGCGCGTGGGGTCGATCACCGGCGTCGTGACGCACGCCGGCCTGTACGCCGACGGCGACCTCGCCGCCGGCCTGACGATCGTCCACAACGGCGCGATCGAAACGCTGACCAACGAGTACGACGACTTCGCGCTCGCGGTCGAGACCGCCACCATCGCCGACCTGGACGACGACGGCGACGTGGACGATGCGGACTTCGGCCTGGCCTTCGCCAGCTTTACCGGCCCGGTTGGCGACGTCGGCGGCCAGACCGTTTTCGACGGCGACCTGGACTACGACGGGGATGTCGATGACGCGGACTTCGGCCTGGCCTTCGCCGCGTTCACAGGGCCCGGCGCACCGGCCACCGTGCCCGAGCCGGCAAGCCTCGCGTTGCTGGGTATTGGCAGCCTGCTGGTCGCGCGCCGGCGCCGCGGCTGATCTCTGCTTGGGATCGCTTGCTTCAATAGCACCCTCCCGGCCCGCCCGAGAAATTGACTTGGGCGGGCTTTTGTCATGGCGGGCAACTTCCACACCCCGCCTGATCGTCCGCACCGCCACGAGGGGGCGGCCCCTCTCTTTAGAGGGGCTTGCCACGTCTCTTGCAACGCACTTGCGAGAAGTGCTCTAGGCGTTCAATGAACCACGGCTTACGATGGAATTTCGCGGGCAAATCCCGCGCAGGATCCCCTCCAACCTCTCCCTGGAAGGAGAAGGGAGCAAAGACAAAGACAGGCTTGTGAGAAAGACGCGAGATGCTCTACCGCCGACGCCGCGCAACCAACGCCACACCCATAGCCAAGAGTGCCAGGCTCGCCGGCTCGGGCACGTTCGCCGGTGCGCCGGGCCCGGTGAACGCGGCGAAGGCCAGGCCGAAGTCCGCATCGTCCACGTCGCCGTCACCGTCTAGATCAGCGAACGGGTTGCTGCTGGGCCCGGCGCCGGGCCCGGTGAACGCGGCGAAGGCCAGGCCAAAGTCCGCATCGTCCACGTCGGCGTCGGCGTCGAGATCAGCGGCGCGCTGAATCACGACGAACACCGAGTCGTTGGTATAGACCGGCACGGCCCGCAGTCCGCCGGCGACCAGGTCGCCCTGGACCAAATCGAATGTGCCCTGGACCTCGCCGGCGTCGATGATCTTGAACGCCTCGCCGAGCGTGGGGGCAAACCCCGCGACCTGGCCGATGCGCAGCTCGCCGGCGAGGCTGGCGGTGCCATCGACCACGAGCTGGTCGTGCTCGGGCGTCGCGGATGCCGAGCCCGTGAGCAAGTCGACCGCCAGCGCACCGTCGGCCGACTGGGTGTAGTCGCCCTCAACCGTCAGCGTCGTCAGCCCGCCGGGCGCGCCGGGCGTGGGCATGTCGATGGTGAGCGAGACCGCGTCGAGAGCGGCGAAAGCGCTGGGCGTCGCGATCGATTCGAAGCGGATCAGCAGCGACTCGCCGACGGCGTCGGGGTCGCTGACGGGCGCGAAGGTGGCCAAGGCGGTTGCGTACCCCGCGCCGGTCGCGACGGTCAGGCTCTCGAGGTCGACCGGCGTGCCGCCGTCCAGGTAGTAGAGCGTGGCCTTGGTCTGGTCGATGCCGTTGTCCCAGCCCGACGCGCCGGCGTGGCGGAACGACAGCGAATACTCGTCGCCGAGCGCGATCGTGTGGCCGGTGTCCTGCGCGGGCGAGGGCGTGTTGCCGTTGGTGTTCTCGCCGACGACGGCGCGGAAGGCGCCTTCCGCCGGGGCCGAGGTGTTTCGGCCGTTGATGTCCGGCTGGCCGTCGGTGAAGTTGAACCAGTTGTCGATCTGGCTGAAGGGGTTGCCGGACCCGTCCTCGAACCCACCGTTGAGCGCAAGCTCGACGGGCGCCGTGCCCCCGCCGCCGCTACCGATGAGCTCGCCCTCTTCGCCGATGGTGACCAGGCCGTCGTTGACGACGTCGGCGTCGAGCGTGAACGGCGTGCCGGTCGTGTCGTAGACCTGCGCGACGCTGCCGTGGCCGGCGAGCTCGCCGCCCTGCAGGACGGCGATGTCGCGGATGGTCTTGAGGTTGCCGCCGTCGAGCTTGATGCGCCCGCCGTCGCCGATGCGCGCGCCGTTGCGGGCGGTGAGCGAGACGCCGTCGTTCACGATGACGCTCATCTGCGCGCCCGAGCCGGTGAGGTCCAGGCCGAGCACCTCGGAGTTGGAGGTCACAGCCGTCTGCTGGGCAGCGGGGCCGGCGTTGTCGACGGTGGCGACCCAGTTGTTGGCCGGGCCGGTGTTGAAGTTGTTGGCCGCAACACCACGGGTGTTGGTCGCGCTGCCGCCGGTCCAGCTGCCGGCGTTGTTCCAATCCCCGCCGGCCCAGGTCTTGTACTGGACGATGTGGGTCGTCTGCGTCGCTCCCGAACCCGCGTCGGACAGGACGCCCTCGTCCAAAGCGACCTGGTTCATCAGCGTCGCGATCGCGCCGTTGGCGCCGATGACGTTGTTGTTCTCGTTGCCGTCGGTCGGCAGATGGTACAGCTCGTTGCCGTTGACCATCTTCCACTCGCCCATGCGGATGGACCAGCTCGTGCCGTTGCCCTCGAAAATAAAGACCTCGCGGTCGGCGCGTTCGCCGCCTTTCAGCAGGCCCACCAGCGAGGTGCCGTCCAGGCCGACGGGCGTTTCAGCGCCGGACAGGTCGGTAAACGTGGCGAACAAGTCGTCGAGCCCGGCGATCGTGGTGTTATCCACCGTGCCCGGCGCGATCGTGCCGTTCCAGTGCGCAATGAAGGGGGACTTGGTGCCGCCCTCGTAGACGCTGCCCTTGGTGCCGCGCAGGCCGGCGGCGCCGCCGAACAGCGTGTTCTCGTTGGGCGTGCCGCCGTTGTCGGAGGTGAAGACGATCAGGGTGTTGTCATAGACGCTGTCGTCCTGGTTGCCGTCCTGATCGGGGTCCTTCAAGCGGTCAACGATGTCGCCGACGCTTGAATCCATGCGCGCCATCATCGCGGCGTAGTCGGCCTCTTTGACGGTGTAGCCGGCGTTCCGGTAGGCCTGCCAGACCGCGTCCTGCGGCGGGTTGAAATCCGAGTGCGGGATCGTGTAGGGCAGGTAGAGGAAGAACGGATCGTTGCCCGCGTGGTCGGTGACGAACTGCAGCGAGCGGTCGGCGATGATGTCGTGGCTGTAGTCGCTGGTGCTGGTCGGGAAGATCTGCATCCCGCCGACGTCGCCGGAGTTGTCGGTGTCGTGTTCCCAGAGGAAGTTGACATAGTAGTCGTGAGCGTGGACCTGATTGAGGTAGCCCAGGTACTCGTCAAAGCCCTGTGAGGCGGGCGTCGCGTCGGGGTGGGTGATCGCGGCGGTGTTGATGTTGTCCACGCCCCCGCCGGTCTGGGTGTGGTTAAAGCCGCCCAGGCCCCACTTGCCGTACTGGCCGGTGACGTAGCCGCGGGTCTTGAGCGCCTCGGCCATGGTGTAATCCACATCGCGCAACGCGTTGCCCCCATTGTTACCGCCGTTGCGGTCGATCGACGAGTGGCCGTTGTGGAAGCCGGTCATCAGCGAGCCGCGGGTAGAGGCGCAGATGGGCGTGGCGTAGAAGTTATTCAGCATCAGGCCCTGCTGGGCGAGCGCGTCGATCCGGGGCGTGTCGATGTGCTTCTGGTTGAGCGCCGCGCGGTCGAGCTGGCCGGTGACACCGAGCTCACCAAAGCCCATGTCATCGACAACGATCAAGACGATGTTGGGCTGCTCGCCCTGGGCAACCGCCCCGAACCCTGGCAGCCCCAGCAGCGGGAGCGCAGCGGAAGCAAGGATCGCACGGGTGGCTGGGGGCCTGACAATCATCGAATCACTCCTTACATACAAAACAAGCGGGGCTGGGAGGAGGCGGCAGGATATTATTCATGCCCTCCACGCCTATATACTTGACCTTTTACTAGAAAATCTTTCAGTCGCCGGTGAGCTGTACGAGTGGCCGTGTCAGCACACTGGGCTACGAAGTTTTCGAGTCGGATTAATTTTATAAATATATTTAATATATTGATTTATAGAATTTAATCAACGGCTTGCTACTGATAAAGACACTAAAACAGAAAGATTCACACCTCACACGCCAACCCATACTAGAAGCCAATCATGCGTGAAGAAAACAACAATTCGGCGGAATTTGCGGCTCGCTGGGTCAGTGCCCAGACGCCGGTCAGTGCCTATATCCGCAGCGCGGTACGCGATGTCCATCACCAGGAAGATGTGCTGCAGAATGTGGCGCGGGTGGCGTTCGAACAGATGCACAAGTACGACCTGTCCCGGCCGTTCCTGCCCTGGGTCCTGGGCATCGCACGGAACCTGATCCTGCAGTACTACCGCACGAACAAGCAGGACCGGCTGGTCTTTTCCGACACCACGCTGTATCGCATCGAGCAGGCCTACGAGGACCTGCCTAACAACGACTCGCAGCGGCGTGAGGCCCTGGCGGGCTGCATCGAGAAGCTGCAGGACAAGGCCCGCGAGTGTGTCCGCCTGCGTTACGGCCAGGGCGTGCAGGTGCAGGGGATCGCCGAGCAGCTCGGCAAGACACCCAACGCCATCAGCCTGGTCCTGTTCCGAGCACGCGAATCGCTGAAGAAGTGCGTTGAAAACACGATCCAACGGGGGGCCTCATCGTGATACACGAACCCGACAACTTATTCGCGGCGCTCTTTGACGGCACGATCACGGATGAGCAGTTCGATGCGTTGTCGCGGATGCTGGAGCAGGACCCCGGCATCGCGCAGCGGTTTGCGGCTTGGTCCCTGCTTGAGCAGCGGATCCATGAATTGGAGGGCACCGCAGATCACCGCACGATCGAACAGCGGATATCCAAGGATCAGTTCGAGCTGCGCACGGTTGACCCGGACGCCGGCGACTCGGCCGTCCTTGAGGCCGTCATCGCCGAGGCGGTCGCGACACGCCGCAAGGCCGAGATCGCCGATCGCGCCGAGCAGTTGCTCGCTATCCAGCGCAGCGGCGATGACCGGCCACAGCCACGGCAAGCGGCGGCGGATCGTGCCCCCAAGAAAACCGAGCCGCTGCTGATCATCATCCCCCGGTGGGCGGTCTACGCCGCCGCGACGTTCCTGCTGGCCGCCCTGATCGGCCTGGTCTTCACGCAAAAACCCGTCGGCGACAAGCTCCCATCCGACCCACCGGATACCGCTGCGCCAATCGCCGCGGAACCCGTGCCCGATCCACCCGCTCCCCCCCGCTTCGCCGCCCGCCTGATCGACCAGCGCGATGCGCGGTGGGCCGGCCAGTCCTCGCAGCCGGAAACAGACGGCGCGCTCCCGCCCGGGCGCTATGCGCTGGATCAGGGCTACCTCCGCGTCGCGTTCGGCGAGGGCGTCGACTCGATCCTGCACGGCCCGGTCCAGTTCAACATCGACCCCGACTACAACCTCACCATCAATCAGGGCAAGCTCTGGGCGCAGGTCGGCGAGGCCGGCGTCGGCTTCACCGTCAACACCCCGACCGGGCGCTTTGTCGATCTGGGCACCGCGTTCGGCGTCGAGGTCCAGCCCTCCGGGCGTTCGGCACTGCACGTCTCCAAAGGCCGCGTCGATGCCTACTCCAAGTACGGCAGCGCGATCCAGCCGCCGACCACCACCCTCGCCGGCCAGGCGGTTGAAACCACCGAAGACGGCCGATCGATCTACCCGATCCCCGCGCTCCCCGAGCGCTTCGCCGGGGACTGGACGCAGACCGACCTCGACCTCATGGCGACGGGCGATGTCCAGTTGCTGCACGCCCCGCCCCCCTCGCTGGCACTCGGCCAGCTCGAGCACGACGACAAGATCTACGTGCTCAAGGAACGCAACGGCGTCCGACTGCAGCAGCAGGTGACGGTTGATATCACGGAGCCCGGGAGGCACACCGCCTGGCCGAGGCAGCGCGCCGAAATCGCCACGGGCCAGCGGGTCAACAGCTACCTGTTGCACTTCGACCGGATTGGCGACGCCCAGGAGAACTACGCCACCGCTAAGGCCACGATCACGTTTGACCAGCCGATCATCGCCGTCATCACCCGCACCCAGACCCTGATCGAATCCGATGCCGCCTTGGGCGCACCCGACGCCGTCTATGACAGCGGCACGAACCGTGGCCTGGAAGAAAGGGTATCCGATCCAACAATCAACGTGAACGCGCGGGACACCGTTGTCCTCAGTGACGACCGCATGACCCTAACCGTCCGCCTGAAAGGGCACACCAACGTCGACCACATCCGCGTCATCACGCGTGCCGCGGATCCACCGGCACCAAACACGAGCCCGATCGATCATTTCACCCCCTGAATCTCGTCTTTCACTAACCCTATTCCCTAAGGAGAGAACCATGCAAAGCATCCCACGCAAACAGCTCATCCCGGCCTGCCTGCTCGCGGCGGTCACCGCCCCGGCGATGGGGCAGATCACCGCGGGCGACACCGTCACCGTTGACTTCAATGCCGCTACGGACGTGGACGACTTCGTCATCACCAAGACCGACCCGTCGGACCCGTTCGATCTCGCGCTGAATCAGGTCGCAGGCGTCGGCAGCGCCGCGTCGGGCGCCGCGGTGTGGGGCGCCTCAAGCGACCCGACCGGCTCGCCGCTGGGCCTTGATAATTTCACAAATGACGCCGACGCGCTCTACGCCCCCGGCGGGCTGGGCTCGACCACCGGCGAGATCCAGCTCGGCGTCGGCGACACGCTCTCGCTGTCCATCAAGTTCCTGATCGACCCGTCCGACCCCGCCTCCGCCGCCACCCCGCGCTTCGGCGTCGTCGCCAACGACGGCAACATCTCGCTCACCGACCGCCAGAACATCGGCGGCACCGCCAACACTACCAGCGGCTTCACCACCGTCATCCGCACCGGCGGGGACAAGTTCCTGACCGTCCGCAGCAAGACCTACGACACGGATACTGCAACCTTCGCCTCCGAGCAGGTCGACTCGGCCACCGAGTTCCCCGTCACCGCCGGCGAGTGGTACCAGTACCGCTTCGACATCGAGAAGACCTCGACGGCGGACACGTTCAACCTCTCCGGCGCGATCGACCTGCTGTCCGCCGACGGCTCGTCGGTTGCAACCGCGGACGTCGAGACCGCCGGCGGCACTTTCGTCAACCCCGGCCTCTACGCCAACGGCATGTTCGCCGGCTTCCACGTCGATGTGGACCCGCAGGGCGAGGCGGTCTCGCGCCTGTTCGATGACTTGTCGATCTCGGTCGTGGCCGGCAGCGTGCTCGATCCCGCTGACCTGGACCAGGACGGCGACGTGGACGACGCGGACTTCGCACTGTTCTTCGCCGCCTTCTCCGGCCCGGGTGTGCCGACCGGCAACCCCGCCGCCGACCTCGACGGCGACACCGACACCGACGATGCGGACTTCGGCCTCGCCTTCGCGGCATTCACCGGCCCCAGCGGCGGTGTCCCGGCGCCCGAACCCGCCAGCCTCGCGCTGCTGGGCCTGGGCGGCCTGATGATCGCCCGGCGTCGGCGCGCGTAACTGATGATCCTCCTTCGCCCGCCCGTCGTAGCACTTACGTCGGGTGGGTTTTACGACTTTGAAACAACCCCCTGCCTTGGAGCGTGGACATGCAACGAAACACCCGTACCGGTTTTACCCTCATCGAACTGCTGGTGGTCATCTCGATCATCGCCCTCTTGATCGCGATCCTCCTGCCGGCCCTCGGCGCCGCCCGTGTTGCGGCCTCGCAGATGGTCAGCTCGACCCAGGCCCGCGGCATCCAGCAGGGCATGGTCATCTTCAGCCAGGGCAACAAGGAGTGGTACCCGGGCATCGACTCGAACGGCGACGTATCGGCCGCCGCCGACAACCGCGCGAACCTGCACGGCGGCAACGTCGAGGCCCGCTTCGCGCTGCTCATCCAGGGCGATTTTGTCACGCCCGACTACCTGATCCAGGACCGGGACCCCCAGCCGCACGAAGCGTACGACCTGGGTGACACCTCCAGCGGCAACCGCTTTGATATCGAACACTACTCGTACGCGATGCTCGCTAACTTCCGTGGCGGCACTTCAGCGTTCAACAACGGTACCACCGCGAAGTACCTGAAGAAGGCCTGGCGCGACACCAACAACTCGCAGACCCCGATCATCGGCGACCGCATCGTCCGCGTCGCCAACAGCCAGTTCAACCGACCCGAGAACTACGAGACCGTCTGGTCCAACGGGCAGACCGGCGAGGTGAAGTTCGGCGTCGCCTGGAACGACAACCACACCGAGTTCACCACCGAGCCCATCTTCGCCACCCAGATCGGCAAGGTGCGCAACACCCGGGACTTCCTCTACGGCGGCAACCCCGGCAGCGAGGTCTCGGTCCACGGCAACACGCCGTCCGTCTCGGGGCTAAGGATCAACACCAACCCCGGCAACGCGATCCTGATCTCACGCGGGACGTGGTCGCTTCAACAGGTCCCGGCGCAGTGATGCACATAACGCACCGCAAGCGGCGCGGTGCCCAACAGTCCGCAACCACCAAGCCCCGGCCCTCACCGCCGGGGCTTGTTTGCAATTGGACTGAAACAAGTTTGGGTTTGGCTAACCGATGCCTGCATGTTGGGTGCCACACCGCGTCCCGAAGGACGCTGTGCGCGCATCGGAGAAGGCTGATTCCCAAATGGTTCACACAGGCGCGGGCGTTATGTGCACGCGAAATGATGGTTCGATTGAATTGCTACCGCCGACGACGCAGGGCCGTGAGCCCGCCGAGGACGAGCAGCGCTAGGCTCGCCGGCTCAGGCACGTTAGCCGCGGCGCTTGGCCCGGTGAACGCGGCGAAGGCCAGGCCGAAGTCCGCGTCGTCCACATCACCGTCGCCGTCGAGGTCAGCCTGCGGGTTGCCGCTCGGACCGCCGCCGGGGCCGGTGAATGCGGCGAAGGCCAGGCCGAAGTCGGCATCGTCCACATCGCCGTCGGCATCCAGGTCCGCGGCGCGTTGGATCGTCAGCAGCACCGAGCCGTTGACGTACGCAGGCACGGCCCGCAGCCCGTTGCCGACCAGCTCGCCCTCGACCGCATCGAACGTGCCGACCAGCGAGCCGGCATCCACGACCTCGAACACGTCGCCGAGCTGGGGCACGAAGCCTTCGGCGAGCGCGATCTTCAGCGTGCCGGCGAGCTGCGCCTGCCCGGTCACGATGAGCTGGTCGTACTGCGGGTCCAGCGGGTCGGTATTGGAGGTGCCGCCCAGCTCGATGGCGAGCGCGCCGGTGTCGAGCTGGAAATAGTCGCCGGTGAGCGTCAGCACGCCCGTCGGGTCGAGGTCGGCGGTGGGGACGGAGACGAAGCTCGCGGTGACGAAGGCGTCGTTGAAGTGCGTGTTGCCGTTGCCGCCGACCTGGTTCCAGCCGTAGATACGGACCTCGACCGGCGCGGTCGTGCCGCCGCCGACGCGGTTGGCGGTCAGCAGGTGCTGGTTGGCGATGCCGAAGTCGTTGTAGCTGCCCTGCGCGAGCGCATCGGCCTCGGTAAAGCCGTCCTGGCTGGTGAGGATGGCGAAGTCGGTCGCGGCGTTGACGCCGTTGCGCCAGAGGTTGACGGCGATCGACTCGATGTCCATCTCGACGCCGTACACCGGCGCGATCGTGAAGCTGAGGTAGTCGTCGGCAGCGATGGCGTTGGCGAGCGTGCTGCCCTCGCCGGCGAAGCCGGTCACGTTGAACTCGTTGCCCGCGTCCGCGGCATTGCGGAAGACCAGCCCGCTGCCCAGCGAGAAGCCTTGGACCAGCTCGACGTTCTCATCCAGCGCCGAGGTGTTGGTCATCGGGTCAACGTCCTGGCCGGTGAACTGGAAGTCGATCGCGGTGACGGTGCCGGTGTTGACGCCGGTCTTCGGCTCCGGGAGCGCGGGCAGCCCGCCGGCCCGGCCGGGCGCGACGGTCGCGGCGTTGTAGACGTCGCCCTCCACCGTGCCCTGCCCGGTCAGCTCGCCCTGATCCAGCACATCCGTCCAGCGGACGGATTTCAGCGTCGCGCCATCCAGCTGGATCCGGCCCTGCCCGGCGATGCGCACGGCGTTGCGGCCCTCCAAAACCGAGCCGGGCGAGACGAGCACCGTCTGCCGGCCGCCCGAGCCGTTGACCTCGAACCCCAGCGTCGTGATGTTGCCCGACGCGTTGACGACCGAGGGCGCCGCGAGCGGGTTGTCAACGACGGCGGACCAGAAGTCGGCGGGCGCCGTGCCGATGGACCACTTGCTCGCATCGGTGAGTGTGTCGCCGTCGCCGCCGGTCCACTGCGCGTAAGCAACGGCGTAGCTGTCGGCGTTCTCGACGCCCTCGGCCAGCGCAATCGCCTGCAGCTCGGCGACCAGCGCCGCGTTGACGGGCAGCGCCTGGTTGAGCTGGTTGTTCTCATCCGGGTCGGTCGCGAGGTTGTACAACCTCAGTTCGCCGTTGGAGAACTTGATCAGCTTGTCGTCGCCGCGGACAATCGCCCAGCGCGGGTCGAGGCCGTTGGGGTCCGGGCCGTCGCCCTCGTGGTGCTCGAAGATGAGGTAGTCGCGGACGCGCTGGATGCCCTCGCCGGTCAGCGTCGGCGCGAGTGAGACGCCGTCGGTACCGACCGGCGCGCGGACGCCGGCCAGGTCCGCCGCGGTCGCGATAAAGTCGGTCAGGTCCGTGAGCTGGTCGTTGGTCGAGCCGGGCGTGATGTGCCCGTCCCAGCGCATGACCAGCGGCATGTTGATGCCGCCCTCCCAAAGGTCGCGTTTGCCGCCGCGCTGCTCGTCGTTGATGCCGAAGTGGTCGAAGCCGGCGCGGCTGAAGTCCTCGGTCGTCGCGCCGTTGTCGGAGGTGAAGATGATCAGCGTGTTGTCCATCACGCTGTCGGCGGTGTCGCCGTCGCCGTTGGGGTCTTCGAGCTTGCCGATCAGTGAACCGATCGCCGCGTCCATGCGCGTGATCATCGCGGCGTAGCGTTTTTCCTTGTTGGTCCAGGAAGATGTGTTCACGCCGGCGTAGTCGTCGAACCAGCCGGGCACAAACTCGATCCACTCCAGGTCGTTGTGCGGGATCGTGTAGTTGACCTGCATGTAGAACGGGTCGGCGGACTGGTAGTGGTCTTCGATGAACTGCTCGGACCGCGCCGCGATCAGGTCGTGTGTGTTGTTGGCGTGCAGGTTGGTGTTGCCCGACGCGTTGCCGATGAGCTGCTCGGAGATCCCGTCGGTCTGCGGGTTGCCCGTCGGGTCGGTCGTCCACTGCGAGCTGACGAAGTAGCGGTGGGCCCGGCTGTGGTTGAGGTAGCCGTAGAACTCGTCGAAGCCCTGGTTGGTCGGCAGGGCCGGGCGGTTGTTGATCGAGGGGTTGAGGCGCAGGTCGTCCTCTTTCGCGCCGCTGGTCTGCGTCCCGCCGCTGCCGCCGAAGCCCCACTTGCCCCAGACGCTGGTGGTGTAGCCGGCGTCCTGGAGGACCTCGCCGACGGTGACGTCCTCGGCGCGGAAGCCGACGCCGATGTTGGCGTTGCGGTCATTGAACGCGTGGCCCTGGTGGAAGCCGGTCATTAGCATCGCCCGGCTGGGCGAGCAGAGCGTCGCAGCGTAGCCACGGTTGAAGGTCATCCCCGCGCCGGCGAGCGCATCGATGTTCGGCGTGCGGATCGCCGCCAGGCCCGACTGAGCCCGGGCGTTCTGCCCGTAGACCCCGACGCTGCTCTTCGAGAGGTCGTCGGCAAAGATGTGGACGATATTCGGTCCGCCCTGCGCCCATGCGGGCACCGAACCCATCGCGATCAAACTACAAACACCCGCGACACCAAGGCCCAAACCACGATCCATCATCGCCCTTCCTTTACGCCCCAACCCAAACAAAATCCTTCCCCGTGAATGCGGCCACGCAACCAACGGGCCGCAACACCGTTACCCCCCACTAGTTTGCCACACCGCAGGAAATATCTCGAATAAACCATGCAAAAACCCTAGGCGGCGGCGCTTGGTCCGGGGCCCGGCAGGCGGCCGGATCAGACTGACCCGTCCGCCTGACACACCATACCCCGTCCTCAAAAGGGCACGGCGCGCATGTTTGGGGAAGCTGTCGCGGTCGCGGTGTTTGCCTGCTCCACATCGGCCACCAGCTGAAGCACAAGACCCACGGGCTGGCCGCCGGTGAGAAACAACGCTCCGAGCGGGGCCGCGCCCTGAAGTCTACCCGCGCATCCTGATGGGCGGGCATCAACTGGGGCAAGGGGAGCATACTGGTACACCAACTCGGCTGGTCTCGCTGTTCCCCGAGCTCCGCCAGCCATGAATTGGGCTCTTTGGCTTGGTACTTGAACGTGCTGCGGTGGAGGCCGAAGTGACGACACACGGTGCGGGCCGCACAACGCCCCTGCCGCACAAGCGACTGAGCCACCTGACGCTTGTGCCCGGGGCTCACAACTTTTTCC
>JANQKT010000189.1 GCA_028280965.1 Phycisphaeraceae bacterium
CGCTTGTCGGTCTTCTGGAAGTAGAAGAAGCCGGTCATCGAGTTGCGGATCACGTCCGCGTCCGCGCCGACGTAGTCGGGCTTGGACAGGATGACCGCCGCCTCTTCGCGGTTGACCAGCTTGCCGCCGTCGTCGGTCTCGTCCAGCCACATCCCCGCGCGGATCAGCGCCTTGGTGACGGCCAGCACGGTCTGCGGGTTCTTCTCCGCGAATTCGGCGGTGATGCCGAACACCTTCTCGGGGTTGTTCTTCCAGATGTCATAGTTGGTCGTCACCGGCACGCCGATGTCCTGCTTGACCGCGACCTGGTTCCAAGGCTCGCCGACGCAGTAGCCGTCAATCGTGCCCGCGTCCAACGTCGCGGGCATCTGTGGCGGAGGGGTGACAGACAACAGAACGTCAGCGTTCGTCTTTCCTGTTGTATCCGTAGGGGTATACAGACCCGGGTGGATCCCGGAAGCTGCGAGCCAATACCGAAGCTCGTAGTTGTGGGTCGAAACCGGGAATACCATGCCCATCTTCATCAGTTCGCCAGAGGCCTTTTTGGATTCGACAAGCGGCTTAAGCGAGTCAGCGGAGATTGGGTGCGGCGGGGTCGGCGAGTTAAGCGCCGGGTCATTTTTTTGCATCTCATTCCAGACCTCGTGACTGACGGTGATGCCGTTGCCGTTGTAGTCCAGGGAGTAGGGCGTGATCACGTGCGCGTCGGAACCGATGCCGATCGTTGCCGCGATGGGCTGGCCGGCGAGCATGTGCGCGCCGTCGATCTCGCCGGAGATGACACGCTCGAGCAGGATCTTCCAGTTCGCCTGCGCGGTGAGCTTGACGTTCAGGCCCTCTTCCGCGAAGAAGCCCTTCTCCTTGGCGATGACCAGCGGCGCGCAGTCGGTCAGCTTGATGAAGCCGAACTCCAGGTCGGTCTTCTCGGGCACGAGCGTGCGCGCCCCCAGCTCAAGGTTGGCGATGTCGTCGGCGTCGACGCCGGGTTTGTCCCGGCCCTGAACAGAAGAGGCCTCGCTCTCACCGCAGCCGGGCAGCGCGGCGAGCGCGAATAAGAACGTGAAGATCAGGGCGAATCGTTCGAGTCCGGCCAGTCGGGCAGTCATCAGTCAACTCCATCGGGTGGGGCGTTCGGGCAGGCGGTTGGGGTGAGCCTCTGGGTTCTGCCGGCCGGTCCGTCGCGACGCAACAACGGCGTCACGATGGCGAAACGGCCGCCATCAGGACGCCTTTGTCCTGTCGCTGTTTTGAGGATCACGGGCGCGTCCGCGTCGCAGCGGACAGCACCGGGAGGGCTGCAGTGCAAGCGCGGTGCCACAACGCGGCGGGCAAGTGAAATGCGGGGCGAACGATCAAAGTAAGCAACATGTGTATAGGCGGACCGCTGTTTTACCGGGCTTAAGGCGTGATCCAGCTGCCGATCGGGTTGTGATGTGAACTTGGGCAGGGTTGAGTCGTCCGTCAAAAGGGCGCGCGAAATGCGCATCATTTGGCTTGCCGCTTATTTATGCGGCAAGCCCGCGCGGCCCGGGCGGCGCGTGTTGGTATAAAGCGGGCTCAACCGAGGGATGGGTGTCTGGCACCCGTTTTGCATCTCATTCCTAATACGCGGGCCGCCGCAACAAATCACTTGGACAACGCCGTCCGACCCGGAGCTGCTCTGCGGTCGGATTTTTTTTGGTTGGTGCCGCGTTGGTCTTGGCCTTTTCGGAGACACAGCATGTCATGTGGTGGCAAATCCTCGCTCGACAACGCTCCGTTGGACGGGTTCGATGATCAGCAGCGGGCCTACCTGCAGCGGCTGATCGACGAGCTCGACCTCGCCGCGGTGTACAAAGCACCGGAGCCTCAGGCCGGCGGCGCGCCGCTGACGGTCTTCGGCACACCGCTCGAAGACCTGTCTAAGGAAGAGCGCATCAAGCTCGAAGAGCACCCGTGGGAGGTGTACCCCAAGCTCGAAGCGCACGCCGCCGAGGCCAAGATGCCCGAGGGCGGCGACACGTTCCTGTTTAAGCACCACGGGCTGTTCAACGTCGCGCCGGCGATGCCCGGGTTCATGTGCCGGCTGCGCATCCCCGCCTGCAGGCTGCGCGGCGACCAGCTCGTCGGCCTGGGCGACCTCGCCGAACACCTCGCCGGCGGCTACGCCCACGTCACCACGCGCGGCAACCTGCAGCTGCGCGAGATCCCGCCCGACCGCATCCTCGACCTGCTCACCGGGCTGTACGACCTGGGCCTGACTTGCAAGGGGTCCGGCGCCGACAGCGTCCGCAACATCACCTGCAACCCGACCGCCGGCTTCGATCCACAGGAGTTGATCGACCTCAGCCCGTTCGCCATCCAGCTGCACCAGCACATCCTGAACACGCCGACGCTCAACGGCATCCCGCGCAAATTCAACGTCGCGTTCGACGGCGGCGGCACCGTCTCCGCCGTCGCGGACACCAATGACATCGGCTTCGTCGCGACACGCGCAACAATCGATGGCAGAGAACATACCCTCTGCAGGATCCTGCTTGGCGGGATCACCGGCCACCTCGACTTCGCCCGCGACAGCGGCTTCGCCTGCAAACCCGAGCAGACCGTCGCCGTCGCGGTGGCGATGATCCGCGTGTTCATCGAGCACGCCGACCGCACCAACCGCAAGAGGGCCCGCCTGAAGTACCTGCTCGACGACTGGGGCCTGGAGCGGTTCACGCTCGAAGCCGAGAAACGCCTGGGTTTCAAGCTGATCCGCACCGCCGGCCTTGCGATGCAGGACCGCCCGCCGATCGATCGGCAGGCGCATATCGGCGTGCACCCGCAAGCGCAGGGAGGCAAGCATTACCTCGGCGTCGCGCTGCCGATGGGTCGGCTCAGCCCCGACCAGATGCGCGCGCTCGGCCGGATCGCGCAGGCCCACGGCGTCAACGATGTCCGGCTCACCGTCTGGCAGAACCTCATCATCCCCGGTATCGCTGATAATGAGTTGAACGCCGTCATCGCCAAGATCAACGCACTCGGCCTTGATGTCAGCGCGTCGTCTTTCGCCACCGGCGTCGTCGCTTGCACGGGGCGCTTCGGCTGCAAGTACGCCTCGGCCCACACCAAAGAGCACGGCACTGCGGCAGTCCGCTACCTGCAGGAAAAGTTCGAGCTCGACCAGCCGATCAACATCCACTTGACCGGCTGCGCCCACTCGTGCGCCCAGCACTACATCGGCGACATCGGCCTGCTCGGCGCCTCAACCAGAGACGGCCGAGAGGCCTATCAGGTCTACCTCGGCGGCGGCAGCGACCACGACCAGGGCTTCGCCAGGCACCTCTGCGGGCCCGTCGCCGCTGACGAGTTGCCCGGATTTCTCGAATCGGTTTTGGAGACGTACCTGGACAAGCGAGAAGGCGACGAGTCGTTCCTCACGTTTACTCGCCGGCACGATGAGCAGGCGCTCAAGGGCTTGTTTCTCGCGTCGGATACGGTGCAGCAGCATACCGATGCTCAAGCGATGGAGTACGCCTGATGGCCCATGACCTGATCCCTGCTGATGCACCGTTTGATAAGGACCAGCGCAGATTCGCCGAGGGCTTCCTGGCGGGATTGCTGTCGGTCCGCGCGGCCCATGAATCGGCGAAGCCGGACGACGACAGCAACGCCACGCCGGTCACGATCGCCTACGGCTCGCAGTCGGGCAATTGCGAGGCGCTGTCGAAGGACCTGCGCAGGCTCGCGCGTGCAAGCGGGTTCCGGCCCGAGGTCGTCGAGCTCAACACGCTGGATGCCGAGGCCTTACAAAGTATCCGGCACCTTTTAGTCGTCTGCAGCACGTTCGGCGAAGGCGACCCGCCCGACAACGCCAAGGCGTTCTGCGGCCTGCTGCAGAGCAGCGATGCCCCGCAACTGCCCGAGCTGAGCTACGCGGTCTGCGCGCTCGGCGACCGCAGCTACACGCACTTCTGCAAGACCGGCATCGACATCGATCAGCGTCTGAGCGAGCTGGGCGCAGCGCGTCTGGTCGAACGTATCGATTGCGATGTCGCCTACGAAGACGGCTGGGCGCAGTGGAAACAGTCGGTCTTTGCATGTGAGGCGATGATCGATGTCGCCGGCGAAGCATCGGCGGCCATCGAAGAAGAAGCCGACGAGCACGCGCCCACCGGATGGGACAAGCACAACCCCTTTTTCGCGCCGGTGCTTGAGGTCACCAAGCTCAATGGCGAGGGCTCGGCCAAGGAAGTCAACCACGTCGAGATCCTGCTCTCCGGTTCCGGCCTGGAATACGAGGTCGGCGACGCGCTGGGCGTCTGGCCCACCAACCACCCCGTTCTGATCGAAGAGATCCTCGTCCTCACCGGCATCACCGGCACCGACCGTGTCCTGATCAAGAGCGAAGCCTTCCCGATCCGCCTGGCCCTGCAGACCAGGCTCGACATCGTCACGCTGACGCACAACACGCTCGAGGCGCTGGGCGTCGGGGGCTCGCTCGACGACGTCAAGGGCCTGCACCTGATCGACGCGCTGCGCAGGTGGGAGCCGAAGGTGTCGGCGCAGGTTTTGGCCGACGCGCTGCGCCCGCTGCAGCCGCGGCTGTACTCGATCGCGTCGAGCCCCGGGGCACACCCCGGCGAGGTCCATCTCACCGTCGGCGCGGTCCGCTACCAACTCGCGGGCAGCCGACGCAACGGTGTCGCCTCGACCTACCTCGCCGACCGCTGCGGCTTCGGCGGGCGCGTGGGCGTCTACGTCCACAAGGCGCCGCACTTCCGCCTGACCGACAACGACCGGGCCCCGATCATTATGTGCGGCCCCGGCACCGGCATCGCGCCCTTCCGCGCCTTTCTCGAAGAACGCCAGGCCCGCAAGGCCGCGGGCACCGAGGTCGGCGACAGCTGGCTGTTCTTCGGCGACCAGCACGAGGCAACCGACTTCCTCTACCGCGAGCAGCTTCAAGCAATGCATGCGGATGGCACGTTGAGCAAGCTCAGCCTCGCCTGGTCACGCGACGGCGACGAGAAGGTCTATGTCCAGGACCGCATGCGAGAGAACGGGGCCGAACTGTTCGCCTGGTTTCAGCGCGGCGCGCACTTCTACATCTGCGGCGACGCGTCGCGCATGGCGGGTGATGTCGACCAGGCCCTGCGGGAGATCGCTGCGCAGCACGGCGGCATAACCGAATCACAAGCATCCGACTGGGTTGGTGCCCTGGCAAGCGAGGGTCGTTACCAGCGTGACGTCTATTGATCTCAACCCATCTCCCCTCGTGGATCAAGCGGCCGCGCGCCCGGACCCGCCAGACGCGGTGATGCCGGCGCGCAATGCGCTGGTGCGCCTCAATGATTACTACGAGGTCTATTCCCCGGCCGACCCAGAAACAGCCCGCGCCGAGGGCGGGCGCTGCATGAACTGCGGCGCCGCGTTCTGCATGCCCGACTCCGGTTATGGACCGGCCGGGAACATCGGCTGCCCGCTCGGCAACAAGATCCCGGAATGGAACGAGCTTGTTCACCTTGGTCGATGGCGGGACGCCTTTAAACGCCTGTCGCAGACCAACCCCTTCCCGGAGTTCACCGCGCGCGTCTGCCCGGCTCCGTGCGAGGACGCGTGCATCCACGGGATCAACGAGCAGCCGGTGCAGATCAAGGGCATCGAGCGTGCGATCATCGACCGCGCGTTTCAGGAGGGATGGGTCACACCGAGCCGGTCCGCGCCGGCCGAGGCCCCGCATATCGGCATCGTCGGGTCCGGGCCCGCGGGGCTGAGCGCAGCGCAAGAGCTGACCCGCATGCGCTACCGCGTCACCGTCTACGAACGCGACGACAAGCCCGGCGGCCTGCTCCGTTACGGCGTGCCCAACATGAAGCTGGACAAGCAGATCCTCGACAGACGGATCAAACTGATACAGGACAGCGGCGTGGTCTTCCGTGTCGGCTGTGAGATCGGCAGAGACATCACCGCCGATGAACTCCGCGCACAACACAGCGCTATCATCCTGGCCTGCGGGGCGAAGCATGCGCGCGACCTGCGGTTGCCCGGTCGAGGGCTGCGCGGCATCCATCAGGCGATGGATTACCTGACGGATTCGATGCGGGCCCTGGACGCCGGCACCCCGCCGAGGATCAATGCGAAGGGCAAGCGCGTCGCGGTGATCGGCGCGGGAGATACCGGCGCGGACTGCGTCGCCACCGCGCTGCGCCAGGGTGCTGCCGACATCATCAACCTCGCGAACGGGCCGATGCCCCCGGATGAAAGGGCGCCGGGCTTCCACTGGCCGGGCCCGACGGGAAGCCTGCGGACCGACTACGCCCACCGCGAGTCGATCGCGATCCGAGGCCAGGACCCGCGCCATTGGCGGGCCAACACGCTCGCGTTTGAGCCCAGCGAGGCCGAGCCCGATACCGTTGGGTATCTCGCCATCCAAAACGGTGAGGCCAAGCCGCAACAGATCGCGGTTGACCTGGTCATCCTCTCGGTCGGTTTCACCGGCCACAACATGCAGCACCTGGTCGATCAGTTTGAACAAGCCGACGTGGCCTGCCCGGTCTTCATCGCCGGCGACATGGCGCGCGGTCCATCGCTGGTTGTTCACGCGATCGCGGAAGGCAGGCAGGCTGCTCAGACGGTTCATACCGTCGCAAAAGATCTGGACTGATCGAACCAAGCGGAGTGTCTAGGTCCGGACCGCATCCCCAGCATAAGTCAGGCTGATTTCCGTCCGCGGGACGCCTCTCCCGGGGCGGCGCTGTTCGCGACGCTCGCGACGATAGACCGACGCCGCTAAACCTGCTCATGGCCGGCGATTATCCCGAACCCATGGGGAAGGCGCTGTTGGAGCTCAGATGGCGATTTAATCCAGCTATATCAAATATTTACAACGATTTGAGGAGATGAAATGATGAACTGAGGAAGAAATTTTGGAATTGATGGGTTGACAAGTATAGACGACTGGTCTAATATTACGATGTAAGGAATGAAAGCCATGAAAGACCATGACACCAAGCAGCGGATCATCGACGCCGGCACCAAGGCGATTGTTGAGAAGAGCTTCAACGGCTGCGGCCTGAAGGAGATCCTCGACGCCGCGGGCGTGCCCAAGGGGTCGTTCTATCACTACTTCAAGAGCAAAGAGCACTTCGGGATCGCGGTGGTCGAGGACTCGTCCGAGCACCACCTGTCATTCACCCGGAAGATCTTTGGCGACCAGAAGCTGACGCCCCTGGAGCGGATCCGGGCCTATTTCACCGAGGTCCGCGATCATCTGCAGGAGCTGGGCAACCAGCGGCAGTGTCTCATCGCCAAGGTCGCTCTCGAAGAATCCCGGCTCAGCGAGCCGATGCGCAATGCGATCAAGGTCGGCTACGACCAGTGGCAGGTCCTGCTCGCGGGCGTGATCCGGCTGGCCCAGGCCGAGGGCGAGATCACCAGCGATCTTGACCCCGACCAGCTCGCCGCCTTCTTCCAGAACGCCTGGGAAGGCGCCATGATCCGGATGGAGATCGACCGCGACTGCAAGGCCCTGGACGCCTTTATCGCGCTGGTCCTGGACCGCATGCTGTCCGTTGAAGCGGCCCCGGCCTGATTTTTTATTTACCTGCCAACTAGACGACTGGTCTAATATAAACAAAATCAACCCCCGAAACCACTCCAACCCAGAGACACCACCATGAGCACCGCAACCCTCCCCACCGTTCCCGCCCACGAAACCCAGCCCGTCACCGGCAGCTTTGCGATCGAGCAAGACGCCGCCGGTCACGCCCGCACGTTCAGCCGGGCCCAGCTCAACGCGATGCTGGCCCAGGTCCGGGCTCGCCAATTGACTTATGCCTTGGAAGGCGACTTTGAAGCGTCGGCGGGCCTCGCCGAGCGGGCCAAGTCGCTGCGTGCCGTGATCGCCGCGTTCGCCAGCCGCAGCGCCGCGGCCTTCGCCCTCCTCGTCTTGCTGCCGAGCCTTGCCCTGGCTCAGCCGGCATCGCCGGTGCGGACGGGTGAGGTCAGCCAGCAGATGGTGCAGGACCACCGGATGGTGACCGGCAGCCTGCAGGCGGTCTCACGCTCCAACATCTCCGCGCAGGAGTCGGGCTTGGTCGACCGGATCCTGGTCAACGAGGGCTCGCTGATCGCGGAGGGCGAGGTCATCCTCACGCTCGACAACCGCCGGCTGAACGCCCAGGTCCGTCAGGCCGAGGCGGAACTCGCCAACGCCCAGGCGCTGGTCACGCAGCACGAGGCCGAGCTGAAGCTGGCACGCTTCAACCACGAACGCGAGCAGGGCGTCTACCAGCGCGGCGCATCGACCGATCAGGAGCTCAACGAACGCGCGACCCAGGTCCAGGTCAGCGAAGCGCAGCTCGCCGCGGCCCAGCGCACCGTCGAGCGGATCGAACGCGAGCTCGAGCACCTCAGCATCCGCGTCGATGACCTCACCGTCCGTGCGCCGTTCGATGCACAAGTCGTCGCCCGGCACATCGAGCCCGGCGAGTGGATCGACCCCGGCCAATCGGTGGTCACCCTGGTCTCGACCGGCCTCATCGAGGCACGCATCGAGGTCCCCGAACGCTACGCCCCGACCGTCATGCAGGACCCCGGCAGCATCTTCGTCGCGCTCAGCAACGACGGCCGGACCATCGAGTCTGTCAATGTCCGGCCGATCCCGCAGGTCGACCCCCGTGCCCGCACCTTCCAGGTGATTGTGACCCTGCAGAACGACACGAACGAGCTCGTGCCGGGCATGTCGATCAACGCTTGGGTCCCGACCTCAGAAGAGTCGCTCGCGCTGGTCGCGCCGAAGGACGCGGTCATCCGAAACGGACGCGACGCCTACGTCTTCAAGGTCAATGCCGGCGACACCGACTCCGCCGAACGTTCGCCGGTCCGCGTGCTGTTCACGGTCGGCGAGCATGTTGCGCTCGCCTCGGAAGACCTCGCCGCCGGTGATACCGTGGTCGTCGAAGGCAACGAGCGCCTCTTCAACGGCGCGGCGGTGACGCTCGCCCAGCTACCGACCCCCGCCGAAACCAACTAACGCCTTGCGTCTCGTCCACCGCTTCGGTCTGTTGAAAGACGGACCGGCGCATTCAAGAAGATATCGACCACGAACCAATAGGAGCACACGATGGCAACTACCCAAGAAACCAAATTGGCACTCATCACCGGCGCGAGCCGGGGCATCGGGGCGGGTATCGCGAAGCGTTTGGCCGCGGACGGGTTCAAGGTCTTGGTCAACTACGCCCGGAGCGCCGACAAAGCCCAGGCGGTCGTCGACGAGATCATCGCGGCGGGGGGCCAGGCCGGGGCCATCGCGGGTGACGTTTCCAGCCGCGAATCGATCGAAGCGATGTTCCGCACGATCGATGAGCGACACGGCGGCCGGCTCGACGTGCTGGTCAACAACGCGGGCGTCTACCGCGGCGGGAGCATCGCAGGCGACGGCGGTGCGCTGTCGGGCGATGTCGCGGGGAACGAAGACATCGACGACAGCTTTGAGGCGCTCTTGAACGTCAACGTGCGCGGGGTCTGGTACGTGACCCGTGCCGCGGCGACACGGCTGAACGATAACGGCCGGATCATCACGATCGGATCCAACGCAGGCGAGGCGGCACTGTTCCCAGGCAACAGCGCGTACGCGATGACGAAGTTCGCCGTCCGCGGGCTAAGCCGCGGCTGGGCGCACGACCTCGCTCCCCGCAAGATCACGTCAAACATCGTTGCCCCTGGGCCGATTGATACCGATCTGAACCCCGCCGACACAACGCAGAACGAGTCGGCCGACTTCATCAAGGATCAGACCGCGCTCAAGCGTTATGGCACCGCCGACGAGGTCGCCGCCGCAGTCTCCTACCTCGCAAGCGAGAAAGCGTCTTATGTGACCGGCGCAGAGCTTGATATCAACGGCGGCTGGGGGGTTTGAAACCACATTGCAGTCCACGCCTCGGTCTGTTGAAAGATGGACCGGCGCATTCTCCACGAACAAAAAGAACTGAGGGTCCAGCTATGAATCGCCTGATTGAACTTGCCGTTAAACAACCGATCACCGTCGCCGTCGCCGTGATCCTCGCGGTCCTGGCGGGGGTGCTGGCCGCGACGCGGGTGCCGGTGCAGATGACGCCGTCGGTCGATTCGACCGTGATCGCCGTGACGACTTCTTGGGAGAACGCCTCGGCGGCGGAGATCGAGTCGGATGTCATCGAGCAGCAGGAAGAGCGGCTGGGCGACATCAGCGGGCTCAGCTCGATGACCAGCACCAGCCAGGCCGGCCGGGGCCAGGTCCGCCTCGAGTTCGTGACCGGCACGGATATCGACGCGGCCATGGCCGAGGTCGACCAGAAGCTCAGCGAGGTGCCCGGCTACCCCGACGGCGTGGATGAGCCGGAGATCGAGGGCGTTGACCCCGAGTCGATCGATTACATCGCCTGGATCGGGCTGGCCTCGACGGACCCCGACTTCGACGCGACTACGCTCTATGACTTTATGGAACGCCGGTTGCGCCCACGGCTCGAGCGCGTGCCCGGCGTCAGCGAGGTCGGCGTCCGAGGCGCACGCGAGGCGGAGGTGCAGATCTTCGTTGACCCGGCGCGCCTCGCCCAGCGCGGCATCACCTACGCACAGCTCGTCGAAGCGATCGAGCTCTCTAACGAGAACTACTCCGGCGGCCTGCTGCCGGATGGCAAGAACGACATCCGCGTCCGCGCGGTGGGGCGGTTCCACGACCCCGAGACCGTCGGCGACCTGGTGGTCCGCCGTGACCAGGCCGGGCCGATCTACCTGCGTGACGTCGCCGAGGTACAGCTCGGCTACAAAGAGATGAACGAGTGGGTCCGCGCCCGCGGCGTCCGCATGCCCTTCTTCAACTTCCAGCTCCAGCAGGGCGCGAACCTGCTTGAGACGATGGCGGCGATCCAGGCCGAGGTCGACGAGCTCAACGCGCCGGGCGGCTTGCTCGAACGCCACGCCGCGGAGCGCGGCATCGACGGCACGCTCGAGCTCGTCCAGACCTATGACGCCTCGACCTACGTCGAAGAAGCCATTGCCTTGGTCCGCGGCAACATCCTGGTCGGCGGCGTGCTCGCGGTGCTGACGCTGCTGCTGTTCCTGCGCTCGCTGCGTGCGATCGGCATCATCGCGATCGCGATCCCGATCTCGGTCATCGCTTCGCTCTCGGTGCTGGTGCTGCTCGACCGCTCGATCAACATCATCTCGCTAGCCGGGATGGCCTTCGCGACGGGGATGGTCGTCGACAACGCGATTGTTGTCATCGAGAACATCTTCCGTCACCTGGAGATGGGCAAGAAGCCGGGCCGGGCGTCGATCGACGCGACCAAGGAGGTTGGCGGCGCGGTGGTCGCCTCGACCGCGACGACGCTGGTTGTCTTTATCCCGATCCTCCTGATCCAGGACTCGGCCGGCCAGCTGTTCCGCGACATCGCGCTGGCGATCATGGCCGCGGTCGGCATCAGCCTGATCGTATCGATCACCGTGATCCCGTCCGCTTCCGCGATCCTGATGAAAGAGCGGAAGGCGAAGGCAGACGACGCACCTGAACGAGCTGCCAAGCCAACGCGGGCCACACGCTTCGGCCGCTTTGTTGCCAGCTTACTCGGCGTCTTCAGAGCCTTCACCAACCTCCCCGCGATCGTCGGCGGGATGACCCGGCGGATCACGAATAGCTGGCCCGCACGGATCGGCGTGATCACGGTCTTCACCGTGGGCACGCTCATCGGCATCGCCGCGCTGCTGCCGCCGTTGGACTACCTGCCGCGTGGAAACCGCAACATCGTCTTCGGTGTGCTCGTCCCGCCGCCGGGCTACAACGTCGAGCAGCTCAGCGAACTCGGTGACCGGATCGAGGAGAACATCCGGCCTTCGTGGGAAGTCACCGACGACAAGTTCCAGGCTGAGGACGACCTGCGCGGCGGGCCGTCGCCGGAGGAAGACCAGCGCACGCCGGTGACGACCGCGGATGGGCGTGAGGTGTTGCCGCCGGCACTGGACCACTACTTCCTGGTCGCCTGGGACGGCCTGGTCTTCCACGCCGCGATCGCCGAGGACAACCGCCGCATCTCCGATGCGCTCGCGC
>JANQKT010000193.1 GCA_028280965.1 Phycisphaeraceae bacterium
GGCCCGACCAACCGGCAGGACACCCGCCCGGACCCGAGCGCGACCGACGCGTCCGAGTCCGACCTCGCCCCACGCCCGCAGCAGGCCGGCACGCGCCCGCCCGAGCGCATCGACGGCTTGCCCGGCCATGAGGGTGACCTCAACCCGCTCCGCCCCGGCGTTGACCGCCCCGGCCCGACCGAGCCCAGGCCGATCGACCCGACGCCCGGCGACGACCGCACCCCCAGCCCCGAGCCCGGCGAGCGCCCGGTCGAATCCCCCCCGGACCCGACCGCGCCCAACACCGACCGCACGACCGACTCGCAGGCCCCCGCCGACCGAGAGACGGATACCGACTCGAAGAACCCCGAAGACACCGACAGCAAGCTGCCCACCGAGCAGCCCGAGCAGCCCGAGCCGACCGAGTCGGACGAGCGCACCGACAACCCCGACACCAACAAGCCCAGTGAAGAAACCGGCGAGGGCGACGCGGACGACAAACAAGCCGACGAATCAACCACGGAGATGCCCGCCGAGGACCAGGAGCCGAAGCCCGACGGCCAGGAGTCCGACCCCGCCGAGCCGAGCAAGGAGCAGAACCCGACGCGCGTCGCGCGCGACCCGAGCGAGGCCCCGCCGGTGAGCGTCGAGAAGATCGAGGTCGAACTGCAGGAGGGCAAGGTCCTGGTCGGCAAGGGCATCAAGGTGACAACAAAGCTGCCGACCCCGCCGGGCACGGGCGCGCGCCGTTTGTCGCTGCCGCGGAACGCGCGCGTGCGCGTGACGTTCACCGCGGACGGCAGGGTGTACGATGCGGAGGTGATCAAGTCCACGACCTACGCGGAGTGGGACGCCGCGATCGAGGCGTCGCTGTACCGCTGGACCGCCGAGGGCGAAGCGGTGGAGAACGCCGAGCCCTATATCGCGATCGAGTGGAACTATCTGCTCAATGACTTGTTTGAGGATGAGTAAGTCAGGCCATGATGTCTTTCAAAGTGCTGCCTTGAACTCCCCTCCCTCGAGGGAGGGGCTGGGGGGAGGGTGTCAAAGCATGGCTCACGACCGCCAAAAGCCAAGGCCAACGAATCGCTTGATTCAGAACGCCAAAACATTGCGCCAACAAGCAACCTTCCCCGAACGCCTGCTCTGGAGCAGACTCCGGCGGGGCCAGATCCACGGCCACCGCTTCCGCAGACAACACCCGATCGCTAACTATGTTGTAGATTTCTACTGCGTCGATGCCAATTTGATTATTGAGGTTGATGGCAACAGCCACATCGGGCAGAAGCAGCACGACCGAGATCGACAGAATCACTTGGAATCGCTCGGCTACCGCGTGCTGCGTGTCACCAATGACGATATCCTGAAAGAGATCGATTCGGTTGTGGAAGGGGTCGCCCATGCTGTAAAGCACGCGGCAGATGACCGGCACCCTCCCACGGCCCCTCCCTCGAGGGAGGGGAGTTAAGGCCGCACCAGTTCAATACCCATGCAGCGCACCACCCCCGACGGCATCGTGATCTCCTGCGACTTCTGCGGCGTGGACTGGGACGCGTATGACGAGGCGCAGGCCAACCCCATGACCGAGGGCCACCACGGCTCGGTGATCTGCCTGTCCTGCGCCAAACGCGCGCTCGAAGAAGCCAAGCCGTCCGACACCGGCTTCAAGTGCACGCTCGGGCTGACCGACCACGACGCCGGCGAGGTCTGCTGGCGACACCCGGACCCGGTTGAGTCCGACGGCCTGAACAAGCACGCCGTCGCGCACTGGGACAACATCCGCCAGGCCGGCCGGGCGTTTGGGAAGGACCCTGAGATCGATTACCAGTGGGTGGCGGGGAAGTATCCACGTGTCATGAGATAGGTTTTTCTGATTATGCTCCGGACTAAATTGGGAGTCTTGCCTATGTTTCTGACTAAACGATTGAGTGTTGTTTTGTGTGCCTTGTGCGCGGCATTCATCAATGGTTGCGCCACTTTCCCGCCGCCGGATCATATCGAACCATTCGAGAAGAGCTTCGGGTTCGGGAATCCCGATGAGGTAGCACATTTCTGGAACTGGGCTCAGCGGTGGGAGTTTACGGAAGAACAGGCCGCCAACAAAGAAAAGCCGGGCGGCGCGATCCTGGAGTCCAACTACAAACTGTCGGGTGATTTCCAGATCAAACTCAACGGCAAATTGTCTCAGAGCTGGACCAATTCAAGGAAGTCCCACCTTGCAGTTTGTGGGCACTCCATCGGCTTGGCGTCATGGAGACCCACTGGGATCAATCTGACGGTCAGGCGTGAAGGCAATCAGCTGACTTACCGGTTCATCGGTCAAGAACCGGTTGTGGTCGAGCTCTCCGACGATCAGGCCGGGCCAACCCGGGTCAAGCTGGCTGTCTACGGCCGACACGCGACTGTTTATCAGTTCGACTTAGCTGCCGACTCGGCCGATCGCATCATGGAATGATGTTGCTGTTCGGTTATGCCCCCAGCACCACCAGGTTATCCCGGTGGATCACCGCCGCGTAGCCTTCTCTGCCCAGCAGCTTGGCGAACTGGTCCGAGCGTTTGCCCTTGATCAGCGTCAGCTCATCGGCGGAGTAGTTGGTCAGCCCACGGGCGAGCTCCTTGCCCTGGCTGTCGCGGACGAGCAGGACGTCGCCGCGGTCGAATCGGCCGGTGACCTCGGTGATGCCCGAGGCCAGCAGCGACTTGCCGCGTTTGCGCACCGCGCGGGCGGCGCCGTCGTCGAGGCTGACCGCGCCGGCCGGCCGGGCCGTCAGGCCGATCCACCGCTGCCGGCTGTCGAGCTTGCGGTCGGCGGGGGCGAAGACGGTGCCGATCTTCTTGCCTGCGACCAGGTCAAGCAAGACGTTTTTGCCGCTCCCGGGTGCGATCACCGCGACCTCGCCGGCTTCGGTGACCAGGCGGGCCGCGTCCAGCTTGGTCTTCATCCCGCCGCTGCCCCACCTGGTCTTCATGTCGATGCGCGCGTGCTGCTGGGCGTCGAGCACCGAGTCTACGCGGTCGATCACGCCGCCGTTCTCATCGAGCAGGCCACTGACCGAGGTCAGCAGGACCAGCGCGTCGGCGCGGACCGCGTTGGCCATCAGCGCGGCGAGCAGGTCGTTGTCGCCGAAGCGCAGCTCCTCGACGGCGACGGTGTCGTTCTCGTTGAGCACGGGGACGGCGCCCAGCTCGTGCAGCTTCGCGGCGCAGTTGCGGATGTTCAGGAACCGGGCGCGGTCGTCGAAGTCGCCGCGCGTCAGCAGCATCTGCCCGGCGGAGAGGCCGCGCCGCTTCGCCGCGGTGTGCAACAGCGCCATGAGCCTGCGCTGCCCGATCGCCGCGACGGCCTGGAGTTCCGCGACATCGGTCGGCCGCTGGTGCAGGCCGAGTTCGGCGCAGCCCGCCGCGATCGCGCCCGAGCAGACCAGCACGACCTCGCGCCCCTGCTTTCGCAGCTGCGCGACCTGCCCGATCAGCCGGCCGATCATCGCGGTGTCAACGCCCGGGCCCGCGTCGGTCTCTCTGGTCAGCAGCGCGCTGCCGACCTTGACGACCAGACGCCTGGCGGGGACGAGCACGGATTGGCGGATCTCGGTGGATGGCATTCGTAGGGTCTGGGGCCAAGGGTCTAGGTCGGGTTGAAACAGGCCTCAAGCCCGCTGCTCCGCGAGCAGGGCCAAGATCATATCCGCATGGCGCGCGGTCGAGCCCTGGCGCTGCCGGATCACGCGGCGGCCGGCCTCGGCGACCGCCGCCGCAAGCGGATTATCGCCTAGCAATTCGTTGATCACCCGCCCCGGGTCGTCCGTTACGACCAGGCCGTTTGCCTCGCGCATCGCGTCAACCGTGTCTTGAAAATCCTTGTGGTGCGGCCCGATGATGACGGGCTTGCCCAGCGCCGCCGGTTCCATCACGTCCGAGCCGTAGAGCCCGAGGAAGCTGCGCCCGACGACGACGACGCCCGCCAATGCGTACGCCTTGCGCAGGTCCCCGATCGTGTCGAGCAGGAACACACGCTTGTCACCGTCTTCTTCCAAAGCCCGCTGCATCGGCGCAGCCGGAGCGGCGGGATCGCGTTTCCTCAGCTCCGTCAGCCGCACCGCCCCCGGGCACACCTTCACCACCGCATCAAACCACTCGGGCTTGCGCGGCGCGATGATCAGCTGCGTCCCCCCGGGCAGGCCCGGCAGCAGGCCGATCAGCAGCCTGTCCTCGCCAGGGCCGGTCGAGCCGGCGACCACGACCGGCCTGTTCAGGTCTACGCCGAGCTCCGCCGCGAGTTCATCCGCCCCCGGGACCTCATCCGCGATCACCGCGGTGTCCCACTTCATCGTGTCCGCGATGCGCACATCCTCCACGCCCATCGCTCTGAACCGCTCGGCGTAGGCCTCGGTCTGCACCGCCGCGAAGGCCAGCTTCGTGAAGCTCGGCCCGATCAGCCGCTTGATTTTGCTGTAGCCGCGGAACGACCGCTCGCTCAGCCGGCCGTTGATCACGCAGACCGGGACGCCGCGTCTGTCGCATGCATCGACGAAGTTCGGCCAGACCTCGAGCTCGACGCAGCAGACGATGTCCGGCCGGACCCGATCGAGGAACCGCGACACGACCCACGAGAAATCCAGCGGGTAACGCACGACCGTGTGCCGCTGGGCGTACAACTCGGTTGCGCGCTTGAACCCGGTGTTCGTCGTCGCCGCGATGACGATCCGCAGGCTCGGATCACGGCGGGACAGCTCATCAACTAGCCCGCGCAGCAACGACACCTCGCCAACACTGACCGCGTTGAAGAGGATGGTCCCCCCGGTATGTTGTGTCAGCGGCTTGGCATGCCCGTACCGCCCGGGCCAGTCGGTCCGCCACTTGCCGGTGCGCAGCAGCGACAGCCCCCAGACGGGCGTGGTCAGCGTGACGCCGACGGCGTAGGCAAGGTCGCGGAGGTTGGGCATCGGCATCATTCTAAAGTTGTTCGGATATGATGGGACGACGATGTCCGACGGCAACACCGAGATCGCTCAGCTGTTTCTCCGCCACGCAACGGGTCGAAGCCGATACGACCGCGACCTTGCCGAGCGAGCGATCCGTCAACTGCCCGATGACAAGTATCATGCCTCGACCGACCCATCATCCAACAGCGTGGGTGTATTGATGAAGCATGTCGGCGGGAACCTCACGTCGCGGTTCACGGACTTCCTGACGATCGATGGTGAGAAGCCCTGGCGTGACCGTGACGGCGAGTTTGCCCTCGCCCAGGCAACGCCCGCGGACCTCTGGTCTGCCTGGGATGAAGGCTGGTCTGCTTACTTCAATACGCTCGACTCGCTCACGGCCGAAGACCTGGCCAAGACCGTCTTGATCCGCGGGATGCCTCACACCGTGATCGAATCGATCCTGCGCTCGATGACACACGTCGCCTATCACATCGGGCAGATCGTGTTGACTTGTCGTCAATTGGTCGGTGAAGACCGGTGGCAGACCCTGACGGTCGCCCGCGGGGAGAGCCGGGCGTACAACCAGCGTGTCTGGGGCGACGACTCGCTGAAACCGACTGGTGATGCCGAGACCGATCGCTGATCTGCGCGGACGGTGTATCATGCTCGCCCCATGAGCACGCCCACCCCGGAAAACACCTTCTACGTCACGACCCCGATCTACTACGTCAACGACAAGCCCCACCTCGGGCACGTCTACACGACGATGGTCGCGGACGTCGTCGCGCGGTACCACCGCCTGCGCGGGGACGACACGTTTTTCCTGACCGGCGTCGATGAGCACGCCGCGAAGGTCAGCGACAAGGCCGCCGAGCACGGGCTGAGCCCGCAGGCGTGGGCCGACCAGAACGCGGCCGCGTTCCGCGGGACGTTCGGGAAGCTGGAGATGACGAACGATGATTTCGTCCGGACTTCAAGCGACCGGCACAAGCGGAAGGTGACCGAGTACGTCTCGGCGCTGCTCAAGTCCGGCGACGTCTACGAGGGCGAGTACGTCGGCTGGTACGACGCGGGCCAGGAGGAGTACGTCCCGGAGAACAAGGCCAAGGAGACCGACTACAAGAGCCCGGTCAACGGCAAGCCGCTGGTCAAGAAGGCGGAGAAGAACTACTTTTTTCGCCTGTCGGCGTACGTGGATGACCTGCTGGCGTTCTACGAGCACCGCGACCAGGCTGGCAAAGGCTACGTCCAGCCCGAAGCACGCAAGAACGAGATCGTCAACCGGATCAAAGAGGCCAAGGACGTGCCGATCAGCCGGACGGGCTCCGGCGGTTGGGGTATCCCCGTGCCCGGCGACGAAGAACAGACGATCTATGTCTGGATCGATGCGCTGTTCAACTACCTGACCTACGTCGATGACGATGACCGCCGACACTATTGGGAGAGCGGCGCGACGCACTTTATTGCCAAGGACATCCTCTGGTTCCACGCCGCGATCTGGCCGGCGTTGCAGATGGCGTTGGCCAAGTGCGAGGGATACGAATGGGTCTGGGGAGAGGGTGTCCAGCAGAGCCAGCTTGTGTACTCGCACAGCTACTGGGTGAGCGATTCGGGCGAGAAGATGTCGAAGACACTGGGCAACTTCCTCGACCCCGCCGCGATCGATAACTACGTCGATGAGTTCGGGTTGGATGCCTTGCGTTATTTCCTCGCGACGCGTGGGCCGTTGGGGACGACCGACTCGGCGTTTTCGCCGGACCTGTTTGTCGAGGTCTACAACAATGATCTGGCGAACACATTCGGGAACTCGGCATCTCGTGTTTCAAATATGATCGGTCGATACTTTGATGGTTCGTGTCCTGCGAGTTCTTCTGGAGAAACGCGGGAGTTTCCTGGTGTGATCAACGCTTACCAAACAAGCATGCAAGCTATTTCACTCTGGGCTGCTGTCATTGGGCATGCAATGGAAGCTGTTGGCAGTGTTGATTCGTACATCGAACAAACACAACCATTCAAGCTCGCCAAAGATCCCGCCAATCTCCCCGAAGTCGGCACGATCCTCTACAACTGTGCCGAAGCCTTGCGCATCGCGTCCGTCCTGCTCTGGCCGTTCATCCCGGACAAGTGCGAGGCGTTCTGGTCGCGGATCGGGTTCGGTCACTACGCCGAGCAGCTCAAGGGCAACGGCCGGGGCGATCTCGAGGCGTGGGTGAAGTGGGGGCAGCTGAAACCGGGCACGCCGATCGAGAAGGGCGAGGCGCTGTTCCCGCGGTATCAGGTGGAGAAGAAATAGATGCCACTCAATCCAGCGGCTTGGTCCCGCCGCGGAGGTCTTTGACCTCGGTCGTGTCGGTGATGAGGTCCCAGCGGAGGGTCAGGAACTGTGAGGTGTCGCCTGCCTTGATGTCTTCGATGGTGATGAGCTGGTTGTTGTCCGACCAGAGGTCGACGAGTTGGGTTGGTTCGCCGGTCTGTTCATCGACGCCAGCGGTGTAGGTGAGGTGGTCGCTGTAGACCTTGCGGAGGCCCTTCTGTTCGAGCACGACGCTGCCGTCCGCGGCGATCCGCTGGACCTGCGCGTCGGGCGCGTCATCGCTGAGCCAGACACTGAGCCCGCCGGTGTTGGCCATGTCGGCGACGAGCTTGTCGCAGTCGAGCAGGACGGTCTGGCCGGCCCTGCCGTCCTCGTCCTTGGGGATGTGGGTCATCTCGATGCGGTCCAGCAGCGTCGCGTTATTCTCCAGCGCATCAAGGACCATCCTGTCCTTCCAGGTAAACTCCGAGATGCCCCGCCCGGTCATCGCGGCTCGGACGCCGTCGTTTTCCGTGTCGTCTCTCTCCTCTGGTGGCGGGCGGTAGTCTTCCAGCACCATCCGGCCTTCGCCCTCCACGACGACCGTCTCGACAGGCGCCTCGCCGATCTGCATCGCGGGGCGGTTGGTGAAGACGACCCTGGGCCCATAGAGCTGCAGGCGGTTGGAGAGTTTGCTTGGGTCGTCGGCCCAGGTGTAGGCCAGGAAGGAGACGTTGCCGGACGCGGTGGCCGACCGGATCTGGCGGTCGTGCGCGTCTTCGCCGTCGTCCTCGATCAGGCGCGCGGGGTCGTGCTTGTAATCGGGCGAGAAGAGCATGGCCAGCTTGTCGCAGGTCATCTCGCTGGCGTCGGCGGACCGGCGGGACTCGCTGCGGACCTCGCCGACGAACTCGGCCTCGCCGGTGACGTTGTTGAACCGCATCGACTCGGTCCAGCTGACGCTGAGGAAGCTGTCTTCGAGGGTCGCGTCGGGGTTGTCCGGGTCGTCGACGCGTGTCGTGAGCGAGCCGGCCCGCTGGATATCCAGGACCTCGGCGCGGTTGTCCATGGCGATCAGCTGGCCGGTGATCCTGCCGGAGATCGATTCGCGAGTCTGGCCGGGTTCTTCTTCCAGGTCGATGTTGATGACCTCGGCGGGATGCCTCTTGCTCTTGGCGGCGAGGGTCAGGCGGTCGCGCTCGACGTCGGCGACCAGCGTGTCGGCGACGAACTGGATCCGGCGGGGGCGTTTGTCATCGTCGAGGTAGCCCTCGACATCGCCGTTCGCGGTGATCATGCGGACCTGGGCGTAGAGGTCTTGTTGAGCGGTACCAGGTGCTTCGCTGCGCTCAGTATCGGCTTTGGGTTCATTGAGCTCGATGCTGACGTGCTGGCAGGTCATGTCCAGGCGGGGCTGTTTGATTTCGACATTGCCCGCGGCGCGGATCACTGAGGCGTAGGGGTCGTCGCCCGACACCGGCTCGAGCTCGACGGTCAGCCGGTCGGCGGTGATGTCGAAGACCTCGTCCGGGTCGTCGCCGCGGGCCTTGACATAGACACGGCCCGACGCGTTGATGCTGGCGGGCCGGCTCTCCCGCTTGCCGTCCTCGTCCGGCTCGGCCAGGTCGAAGGCGAGCGTGAGTCTGCCGTCGATCGGGTCTGCACCAACAACGATCGCGGGCGTGTCGCTGGCGGTGAGGTTGAAGTCCGGGTGTGTCGTGGTGACGCCGCCGGAGAAGGTGGCGGTTTTGATGCCGAGGACCTCGGTTTGAGAGCGTGCGGGTCCAGACGTCTCGCTGTCGCTTAGCGTCGGCGTGGGGGCGTTGTTTTTGTCTTCGATGAAGAGTTCGAGGTAGAGCTGGTTGGTCCAGGTCACGGTCAGGGGTTTCTTGTCTTTCCTGCTGACGGCGGTGAGCTCGCCGGGGCCGAAGAGCGTCGCGTTGCCGGCCTTCTGGTTGACGGTGAGTCTCTGTGCGGTGATCTCCCCGCCGAGCGCCGCGGAGGTGATGCGGATCAGCCGATCGTCGTGCGGCCAGGCGGTTGTACGTTCTTCGGACAGCAGGTACTCGAGCCGGGCCATCTCGATGCGGCTGGTCTCGCCGCCGTCGTCGGTGGTCTGGGCGTAGGCGTCCTCGCCGGCGAGTGTGATGTGCGCGTCCTCGTCGTCGGCGAGCTGCTCGGGCTTCTCCGCGAGGGGCGTGACGCGCAGCTCGTCGGTCCAGGTGACGGCCAGGTCGCGCTCGGGGTCGTGAGAAAACAGCGAGCGTGCGCGGTTGATGGGCGGGATCACGACGGCGGGTGGCAGGGGCGCATCGCTACCGATGGTTGTTGGGTCGGCGGTTGTGTTATCTGCCTGCGCGAGCCGCGCGCCGGGCGTCAGCAGCAGGCTCGGCAGGCCCGCGGCGTTGTCGGGCGTGATCGGCGGGGGGCTGATCGCCTCGGTCCCGAGGGAAAACGCGATGGTCAGTTTGTCCCCGCCGAGCTCGGAGGCGAGGCCGTCGCGGACGAGAACCTGGCCGACGAACTGCGCGGTGTAGTACTGGCTGGGGCCGGGTTCGACGGGTTGCTCATCGTCGGTGCCAGGCGCTTCGTCGCTGCGTTGCTCATCGTCGCCGCTGCGGGGCCCGTTGAAAGAAGATGATTCGGCGTCCGGGTTGTAGAGGAGGTACCGGCCCTCGTTGACGACGAGCTGCTCGATGCGTTCGCGCTGGGTGTTGTAGGTCAGGCGCAGGCCGATGCCGTAGAAATCGACCTGCGGCGAGGTGACATGGACCGGCCCGCGGGTGTTGATCAGGCTTTCCTCGACGCTGAACGTGGTTGCTTCATCAATGTAGATCCGCTGCCGGATGAAACGCTCGTGGTCGGCGTTGTTCGGGTCGATGATGAGTTCAACGCCCTCGGGCGCTTCGAAGAGCGTGACGACGACATTGCCGGTGAACTCGCCGGCACGGACGCGCTTGTCTTCGCCTTCCATGTCGGCCTTGTCGGCGGTAATCGTGATGGCCTGGCGGGGGTTGAGGTAGATGTCGGCGATCGGCTCGATGAGTTCGGTAATGCCAAGCGGCTTGAAGTTGGCGACGCGGGCACGCAGGCGTCCGCGACGCACTTCGCCCTTGTCGTTTGAATCAAAAAACTCGTAATTGAAGCCCCGGACGTTAGCCCCGACCTGCCCTTGTTCGCCTGGGGCTTTGATGCCGGGTGCATCGACGTTGCCCTGGACACCGTTGCCCCCGCCGGTGACCGCGGGTGGGCCGAAGACGATCGACGCGCCGAGCACAAGCCCGGCGACGGCCGTTGCGCCACCCACAACTACCAGCCGCTTACTCATCGCCGCATTGTAGTTGTTCGGATGCGGTTTCGCCGCTCGCGGCAGCTTGGCTGGGCGACTATCATCTGCGGTTTCAACGCGAAATCCCCGAGGAAAACCATGATCTCGAAAGTGTTCAAGGCCTACGACGTCCGCGCGATCTACCCCGACCCGCTGGGCGAGGACGAGGCCTGGAAGGTCGGCCACGCCACCGCCGAGTTCCTGAAAAAAGAGCACGGCGGGCCGGGCAAGATCGTCGTCTCGCGCGACCACCGCCCGGCGGCGCCCTCGATGGCCGGGTCGCTCATCGCCGGCATCCGCGCCGCGGGCTGCGATGTCGTGGATCTCGGCCGGTGCGACACGTCCGTCCAATACTTCGCGATCCCGCACCTCGATGCCATCGGCGGGGTCCAGTGCACCGCCAGCCACAACCCCATCGCGTACATCGGCTTCAAGATCAGCCGCGCCGGCGCCAGGCCCGTCGGCAAGGGCAGCGGCCTCGACGAGATCGAGGACATCGCGCAGAAACTCGAAGACGACGGCGCAAGCTGCGGCGAGCCGGTCGGCGGCCTCGAAGAGCACGACATCTGGGACGCCTACGCGGCGCACATCCGCGCGTTCCTCAAGCCCGCGCTCGCTAAACCGATCAAGCTGTTCGTTGACTGCTCCAACGGGATGGGCACGACGCTCCTGGAAAAGGTCTTTAGCGGGATCGACAACCTCGAGATCAAAGCGGTCAATGACACGTACACCGACGACTGGGCGCATGAGCCCAACCCGCTGGTCGAGGAGAACATGGTGCCAACCGTCGAGGGCGTAAAGGCGACGGGCGCAGCGCTCGGCGCGTGCTTCGATGGCGACGCGGACCGCTGCATGCTCGTCGACGAGCAGGGCAACGCCTGTGGCTGCGACCACTTGACCGCCTGGCTCGCCGGGGAGTTTGTCAGGCAGCACCCCGGCGGGGCGGTCGTCTACGACCTGCGCTCGTCCAAGGTCGTTGAAGAAACCATCCGTGATCTCGGCGTCGAGCCGGTCCGCGCCATGGTCGGCCACGTCAACATCAAGAAGTCGCTGCGCGACAGTGACGGCAGCTTCGGCGGCGAGCTGTCCGGGCACTTCTACTTCAAGGACAACAGCTTCGCCGACTCGGGCGCGATCCTGCTCGCCGTCGCGCTCGGCGTGCTCGGCTCGAGCGATAAGCCGCTGAGCGAACTCATCGCCCCGTACCGCAAGTACCCGCAGTCCGGCGAGCGCAACTTCGCCTGCGAAGACAAGGCCGGCGCAATGGCCGAGTGCAAAGAGGTCTTCGGCGACGGCGCCGACCTTGTTGACGACCTCGACGGTGTCACCGTCGATTGCTGGTCGGGCAACGGCACCGCGGTTTCAGGCGGCTGGTGGTTCAACGTGCGTGCGAGCAACACCGAACCCCTGCTGCGCCTCAACGCCGAGGCGAAGGACCAGGCGACGCTCGATGCGCTGCTCGCCAAGCTGACCCCGATGCTCGGCACGCCGGCGACGGGGCACTAGGCCCCGGTCGATCTTGAGGTATGCTTGGCGTGCCCGACGGGAGGGTTGTTTAGCAATTGCACATCGGATCGACGCCATGACCCCACAAGACGTCCTCCAACTCGTCCGCGAACAGAACATCGCTTACATCGACTGCTGCTTCCAGGAGTTCTGTGGGCCCTGGCAGCACTGCACCTACGCCGCGTCCGAACTCACCGAAAACAGCTTCACGCAGGGCTTCGGCTTCGACGGCTCGGTCATCCGCGGCTGGCAGCAGCTCAACGAGTCGGACCTGCTGCTCGTGCCCGTTGCGGAGACGGCGGTGGTGGACCCGTTCCGCGATTCCCCGACGCTGCAGCTGATCTGCGACATCAAGGACCCCTTGACGAAGAAGACGTTCTCGCGCGACCCGCGGTCGATCGCGCGCAAGGCCGAGGCTTACCTGAAAGACACCGGCGTCGCGGACAGCGCGCTCTTCTCGCCCGAGGTCGAGTTCTTTGTGTTCGACAACGTCCGCTACGACCAGCGGAAAGAAGCGGGCTACTACCACGTCGACTCGGTCGAGGGCAAGTGGCAGCGCGGCGGCGACAGCCCGGCGAACCTCGGCCGGCAGATCCGCGGCTACGAGGGCTACTTCCCTGTCGGGCCCGCGGACTCGCTCGCGGACCTGCGCTCGCACATGGCCGACCTCCTGACGGGCATGGGCGTCCCGATCGAGTGCCACCACCACGAGGTCGCGACCGGCGGGCAGTGCGAGATCGACCCGCGGGCACAGGGCCTGGTCGCCGCCGCCGACGCGCTCATGCGCGTCAAGTACGTGGTCAAGAACGCGGCCCAGCGCCACGGCAAGACCGCGACCTTCATGCCCAAGCCGATCCACGAGGACAACGGCAGCGGGATGCACCTGCATTTCTCGCTGCGCCGCGGCGACGACTCGGTCTTCGCCGGCAGGAAGTACGCCGGCCTGTCGCAGGAGGGCCTCTGGGCCATCGGCGGGGTCCTCAAGCACGCGCCGTCCCTGCTCGCCTTCACCAACCCGACGACCAACTCGTACAAGCGGCTTGTCCCCGGCTACGAGGCGCCGATCAACCTGATCTACTCGTCGCGCAACCGATCAGCCGCGATCCGCGTGCCGGTCTATTCGAACGATGCGCAGACCAAGCGGCTCGAGGTCCGCTTCCCCGACCCGAGCGCGAACCCCTACCTCGCCTTCGCCGCGGTCGTTATGGCGGCGCTCGATGGCATCCAGAACCAGATCGACCCGGCCGAGCCGATCGATCACGATGTCGAACTCATGGCCCCGGAAGACCAGGCCGGCCTCGCGCGGACCCCCAACCGCCTGGACGGCGCGCTCGCGGCGCTCGAGGCCGACCACGACTACCTGCTCGCGGGCGGTGTCTTCAGCGAACAGGTGATCCGCTACTGGATCGACTACAAGACCCAGAGCGAGGTCGTCCCGCTCGCGTCGCGTCCGCACCCGTACGAGTTCTGCATGTATTACGACGCGTGATCAGCGCCGTCGCCGGGCCAGCGCCAGCCCGCCCACGCCCAGCAGCAGCGCAGCGGACGGCTCGGGCACGTTCGCCGGGGCGCTCGGACCGGTGAACGCGGCGAAGGCCAGGCCGAAGTCCGCGTCGTCGGTGTCGCCGTCGTTGTCGAGGTCGCTGTCGGGGTCCGAGGTCGCGACGCCCGGGCCGGTGAACGCCGCGAAGAACAGGCCGAAGTCCGCGTCATCGACGTCGCCGTCCAGATCAAGGTCGGCGGGCGACAGCTCGTCCAGGATGCGGAACTGCAGCGTGTAGTCCTGGCTGCGGACCAGGCCGCCGTTGGCATCGGTGAGGTAGAAGGTCGCGGTCAGCACGTCGCCGACTTCTTTGCCGGCGGACTGGTCCACGTAATAGATCAGGTGGTGGTTGGCCGTGTCGGTGCCGATGACGTGTGGCGAGACCATCTCCTGGACCGTGCCGGGGTCGATGATCGTGAGTGCCGGGTCCTTGCTGACCAGGTGCAGCCGCAGGTCGGGTGTGGCGACCGAATGGGCGGGGTTCTGCCAGGAGAAGTAGCCGTGGCCCGAGCCCTCCTCGTCCGCCGTCGGCAGGCTCCGGTAGCCGGGGAACTCACTCGACCAGCCGTTGAAGGGCACCTGGTCGGTTGGGGTGAGTGGGTAGAACACGGTGTCGAGCTCCCAGGGGTGGGTATCGACCAGCAGCGTGGCGGGCTCGGCCGGGTCGGCGGGGGCCTCGAACGTGCCGTCGTGGCCAAAGTAGAAACCGACGTTGAGGTGTTCGTCGCCGCTGCCGCCCTCGTGCGCGAGCGCGGGGCCGGTGGCCAGGACAGAACAAAGCATCAGCGGGGTACGGATCGAACGCATGGTGGTTCCTTGTTGTGGGTGGTGGTTACGGATGTTGCCCTGAGTCGTGCCGCCGGGCCTAACGGGCGACCTTGGGGTTGAAGCGGTTGGCGATCCAATCGATGTTGCCGAACGTGCTGTCGGGCCCGATCCGATAGACCTCGTCGAGCGGCGCGGGGGCCGCGTGGCCGTCGAGGTAGGACCAGTGGCTGATCCCGTTGTGCTGGTCCAGCTCGACCTGCTCGGCGGCACGCTGCGGCGGGTTGGTCAGCCACAGCTCGGCGTGGATGTGGTCCGAGGTCGCGTACGAGCCGGATTCGGCCAGCTCACTCATAAAATTGGTCTTGCTGGGGTTACGCAATAGTCGGAGCGAGCGGTAGTTCTCAAAGCCCGTCAGAACGCCGGCGAGGTAGAAGTTGCTGGCGTAGCTGACCACGCGTTTGAGGCCGTTGGCGTGGTCCTGCGTCTCCCAACGCTCGCTCTGGTCCTCGGGGCAGCGTGCGATGTCGCTGATGTCGGTATCGACGTAGTCTTCGAGGCTGAAGAACCAGCTCGCCTGGCTATTGGGGCCGCTCGGCGGGCCTGAGGAGAGGTTGCCCGCGCCGGGCAGCGCGTCCTGGTGCTCGACCGCGTAGGCCAGCACGGCGGTCGTTGTCTGCCGCTGGTTGCTCAGGCAGACCGCCGCCTCGCCCGAATCCCGCGCCTTGCCCAATGCAGGCAGCAGGATGGCGATCAGCACAGCGATGATGCTGATCGCAACGAGCAGTTCGATCAGTGTGAAGCCCGCACGCCTGAAACGCAGGCCAGCACAGACGCTTGCGAATCTGTAGCGATCCGTGATGGTCATGCCCGCGGTCCCTTGCCCCCAAACACCTGACAGCCAGCATGACGACGACTATATCCGCGCATGGTTACGCGTCAATTCCGGCGGATTGCCGTGGCATGGCGCAGCCGGTCCGCGGAAATACGTTGGCCTGGCAACTATGAGAAAACTGTTACGGCAATCCCCGGCCCCTTTATGCCGGGTGCCACACAGCGACCTGTAGGGCGCTGTATGCGAAGACTCTCATACTGTAATTAAGATGACTCACACACAGCGCCCTACGGGTTGCTGTGTGGCACCCTTTCTGGAAACTACTTGTTGTCCTGATACTGCTCGCGCAGCGATCCGAGCCGCCGTTTGAGCCGCGTGACGGTCTGGGCATACGCCGGGTCGTCGTACACGCTCTTGAGCTGCTGCGGGTCCTTGTTCAGGTCGTAGAGCTCCCAGTAGCCGAGCTCGTGGAAGTGCATCAGGGAGAAGCGGTCGGTGCGGACGCCGTAGTGGGCCGCGACCCGGTGCTCGGTGTTGGTCTCGAAGTAGCGGTAGTAGACGGCGTCGCGCCAGGGCTCGGCGTCTGGGCGAAGGAGGTCGAGCAGCGACCGGCCGTGCATCGGGGCGGCGGGCTCGACGCCGGCGATGTCGGCGAAGGTCGGCGCGTAGTCGATGTTCTGAACCAGCTCCTCGATCCGTGTGCCCGGCTCGATCACGCCCGGCCAGCGCGCGAGCAGCGGCATCGCGAGCGACTCCTCGTACATCCACCGCTTGTCGTACCAGCCGTGCTCGCCGAGGTAGAAGCCCTGGTCGGAGCTGTAGACGACGATCGTGTTGTTCTTGATCTCGGGGTTGTCGTCGAGGTACTTCAGCAGCCGCCCGACGTTGCGGTCCACGCCCGCGATGCAGCGCAGGTAGTTCTTGATGTACCGCTGATACTTCCATCGGACGATGTCTTCGGGTGACATGTCGCCCGCCGCGAGCTTCTTGCGGAACGCCTCGTTCTCCGGCTCAAAGTACCTGTCCCATTCGGCACGCTGCTCGGGCGTGAGCCGGCCGATGTTGCGTTCGTACGCGCCGTACAGCCGCTCGTCCTTGTCGATCGGGCAGTACAGGTCGTAGGCGAAGTACAGGTGCCGGTCGATCTCCATCGCCTGCTGCGCGGCGGCGGGCCCGCGGCCTTCGTAGTCATCAAACAGCGTGTCCGGCTCGGGGATGTCCTTATCACGGAACAGGCCCAGCTCCTGCGGCCCGGGCATCCAGGTGCGGTGCGGTGCGTTGTGGTGACACATCAGCAGGAAGGGCCTGTCTTTGTCTCGCCCGTCTTTGAGCCAGTCCAGCGCAAGGTCGGTGATGATGTCGGTGCAGTACCCCTCGATGCGTTTGTCTTCGCCGTCGGGCATGATGAAGTTGGAGTTGTAGTAGGCCTGGCCGGGCATGACGGCGTAGTGGTCGAAGCCCTGCGGGTCGGACTTGAGGTGCCACTTGCCGACCATCGCGGTCGTGTAGCCGGCGGTCTGGAGGAGCTTGGGGAAGGTCTGCTGGTCGGGGTCGAAGCGGTCGCCGTTGCGTGTAAAGCCGTTGGCGTGGCTGTGCAGGCCGGTGAGGACGGTCGCGCGCGACGGGCCGCAGATCGAGTTGCCGCAGAAGCTGTTGAGGAAGATGGCGCCCTCGGTTGCCAGGCGGTCGATGTTGGGGGTTTGCATGATCGTGCCGCCGTAGGCGCTGATGGCCTGCGTGGCGTGGTCGTCGGTGAAGATGAAGATGATGTTGGGACGCTTCTTGGGCTCGGCGACCTGCGCGAGCGAACCGTGGGCGAACGTCGCGCATACCAAGAGGGCGAGCAGTTTCAGCAGTGCGGGTCGGCAGAGCATGATGGACTCCGATGGGTTCGATCAGGGAACCGGAGGCCCCGCGTGCATGGGCTGTCCGATAAGCCCGGCGGGAACGGGATTGTAACGACCGCTCGGGTCGGGCCCCGAGTCAGACGATAAGACCACCATCATGCATCAACGTTACCCCTCCGCGGTTTTTGCACTCTGCCTCGCCCTGGCCGGCGTGACCGGCTGCGGGCCCCGGCCGACCGGCTCGGCGGGTTCTGGCACGGACGCCGGGCGTCCTGGCGCTGCGCCCGCTCAGCCGCAGACGGTCGCCGAGCAGTGGTCCAGCGAGGGCGAACGGCTCAAGCGCGAGGGGTACACCGCCCAGGCGTTTGCGGCGTTCAGCCGGGCGATCGAGGACAACCCGCGGCTGACCGAGGCGCACCTGGGCATCGGCGACATCTACCGCGAGCGCGCGGTCTACGACAAGGCCGACCAGGCCTACCGCAAGGCCGTGGTTTCCGACCCCAACAACTTCGATGCGCGGTACTACCTCGGGCTGACCAACCACCTGCAGGGCAAGCTCGCGCAGGCGATCGCGTCGTACACCCGCGCCCTGCGGATCGATCCGGACAGCTACCTGGCCAACCGGGACATGGGCGCCGCGGTCTTGCAGTCCGGCGACCCGGCCAAGTCGATCGCGTTTGCGAAACGGGCCGTCGACGTCAACCCCGAGTCGCAGCCGGGCTGGGCGAATCTCGCGGCGGCGTACTCGCTGACCGGGGACTACGAGAAGGCCGTCGAGGCCTACCGCCAGACGCTGGAGCTGGGCGAGGCCGCGACGCCGGTGCTTCTGGGCCTGGCCGACGCGCATATCAAGCTGGGCAACTACCAGCGGGCGGAGAACGTGCTGCGCGCGGTCGAGCGCGAGGGCGGGGACCCGATCGCCCGTGAGCGCATGGGGCTGGTCCTTTTCAAGCAGCGCAAATTCGACAGCGCCGCCCAGGCCTACCGCGCGGCGCTGGAGGACACGCCCAACGACACCGCGGCGCTCAACGGGCTGGGTGTGTCGCTCATGGCGGTGTACCTGCGCGACGGCGAAGAAGACGACGACGTCCGGCTCGAAGCGCTGTCGCTCTGGCGTCGCTCGTTGGAACTCCGCCCCGACCAGGGCGCGCTAATCGACCTGATCTCCCGCTACACCAAGGAGTAGTGGGGGATCGCTCTCAAGTGATGTGATTCTCGGACCCGGCGCGGGGGCGCGTGCGGGTGTTCAAGCATTTGGTCCGGGCCCGCCGAATGCTGGTCGGGGCCGGGATTGCCGCCGCGCCTGATGGAGACAGTCGATGTCCGACGCCGTTGATACCGCTCAGACGACCAGCACGACCCAGACCCTGGGCCAGCGCATCGACGCGGTGCTCACGCCGCTGTACCAGGAAGCGGATCAGCACCGCGCGGCCCTCGAGCAGGCCCAAGCGCAGATGCAGCAGCTCCAGCAGCAGATCGATAGCGCGAACCAGGGCCTGGCGCAGGTCGAAAGCCAGATGGCCGAGGTCGTCCGTGGGCTTGCGCAGCAGGACCCGGTGCTTGCCGCTCTGGTCGGCACGCAGGGCGGGCAGGGCGGGCAGGGCGGCACAGCGTCCGCGCCCGCCGCTGATGCGTCGGCAACGACCCAGCCCGACACGCCGCCTGCCGCACCGCCGCCGGCCGCGCCGCCCGCCGCTGAAGTGCCTCAGCCCGCTGTCGCAGACGCGATCGAGGGCGCTGAGCCGGAGACGGTCCCGCTGGACCTGGACCCCGAGACGGACCGTGCGATGGTGGACGAGGCGGCGGGCCTCTTGGCCGGCCCGCCCGAGTCTCCGGCCGAGCCCGCAGCCCCGGAAGCAAATCAGGCTCCGCCTTCGGAACCGCCCCCGGACATCACCGCCGCCGCCCAGCGTGCCGCCACCGCGGCGAAGGAACTGCGCGAGCAGGCTGCGCCCGCGGAGTAGGCGCGGGATGCACGCGCGTCCCTTGTTATATCCATTATTCGCCACACCAAGCGTTTGAGCGCTCAAGCCGCCGCGGCCTGTGCGCCGATGATGTCTTGTCCAAGCCCGATCCCTGGACCAGGCCATGAGTGCGACTCACCGATCACGCCCATCACCGAAACCGGACGAACGCGCCATCCGGCTCGGCCGGCAGCGTGCCGCGCTGATCGTCTACCGCCTGGTCAACGATGAGCCGCACTTCCTGCTCGTCTCCGCCGCCAGCTGCCCGGACAAGCTCACGCTGCCCGGCGGCAAGGTCGGCCGGGGCGAGGCGGCGACCCAGACCGCGATGCGCGAGACCGCGGAAGAAGCGGGCGTCCTTACCGACGCGCCCCGGCCGCTCGGCAGGTACCTGCACCGCAAGCGCAAACGCTGGGTCTTCCCGACCAAGACCTTCGTCGCTCGCTACAGCGGCAGGCTCAAAGCGTACGAAGACCGCACGCGCCGGTGGCTGACCGTCGAGGAACTGGCTGACCCATCGCTGAACGTCAGCAAACAGATCCGCAAGCAGCTCAAGCGCGCCGCCGCACAACTCTCCGAAGATCGCGCGGCGGCGTGAACCCGTCTGTCGGCACCGTCGTATCAAGCGCTCCTTTCTTCCCGGGAGCGATGCGATGCGTGTACTGATGGTGCTGCCCGCACTGACCGAGGCGAAGAGCCCGTTCTTTCGGCCGATCAAGTATTCCCTGTTCCCGCCGCTGGGTCTGGCGTCGCTGGCCAGCCACCTGGACGCGGGCGTTGACGACATCACGATCGTCGATGAGCACGTGATGCCCGAGCTGCCGTTGGCCGGACCGCCGACGCCTCGGCCGGACCTGGTCGTCATACAGACGTACATCACTAACGCGAAACGCGGCTACCGTATCGCCGACCACTACCGGGCGCAGGGCGTGCGCGTCGCGATCGGCGGGCTGCACGCGACCAGCCTGCCCGGTGAGGCCGCGCCCCACTGCGACCACCTGTTCCTCGGGCCCGGCGACGCGACGTTCCCGCTGTTCCTGCAAGACCTGCGCAAGGGCCAGGCGCAAGCCGTCTACGACTCGCGCGATCATCGGCGGACGCTGATCGGCCTCCCGCCGGTGCGGCGCGATCTGATCGACCGCAGGCGGTACCTCGTGCCTAACTCGATCGTCGTGACCCGCGGCTGCCCGCACCACTGCTCGTTCTGCTACAAGGACGCGTTCTTCCAGGGCGGCAGGTCGTCTTACACCCAACCGATCGACGGCGCGCTCGCGGAGATCGACCGGCTGCCCGGACGGCACCTGTACTTCCTCGACGACCATCTGCTGGGCCACGCGCGCTTCGCCCGCGGGCTGTTTGACGGGATGCGCGGGATGGGCCGGGTCTTCCAGGGCGCCGCGACGGTGGACTCGATCCTGCAGGGCGATCTGATCGAGCACGCGGTTGAAGCGGGCTTACGCTCGATCTTCATCGGCTTCGAGACGCTGAGCGACGAAGGCCTGGCCGGGTCGAACAAGCGGCAGAACCTCGGCCGGGACTATGGCGCTGCGATCCGCCGGCTGGACGCGCTGGGTGTGATGATCAACGGCAGCTTCGTGTTCGGGCTGGACGGTGATGGGCCGGACGTGTTCGACCGCACGCTGGACTGGGCGATCGGGCAGGGCATCGCGACGGCGACGTTCCATATCGCGACGCCGTACCCCGGCACGGCGTTCTACGACCAGATCGCGCGGGCCGGCCGGCTGCGGCATACGGATTGGGACCTGTACGACACGCGCCACGCGGTGTTCGATCACCCGACGCTGTCAGTGGATCAACTCGAGACGGGCTATCGCCGGGCGTACCGTGACTTTTATCGATTCAAAAACATCGCGCGGGGCAGCCGCCACCACGCGACGTCCGCTCAATCGCTCAAGCACTTCGCGTACGCGACGGGCTGGAAGAAGTGCGAGCCGGTGTGGAACCTCTTGATCCGCACGCGCCAGGTTGCCGCCGGCCGGCCGGTGCTGGAGCACGGCCTGGACCTGGCCCGCGGCCGGTCCCGCAGGCCCGCGGATCGTTATGCCGGGAAGCGGGGGGCGGGACCGCTCGTTGACCCGGTCGTGTTGACGGTCGGGCAGTCGGATCGATCTCTTTAGAGCAATCCTCGTCCATACGTAGCGATCGAGGGAGGGGGACAGCTCCCCTTTCTAGAGGGCCGTCCTCTTTAACACACGACACCTGAACAGAGTCTGTTCTAGTCCGTCAGCAGGTTCCCGTCCAGCAGGTCCGCCGAGGTCACCCCGTCTTCAACCGACAGCACCGCGCCCGACGCGTCGAATGTTACGTCGATCGCCTCCCCCGCCGAGAACACGTACTCAAAGATAAACCCGCCCGGCGGGACATCGGTGCCTTTCTGCATCATCGCCCTAAAGTCCTCCTCCTTGAACTTCCTCGGCGACGAGCGTGCCGATGCGCTGTACTCGTTGTCGTAGTCGATGATTGCCCAGGTCTTGGGCGCCTTCAGCGCCAGCACATCCTCCCACGTCTTCGCCGACTCGACCTCCGCGCGGAACTCCTCCGCCTGCTTCGCCGGGTCGTAGTCCCCGAACCCGAACTTGATCAGGAGCACGATCCCGATCACCCCGACGGCCAACAAACCCAGGACAACCTTCATTGTGTAAGACCCCTTGTGTAGAAGTGGAACCCGTCAGACAGGACGAAGTTTAGTGTACAGCGCAAACAGGTTAGTGTGACGCATGATGGTTTATGGGCCGCAGCGTGCGGATACCATGATTGTATGGACCGAAGCAAGATCTATGCGATGCCGTTCGCCGAGGTCTACCCGTACTACCTCGCCAAGCTCGAGAAGAAGGGCCACACGAAGGCCGACCTCGACAAGATCATCCGCTGGCTGACCGGGTATACCCAGCGGCGGCTTGCCGCCATCCTGAAGAAAACCGACACCGATCTCAAGGCCTTCTTTACCCAGGCGCCCAAGCCCAACCCGGACCGCAGGCTCATCAAGGGCGTCATCTGTGGCGAGCGCGTCGAAGACATCGAAGACCCGACCTGGCAGGAGGTCCGCTACCTGGACAAGCTGGTCGACGAGCTGGCCCGGGGCAAGAAGATGGAGAAGGTGCTGCGGGGTTAGGGAGGCTCTTGGCCCACACCGCTAGTCCGCGAACGCCTTGTACGCTTCGGCGAGCTCCGCGCGTTGCGGCGCTTCGCCCTTCGTCACGCGGAAGCGGTAACGCAGCGTGACCTTCTCGCCGTCGGCGAGCTTGATCACCGGGAACTCGCCAAAGCGCCCATAGTCTCGGTAGGCCGACCAGCGGGCGTTGTCGTCCGGGTTGCCCGGGTGCGACATGTGCTGCACCGTCCACTCCTGCCCATCGACTACAAATGTCTGCGCAACCCAGGGCAGGCCGACGTACTTCTTCTGCTTCGCATCATCAATGGGGAAGACATACTCCGCGGATTTGTTCTCGGCGACCTGCTGGCTTGGGCGGAACTGGATACCCGCGTGCTCGGGGTCGCCGCCCAGCTCGACCGCCCCGTGCGCCGCGGTCAGCTCGCTCACGAAGTCGATCAGCGCGTACGCGCCGGCCGTCTCGTGGTGCACGGCCACGGACCGGGTCTCCTTGAGCACGGGTTCGCCGCTGTTGCCGACCCAGTCGATCCGGCTTGCGATCGTCGTGCCCGCCCCGTTCGTTTCCTGCTTCGTGAAAGACACGTGCTTCTGCGTCGTGTTCCTGACTTGCCAGAGGTCGTGGTCCTTCCCGTTGTGCTTGAGCCGGTTCCAACCGATGAAGATCCCGCGGTGGTGGGGGTACGTCCCGCCCGGCCCTTTGGTCAGCGTCGTCTTGCCGTCAGGCGCGACGACGTGGTAGAACACCTTCGCCGTATCGAACGTGACCTTGCCATCCTCGCCCAGCACGTAGGCGTACTCATACGTCAGCACCGGCCGGCCATCGGCGCCCAGCACTGTCAGCCGCTTGCCCGCTTCGTCATTGAGGTGCGTCTTATCAGCAAAGGCCATCGGGCCGGTCAGCAGTGCAAACACGCCGATCCACAGCGCAGTCAGGCGATAACGAGCGGGGTGGAACATACAAAGACACCTTGTTTACATAGAGAATCTCAATAGGCAAGCATGAATGATACGTCATCATACCCTGCGGCCGCCCAGGGATTCATTGACATCAAAGCAGGGGGCAGCCTTTTTCTATGGCCAAACGTAAAAACGGGGCGGCACTCGCGGGCGCCGCCCCGTCTGGTATTGCTGTTGATCCGGCTTACTGCGTGTAAGGCACGCCGCCGTCGGTGACGGTATCGATGCGGATGGCCTGGGGCGGCTCATAGCCCTTGGCGCCGGCGTCGGCGACGTTCTCGTCCTGCTCCACGCCGTCGCCCGACACGCCGATCGCGCCCACGAGCACGCCGTCCTTGTAAAGCGGCACGCCGCCGGGGAACTCGATCAGGCCGGGGTTGCCGCCCTTCGTGTTGGAGTTGCCGATGTTCCAGAGCGGGCCGCCGGGCTGGGTCAACGGGCCGAGGCTGCGCGTCGTCAGCGCGTTCTCGTCGCTGGAGAAGGCGACCGCGGTGTAGGCCTTGGACTTGGCGATCGCGACGCTGCCGCCCCACGCGTCGTCCATCGACCGCCGGCCGACCACCGCGCCGCTGCGGTCCACCACCACGATGTGCATGCGCGTCGGTTGCTGCTCGCCTTCGCCGTTGACACGCAGCAGCGACGGCTCCTTCGCCGCGGCGGCCTCGGCGCTATCCAGGATCGCGGCGATCTCCGCGCCGGTCAGCGGCGGCCCCGCGTCGTAGCCCAGGTCCACGCCTTGCGACTGGCAGCCGGCCAGGGCGATCGTTGCAACACCACACAGCGCGGTCAGGAAAGAGGTCGTTTTCATCGTGTGTACCTTTTCGTCAAGAGATAAGAAGAGATGGGCCCCCGCACGCAAGTGTGCGATAGCAGAGCATACCGGCCCGGGCAACGCCTGCAAGCCGAACGCCGGCCACCCGCCGGCACTCAAGCCGCATAGCAGCGATGCATAGGCCGCCCAGCGTTATGCCCCGCTAATATTGAAGACCTCGCGCAAGACGTAGCCCAGCACGAAGGCGAGGCCCGCCGCGGCCCCGCCGGTCAACAGCGTCTTCAGCCCCGAGCGCACGATGGGCTTGGCGTAGATCATGCTCTTGGTCGCGCCGATCAGGAAGAACATCACCCCCGCCAGGCAGGCGCTGATCGTGAACTGCGTCTCCATGCCCAGCGCGGGGAATATGAACGGGGCCAGCGGCACCGCGCCCACGGACACAAACGCCGCGAAAGTTGTCACCGCCGAGTGGTAGGGGTTGAGGTTGTCCTCCAGCACGCCGTGCTCTTCCACCAGCATCGTCTCGACCCACAGCCGGCGGTTACAGGTGATCGTATCGACGATCTGCTCCAGGACCTCGCCGGCAAACCCCTTCCTTTCAAAGATCTGGCGGACCTCCTCGATCTCGCCCTCGGGGATTTTGTCGATCTGCTCCTCTTCGCTTTGCCGGAGGCTCTCGGTCTGCTCCTGCTGAGACCTGATCGCTTCGTAGTTGCTGACGGCCATGCTGAACCCGTCGGCGATCAGGTTGGCCAGCCCCAGCACCAGCGCGACCGTGGCGGAGAATCCCGCGCCGACGGTCCCGGACACAATCGCAAATGTCGTGACGCAGCCATCAATCCCGCCGAGCACCGCGTCGGAAATCAGGCTGGGCTTGTTGGATCGGCTCAGCCGCTCCCGGATGGCCTCGGGGTGATGCTCCCGCGCGAGCTGGTCGTTTTGGCTGGTCATAGGGGCGGCCCTTTTCAGAAGGCTGGAGGCGGATAAGGGGACAGCCCTCGGACGCCTTAACGCCTGACGATCTTGCGGAGCAGGGTTTGGGGGATGCCGCCGTTTAGGTACTACCCGACGTCCACCCGCCGATGAACATCGCCAGGCCGATGATGGATCAACACATGGCAAACCCCTTGAGAGAAGTGAAGACAGGATAGAATCCAGTGTTATCACGTTAACAGGCATCCCGGCCAACCGCTGCCGCCAAAACAGAAAGGTCCATCCATGCCCATCCCGTCGAAGACCGAACCGGCAAGGATCCCCGCCGACCAGTGGCAGAACCCCGGCCAGGCGCTGCGCGGCCTCATGGAGGGTAAGACGATCGGCACCGGCGTCACGCTCATCCGCTTCGTCACCGAGATCGTCGGCGACGGCCCGAAGCTGCACGTGCACCCCTACGACGAGCTCTTCACCATCCAGGAGGGCAACGCCCGGTTCACCGTCGGCGACAAGGTCATCGACGCCAAGGCCGGCGACATCATCCTCGGCCCCGCCAACGTCCCCCACGGCTACCAGAACCTCGGCCCCGGCCGCCTCGACTCGCTGGACATCCACCTCAGCCCGCAGTGGATCCAGTACAACCTCGCCGACGCCTGGGGCCCCGACGCCGTGCTGATCTCGTCCGAGTCCAGGGTCAGGCCCGACACGGACAACGCTCCCTGACACGGGCAACAGGCTGCCCCCTGTTCTTTTCAAGCAGGCAAAGCATGACCTACCAGACGTTCAGAGACACCGTCCGCTCGGCGTTGACCGAGCACCCCGGCGGGCTGACCTGGGCCCAGCTGCGGGACCACTACGGCCTGCCCTACGACCGCGCCTGCCCGACCTGGACCCGCCAGCTCGAAGAAGAGATCGGCCTGCGACGCGAAAAAGGCGAGGGACGCGCCCTGGTCTGGCGGCTGCGTGGATGAGGCCGGCAAGCGGCTGTCTGTTTCTTTGATCAAACTCAAGAATGGGTGCCACACCGCGCCCCGCAGGGCGCTGTGTGCGTGTTGTCTGAGATGGATCAAGAAGAGCTCGCACACAGCGCCCTGCGAGCCGCTGTGTGGAACCCGGCTCCTTCTCTCTTCCAGGGAGAAGGCGGGGGATGAGGGTTGGGCGTCAAACAGACCGCGGCTTTATCCTCTATTTCTTGGTGAATATCGCGCTGGACCCTCACCCCAACCCTCTCCCTGAGCGGGAGAGGGGCCAGGCGGGCCCGCCAGAAAAATGCAAGCCGCTCTAAGAACGCGGTAGGTCGATCTTCAGCCGGATGACGACCTCGTCCCGGATCGCCGCGTCCGCCAGGCCGTAGTCCATGCCGAACTGGCCCCGGTTGATGTCGAACTCGGCGCTGAACGCATACGCCGTTTCGCCCGCCTCGATCGTCGCGGGGAACGCGATCGACTTGGTGACGCCCCGGAGCGTGAAGTTGCCGGTCACCCAGTGCGTCGCGTCCGCCGCCGGGCCGGTCTTCTCGTCGGCGGTCGCCTCGCGCACCTCCGTTGAAACGAACCTGCTCTCGGGATAGACCTCCGAGTCGAAGAAGTCGTTGTTCAAGAGGTGCTCGGTCAGCTTGTCGTTGTCCGACCACATGCTCGCGATCTCGATCGTCGCCTCCATCGCGATCACCTTCTCGTCGGCGACCGTCGCGCTGCCGGCCAGGGCCTTGAACCCGCCATCATGCGAGGACCCGGTCGGCTTGCTGCCGGTCCACTCGATCGTGGTGTTCTCGCCGTTGAGCTCGACCGTCACCGCATCCGCCGGCGGCTCCACGGGCTTCACCTCCTTGGCGTCCTCCGCGTCAGCGCTGAAGGTCGAGTCCGCGGGGTTGTCGCAGGCGGCCAGCAACACAGCGGACAGGGTCAGGGCGGCGATCGTCGGCAGCTTCATCATCGGTCGTTCCTTTCGGTAGGCCCCCTCAACGGTTCAAGACAAGTATTCGCGGGGCGGCTCAACATGTCAACCGCCGGCCACCATCAACCTCGCACACGCTTCGCCCGCTTGCGCCGCAGGACCTCCGGCGACTGGCCGTAGCGCAGGCGCAGGCACCGCCGGCAACGCAGCAGCCGGTCGTCGCCCATGACCGGCCCGTACCGGTCGATCAGCGCGCTGACCGCCGCCGAATGCTGCGCCAGCTGTGCGCTCGTGAGCCCCTCGATCCACCGCTCGGCGAGCAGCGCGTCCCGCACCTCGCCCGGCCGGGCCAGCACCCAGAACAGCTTGTACACCCGCTGCCCGCAGACCCAGCCTTTGCCGTGCGCCCCGCGCGACCCGTCGCCGCAGTTTGAGGTCGTCCCCGTCATGCCCTTGAGCCCCTTCGCATCGCACGCCGACGCCGGGCGCCTCCCGGGGTCCGACGCGCCCGGCCCCGGGCAGACCAAAAAGTACTGCACGCCCGACACGCTGTTGTGTTCCCACTTCTCCAGCCCCAGCCGCTGGGTCCACTGGTCGCTCAAGCCGAAGCGCTTCTCCCGTGTCGCCCCGCGGTTGGGGTTGCCGCCCAGCCCCGCGTCCAGGCCGTCTGCATGGTGCAGCGCTGCCTGCAAACTCCCCTCCCTTGAGGGAGGGGCCGGGGGAGGGTGCCGAGCGGTGTTTAACTCATAACCCCGCTGCCCCGGCCCGTACCCGCCTTGCTCCGGCCCCATCGCCTCGCCCGCCCGGTTGCGCATGGCCGGTGCCCGCCCCGTCCGCCAGTCCCCGCCCAGCCCGCGGGGCGGCCGCCCGTCCAGCACGTACTGCATCTGCCACGCGTCGATATCCCACCACCCCGCGCTCAGCCGGCCCTTGCCGTTGCCCATCGCCTGCCCGTTGGGCAGGTCCGGCTCGGGGTACTTGTCCCGCCCCTTGGCCCGGTAGACCTTCCCGGTCGGCCCGGTCTTCATCGGGACGCACCCCGCCAATCGGCGGACCTCCGAGACCTTCAGCTCAAAGCACGCCGAGCGGTCCAGGTGCCCCCGCGCGTTGAGCCAGCTCGGCCAGTGATCCAACGTCTCCAGATTCGGTCGGGGCGGTGCCTTCATACAGAAGGCCCGAGCCCCGCGTGGGTGCGCACAGCGGGCGCAGAAAAATGTAAGGGGTGCCACACCGCGTCCCGCAGGGCGCTGTGTGCGTGTTGTCTGAGATGGATCAAGAGCCGTTCGCACACAGCGCTCTTCGAGCCACTGTGTGGCACCCGGCTCCAAGTGCAGGGAGAATACCTAAATCTGTTGGTCTACCCAATTAGTAAACGCCAGAATTCCAATTAACTGAGATTTGTTGGTTAACTCAATGTCTTGTTTTTCAAGTAGAAATTTAGCTTGCCTTGCTCGCCTCCGGATTGCTTTGGGTACGCGTACGTTGCCATCACTAATTCGTAAGCCCAAAAAATGTAAGCAGCTTGGCTTTGAATATGTTCGTACTTTCTCGCCAGCAATATGCCACATATCTTCTTGAATTATTGCAGATATTCTTTTAGTTAGATCAGCGGGTCTCTGAGTCTTGCCTGATACGGATATGTCATCTGCGTAACGAGTCAGTCGAAATTTATTTGCCTTGCAATAGTCAGCTAACTTATCATCGGTATCAATAAAAGCAAGATTTGCAAGAATTGGGCTGGTAGGTGCACCCTGTGGTAATGCACCATTAAGAGTAGTCAAGTCGACCAATAAATGGGATGCCATTCTTGAGTAGCCCAGCCACGTAAACACATCAAACACATGCTGATCAGTCACACTGCCAAAAAAGTTCTGAATATCGAGCGATACTATCCAGTTTGAGTTCTGATGGATTTTAGCTGCAGAGAGGATGGAACGTCCTGGTACAAATCCATGAACGTGTTTCTGAAACTGAATGTGTTTACATAAATTAACTGCGAGCCATTTTTGTATTAATTTCAAAGCGATGCGAGGTGTAGCAATCGGGCGTTTTTTGTTACCACGCTGTATTGTAAACGTGCGATAGTAATTGCTTGGCTTGCGAGCCATTGCGACGATTAGACTTGGCGAGACACCCAACAATAGTGCAAGCGATGCAGGAGAAGTTATTGGGGGAAATCCTTGCTGTACTAAAGTAGCAATTTCTTCGTGTTCATGAGCAGGTAATTCAGCGTAGGCTACACTTAAGAAAGTTTCTGGATCAGAGAAAGAAATGAGGGGTGGTGGTGTCTTCATACCGAACGCTGTCCAAGGAAGTCCTTGCGGAAGTGCGGCGGCTAGCGGCAAGCGGCCGTGTCGTCAGGCACGGCCGCTTGCCGCTAGCCGCGCCTTCTGATGGTGACCTTCGCTCACGCAGGAGCGACTCGCTCCCGAATGCGAATTACCACCACCCCTCAATATACTCTACCAATTGCGTCTTGCTAAGTCTAGTAACCTTTCAACATCAATACTACGAGGATCTTTTGACGAGCCAGGAAGATAACGAATACCTTTAAGAGTTATGATGTGCATACCATCATAGTTGTATTGAAGTAAACCCTCTTTGCGTAATGAGTCAGTTACGCGTTGCACGTCCTTTTTATTGACGGGACGACCAAGTCTAATAGAAAGGTAATCGCGAATTGATTCTATGCTTGCAGGGCTTTTGACGCGATATGCCCGTAATACAGCCATATTGCCTGGTCGGTCATTTGTGTTAGTCGTAATCAATACAGTTCGCAGAGTTAGATCTGCACGCTTCGCTATTGGCTCAATTGTGTCACTGACCTGTTTGGCAATCAGTTCATCGTCGACCGTATATGGCGTCTCAATAGTTAGGCTTATGTCAAAATGACCACTCGTCGTCACGCGAACACTGGTGTTAACTACATCATGCGCAATTGTGTGATCAAGGAGTGCTACTATCAATTTCTCGAAATCAGCCAGTGAATCTTGATAAGTGACTTGGAGTTTTATGTTTTCATTTTTTCTTGAAAGAATGCTCTGTAAGATATTTTCAACACGCCTTCTTTGCCTTGAAGCTTGCTTAATGCTCTTTCCTTTAGAGTTGTATTTGGCTTTATATAGTATATATGGTGTCAGCTGGGCGGTCTTTAGATCAGACAGGCCTGGGCCCAGCTTGTCTTCGATCAACTTGAGAGTATTTTTTGAGAGGCTACTGTCCGAGTTCATCAGTCCACACTTTCAACAGTTTATTAGCTTGTAGTTCTGCCGTCTTGTACCACCAGCGTGATTCTTTTGCCGTTGTTGCACTTAAGGAATAAGTGTCATCGAAACATAGAATTTGAATGTCTGCACGATAGTCTGCGTCACATCTAACGTGATATGCTTGCTCAAGTAAGTTAGCCAATTCCTTAATGCTCCCTCGAATATCGGCAATGTACTTGCCTTGATTGTTGCGAATCATTGGATTGGCTCTTGAGAGTTGGCGGACTCGGAATTCAATGTTGTTTTTGAAACGCCCACGGAGATGGTCTGGCATTGCGGAATGCCCGATATTAACTTGGCGCCTTGATACTGTCTCGACTAATTCGCGTACAACATGATATGCTGCGTAGTAATTGCGATTGAAAGTAGTTCTATAAAACATGTCTTGGTGAGATTTCGTCTCACACTTAACTTGCTCAAGGTGCTTGGATACTATTGATATTGCTTCGGCGAATTCCAAAGTCGTCCCCGCTGAAGATAAGTTGAGTCAAGTGCGGTTATTCATGTAGTCGCTCAACTCTTAGCCATCTTCCTTAGCACTGTATGCAAAATCCCGCCGTTGCGATAGTACTCGACTTCGACCGGGGTATCGATCCGGCACAGGGCGGTGAAGCTGACCTGTGACCCGTCGGCCTTCGTGGCGGTGACGGGGATGTCCTGGCGGGGCTGGACGGCGTCGTCGATCTCGATCGCGAAGGCCTCCGTGCCGTCCAGGCCCAGCGCGTCGGCGTCTTGGCCGGCGGGGAAGGTCAGGGGAAGGACGCCCATGCCGACCAGGTTGCTGCGGTGGATGCGTTCGAAGCTCTTGGCGATCACGGCCTTGACGTTCAGCAGGTACGTGCCCTTGGCGGCCCAGTCGCGCGAGCTGCCCATGCCGTAGTCGACGCCGGCGAGGACGACGAGGGGCGTTTCTGCCTGTTTGTAGTTCTGGACGGCGTCATAGATGTAGCGCACGGGTGCGCCGCCCACGCCGGTCTGGGGGCAGTCGTCGGGGATGGGGGTGAACGAGGCTTCCGGGGGGAGGTCGGTGAAGTCGACGGTGAAGCCGCCTTCGGTTCCGGGGGCGAGCTGGTTCTTGACGCGGATGTTGGCGAAGGTGCCGCGGGTCATGATGCGGTCGTTGCCCCGGCGGCTGCCGAAGGAGTTGTACATGCTCTTGGGCACGCCGTTCTGGTCGAGGTAGTTCGCGGCGGGGGTGCCGGACTTGATGGCGCCGGCGGGGGAGATGTGGTCGGTGGTGACCGAGTCGCCGAGCTTGGCCAGCACGCGGGCGCCGGTGATGGGCGTGATGGGCGACGGCTCGGGGGACAGGCCCTGGAAGAACGGCGGTTCCTGGACGTAGGTGGACTTGTCGTCCCAGGCGTAGAGCTTGCCGGTCGGGGACTGGACGTCCCGCCACTCCTGGCTGCCCTTGAAGACGTCGGCGTACTCGGACTCGAACTGCTCGCGCGTAACGCAGGACGCGACGAGGTCGAGGACTTCCTGCTGCGTCGGCCAGATGTCTTTGAGGTAGACGGGGTTGCCGTTTTTGTCCTGCGCGATCGCGTCGTTCTGCAGGTCGATATCCACTGTCCCCGCGATCGCGTACGCAACAACCAACGGCGGGGAGGCTAGGTAATTTGTGCGCACATCCGGTGATACTCGGCCTTCGAAGTTCCTATTCCCCGACAAGACCGATGCTGCGACGACGTCGTTGTCGTTGATCGCTTTACTGATCGGTTCGGGCAGCGGGCCGGAGTTGCCGATGCAGGTCGTGCAGCCGTAGCCGACGGTCTGGAAGCCCAGCGCGTTGAGGTCATCGGTGAGGTTGGATTTGTCGTAGTACTCGGTGACGACCTTGGAGCCGGGCGCGAGGCTGGTCTTGACCCAGGGCTTGCGGGTCAGGCCAAATGCGCGGGCTTTTCGCGCAACCAAGCCGGCGGCGATCATCACTTCGGGGTTGCTCGTGTTCGTGCAGCTTGTGATGGCGGCGATGACGACGTGGCCGTCTTCAAGCATGAAGGTCTTGTTGTCGTAGGTGACTTGGACAGCGGTCGCGGTCGCGGTGCCGCCGGCGTCATCGCCTTTGAAGCCAGCGAGAGCCTTATCCCAGGCCGGTTTCATGTCCCTGAGGTTGATGCGGTCCTGCGGGCGTTTGGGGCCGGCGAGCGCGGGCTCGACGGTGGAGAGGTCGAGCTCCAACTCGTCGGTGTAGACGATGTTGTCGGTTTCGCTTCGCCAGAAGCGGTTTTCCTTGCAGTACTGCTCGACGGTGCCGATGAGTTTTTCGTCCCGGCCGGTGAGACGCATGTACTTGAGGGTTTCGTCGTCAACCGGGAAGAAGCCGATCGTCGCGCCATACTCGGGGGCCATGTTGGCGATGGTCGCGCGGTTGGCCAGGGGCATGTCATTGAGGCCGGGGCCATAAAACTCGACGAACTTGCCGACGACGCCGTGGGCGCGGAGCATCTCGGTGACGCGGAGGACCATGTCGGTAGCGGTGACACCCTCGTTGAGCTTGCCGGTGAGTTTCACGCCGACGACCTCGGGGATGAGCATGTAGATGGGTTGGCCGAGCATGACGGCCTCGGCCTCGATCCCGCCGACGCCCCAGCCGACGACGCCCAGGCCGTTGATCATGGTCGTGTGGGAGTCGGTGCCGACGAGCGAGTCGGGGTAGAGCGTTTCGCCGTTGTCCCAGACTGTTTTGGCCAGGTATTCGAGGTTGACCTGGTGGACGATGCCGGTGGCGGGGGGGACGACGGAGAAGTTGTCGAAGGCCTGCTGGCCCCACTTGAGGAAGGTGTAGCGTTCGCCGTTGCGCTCGAACTCTTTCTCGGAGTTGATGGTGAGCGCGACGTCGGAGGCGAAGGCATCGACCTGGACGGAGTGGTCGATGACCAGGTCGCACTGGACCAACGGGTTGACTTTCGTGGCGTCGGCCTCGTTGCCGGTCATGCGGACCAGGCCGGCGCGCATCGCGGCGAGGTCAACAACGGCGGGGACGCCGGTGAAGTCCTGCAATACAACACGGCCGGGCGAGAAGGGGATCTCGGTCTCGCCGACGCTTTTGGCGTTGTAGTTGGCGAGAGCCTTGATGTGGTCTTCGGTGACGATGTAGTTGTCGTACTTGCGGAGGACCGCTTCGAGCAGGACGCGGATGGAGACGGGCAGGCGGGTGACATCGCCGACGGCGTCGAGCTTGTAGATGGTGCGCTCGCCGAGCGGGGTTTGGATGGTCGTTTTGGCGTTGAAGGGGTTGGTTTCGGTCGGCATGGGTTTTCTCGTCGGTTGCCAGATATATCGCCCCGGAAGGTCGCTCGGTGTCGGCGTGGGGAAATCACTTGAAACATTGGATTCTAGCAGACCCCGTACAATCGCGGCGTGACGCAGCTCAAGCCCATCGTGATCCTTGGCCCGACCGCGGGCGGCAAGAGCGACCTCGCGGTGGCGCTGGCCGAGCGTTTGCAGGGTGAAGTGATCGGCGCGGACGCGTTCCAGGTCTACCGCCACCTGGATGCGGGCACGGCCAAGCCGGACAAGACGCTTCGCGGCCGCGCCCCGCACCACCTGATCGATATTGTCGAGCCGACCCAGCGGTTCACGGTGCACGACTGGCTCGGCCGGGCGCGCTCGGCGATCGACGGCATCCAGTCGCGCGGCGGCAAGCCGATCATCGTTGGCGGGACCAATTTATATATGAAGGCGCTGCTCGACGGGATGTTCGACGGCCCGGGGCAGGACGTGTTGTTCCGCGCTTCGCTGGACGGGACCGAGACCGCAGCGCTGCACGAGCGGCTCAGGGAGGTGGACCCCGAGACGGGCGACCGCCTGAAGCCCGCCGACCGTCAGCGGATCGTTCGTGCGTTGGAGGTGTACCGGCTGACGGGCACGCCGATCAGCGCGTTGCAGACACAGTGGGAGGCGGAAGGATCGCGGGGCACCGAGGCGACACTGATTGGCTTGCAGTGGAGCCCCGAGGCGATCAACCCGCGGATCAACCTGCGTGTGAAGGCGATGTTCTATCCGGAGAAGGTTGAGCCCGGCTTGGCCGCAGCGGTTTGCATCAATGGCGAGTCGCTGGTTGATGAGGTGAAACGCCTCAGATCGCAAGGCTGTTTCGAACCGATTCGTGCAGACGCCGACGCTATGCCGCGAAACGGCGAAGCGTCTGGTATCGAATCGGTCGCCCCCAATCAGGCCCGCGAGGCCCTGGGCTATAAACAGCTCCTTGCCTGGATCGAAGGCACGGACGGCAAGGTCACGACGCCCGACGAGGCTTTTGAGAAGACCAAGGTGTTGACTCGGCGTTTCGCGAAGCAGCAACGGACCTGGCTGAAACGCTTCTCGGCTGCAAAGTGGATCGATTGTGATCGGGTGGGTCCGGAATACCGCTTGGATCAAGCTCTCTCGATGATATCTGTAAGTAGTTGAAATATAAATATTTAACATATGGACTTGACAGGGGCTGGCGAACCGGTTCAAGTGTCCGCCTTCCTCGGGGCGATAGACGCCAATGATGTGACCGATCCCCGTCCGGGAATGAACCCCAGGCTCAGCCGGTTCGTAGACCAGCCCCATGGCCAAGAAGTCCACCAAGAAAAAGACGACGACGAAGAAAAAGACCACGGCCCGTTCCGGCGGCGGGGGCCGGCGCGGTATCGATCCTAAACAGGCAGAAGGCAAGCACTTAGTGATCGTCGAGTCGCCGACCAAGGCCAAAACGATCAACAAGTACCTCGGCAAGGACTACTGCGTGATGGCCAGCGTCGGCCACATCCGCGACCTGCCGCCCCGCAACCCTAAAGGGGTCAAGGCACCGGTTCCAGGGGTGGACTTGGAGAACGATTTCGAGCCCACCTACCAGGTGATGGACGACTCGAAGAAGACGGTCACCGACCTCAAGAAGGCGGCGAAACTGGCGGAAGACGTCTGGTTCGCGACCGACCTGGACCGCGAGGGGGAAGCGATCGCCTGGCACGTCGCCCACGCGCTGGACTACCCCGTCGAGAACGCCAAGCGCGTCGTGTTCAACGCGATCACCAAGGCGGAGATCGAGAACGCCTTCTCACACCCCCGCCCGATCGAGACCAACCGCGTCGACGCCCAGCAGGCCCGGCGGATCCTCGACCGCATCGTCGGCTACCAGGTCAGCCCGCTGCTCTGGAAGAAAGTCGCCGGCGGGCTCAGCGCCGGCCGGGTCCAGTCCGTCGCGACGCGCCTGGTCGTCGAACGCGAGCGCGAGATCGAGGCCTTTATCCCCGACGAATACTGGCGCCTCGGCGCGGTGTTTGCCACGGACGCCTCGCAGGCCGATGCGCTCGGCAAGCAGTGGCGTGACTTCTTCTACGTCGGCGAGGACGAAAACCCGCGCACGGTCAAGGAGCAGAACGCCTGGCTGAGCGAGCGGCAGTGCCTTAAGGCCGAGCTGGTCGAGGTCGGCGGCAAGCCGTTCAAGCCCGACAATCGCGTCGCTGCGCTGAAGGCGTCTCAGGCATTGGGCTTCGACCTGACAGATACGCAAGAGACGCTCGATGAAGACGCGAAGGGCCCGCAGCAGAACCAGGTCAAGTACCTGGGCGGAGTTGCGGACGCGCCGGACTACACGATCAAGTCGATCGAAACCAAGCGGACGACCTCTCGGCCGAGCCCGCCGTTTATTACCTCGACGATGCAGCAGCAGGCCTCGACCCGCCTGGGTTTCCAGCTCAAGCGGACGATGCGCGTCGCCCAGCAGCTCTACGAGGGCATCGACCTCAAGGGCGCCCGCGGGCAGACCGGCCTGATCACGTACATGCGGACCGACTCGACGCACCTGTCGAATGAAGCGCTATCGTCTGTCCGCTCGCACATCGAGTCCAGCTGCGGCAAGGGCTACCTGCCCGAGAAGCCGAACTTCTATAAGTCTTCGAACAAGGATGCGCAGGAAGCCCACGAAGCGATCCGCCCGACGGACGTGTCGATCACGCCCGGCTCGATCCGCGACAAGCTCAACGACGAGCAGTACAAGCTCTATGACCTGATCTGGCGGCGGTTCGTCGCCTGCCAGATGGTGCCGGCGCAGTGGGACTCGACCGCGATCACGATTGAAGCCCGCGCAACAGATGGGAGCGATGCCAAGTTCCGCGCGACCGGCCGCACGCTTGTGTTTGACGGCTTCTTGAAGGTGATGGGCATCCCGACCAGTGACGATGTCATCCTCCCGCCACTTGAAGAGAACCAGCCGGTCGGGCCGCTGGACCTGACGCCGACGCAGCACTTCACCAGCCCGCCGGCGCGGTTTAACGAGGCGTCGCTGCAGAAGAAGCTGGAAGAAGAGGGCATCGGCCGACCTTCGACCTATGCCGCGATCATCGGGACGATCCAGGACCGCAAGTACGTCGAGACGGTGACGCCGCGTGATCGCCGGCTGCGCGCGACGGACATGGGCAAGGTCGTGACGGACATGCTCGTGAACGCGTTCCCGAAGATCCTCGATGTCGGCTACACGCGCGAGATGGAGGCGCACCTCGACGAGATCGAGTCGGAGAACAAGGACTGGCGGGCGACGCTGCACGAGTTTTATGACCCGTTCAGGGAGGCGCTCGATCACGCGCACGAGAACCTCAGGCATGCCAAGGCCGAGACCCAGCCCGCGCCCGATGATCTGAAGTGCCCGACCTGCGGCGCGCCGACCGAGTACAAGTTCGGGCGCAACGGCCGGTTCCTGTCGTGCACCGCGTTCAACGTCCCGCCGATCAAGGTCGATGTCGAAGGGCATCCGGGCACTTGGTTCTTGCACAAGGCCAAGGGCAAGGCCCGTCCGAAGGTCATGAACGAGGACCAGTCGGACAAGGTCAACTGGACGAAGCTGACCAAGGACGACCAGAAGACGTTCCAGGCGCTCAGCGACGAGATGCCCGAGCCGTGCAAGTACGCGGCGCCGATCGATAAGAACGGCCGGCCGATGGAGCCGGAGCAGACGGACATCCTCTGTCCTGACCCGCCGGTGGGCGACGGCCGGCCGATGATCAAGCGCACCGGGCGTTTCGGCCCGTTCCTCGCGGCGGCGAGCTACCCGGACGTGCAGTACATCGTGAAGCTGAACGCGAAGACCGGCGCGGTCGAGCTGCCCAAGCCCCCGCCGATGGAGTGCGACATCCTGTGCGAGAAGTGCGGCGAAGAGACGGGCGCGAACTACTACGTCCGGGACTCGAAGCGTGGGCTCTGGCTGAGCTGCTCGCGTTTCCCCAAGTGCCGCGGCCGTGCGGCGTTCAACAAGCTCGACGAGGCGAAGCAGAAAGAGCTCGAGGAGGCCTGGGCGGCTCATCTCAAAGAGAACCCGTTGCCCGATATCCGCACGACGTCAGGCCGGGTGTTGCAGGAAGGCGACGACTACGTGCCCGTGATCGCCGGTGAGGAAGATGCGTCCGCCGAGGCCGAGTCGATGAGCGACGCGGCGTGATGACTTCGCGCATTGCATCAGCGTTCGAATTCGTATCGACCATGCATTGAACAGCGATAACCACCGCACCTGTTATCGCGGCTTGTATTGATCTCTGTTGGCATGTCGCGCCGATACCTTTCAATACCGGCGGCCGATCCGGCGGTTGTCGGGGTTCATTCATGTATTCCGGATTGAGTCTCAAATAGGAAAGGGCGGCAGATGAAGAAGCAGGCTATTTCTCTCGCGGCGATCGTGGGCGGGTGCGGCGCGGCCGAGCAGGCGGCGGGGCAGACGCCTGGCGTGACATTCGATTTCGATGGTTTGAATCTGGAAGTCTCCGAAGACCTGACAAGCGACCGATTCTCGGTTGTGCTCGATTCTGAGCCGACCGATCCCGTGCAGCTCAATTTCTCGGTATCGGACCCGACCGAGGCCGTGCTGCTGTCCGGTGCCATGCTTACGTTCTTCCCGGGCAACTGGGACCGGGAGCAGTTTGTGTCCGTCGTGGGCCTGGATGACCAGCTTCAGGATGGCGACATCGCGTTCTTGGTCACCACAGACCCGCTCGTTTCTGACGACCTGAGCTACGGCGGGCTTGATGTCCCGGACATCCCGATTATTAACTTCGATAACGAACCCATCCCGGAACCGGCCACAGCGCTGCTCGTCGGTCTTGGCGGGTTCGTGCTGACCCGTCGGCGGTCTTCGGTGGGCAGGCGTTAATTCAGCAGGTCCACGTCTGAATGCCCGTGATCGCCGGTGAGGATGAGCCCGCCGAGGCCAAGCCGATGAGCGAAGCGGCGTGACCCATCTCGCGTGTTCGGGTACTAACCATTTCTGAACTAATAAACACCGATGTGCCGCCGTAGTCACAGGCAGAAGGGCGTCTGTTGCGCCTTTTGTGTGCAGCGATCAGCCGGGTGGCCGGCTTGGCGGTCCCATTCGTGTTGTATGAAGCCGCGGCACACGTTTTGCAATTGCCGTGCTTACTCAGGCGTTGACCGATCTGAGCCCTTCAACCACCAAGTGATTGGAACGAGGCATGCCGCAGTGCCCGATGCAACTCGACGAACGTGTACCCCGCGTGGTCGCGTTGCCGATCCACAAGCAGCAGACGCTGGAGCAGTGGGTCGCCGCAGCGCACTTTGTTTTGACCGATGGTGGCCTGTCGCCGGACGAGGAGATCGGCCTGCTCGAATCGATCCACCGCGACCCCGCCGCCATCGAGTTGTATGAGCAGGTCTGCCGGGACGAGCAATTAGTGATGAGCCTTTTCTCCTGCCTGGCCGATCCCGCATCGCCCTCGCGTGTCGCCTGAACGCTTAGCGGATTGGTACGACGGGGCGGCAGCATGACGGTGGGGCTTGGTCTACACTCATGGGCATGAACGCCCGCGAGATCCGCAAGCTCATCTCGGCCGATGACATCCTCGAGTGGTCCCGCCCCACGCGTGGAGGGTGCTGGCAGTGGGAGGGCTCGCTGCACAACGACGGCTACGCGGCGTGGAACACCGGCGGTCGCCAGGTCAAGGTCCATCGCGCGGCGTATCTGCTCTTTGTCGGGCCGATCCCCAAGAAGCGGTTCGTCTGCCACACGTGTCGCAACAAGGCCTGTGTCAACCCCGACTGCCTCAAGCTGGTCGATCACAAGGGCCTGTACGAGCACAACCTCGAGCAGGGCAACGTCGCCCGTGGTGAACGCAACGGGTTCAGCACGCTGAACGCGAAGAAGGTCCGGCGCATCCGCCGATTGGCGGCGTCGGGTAAGTACTCGCATCGGCAGATCGGCGACATCGTCGGTTGTCATCAAACCAACGTGACACGGATCGTCAACCGCATGTATTGGGGGCATATCGATTAGGTTTTGCAGAGAGGCAGACAGGAATGTCTGCCCCACTTTGGAGCGTTTGATTCATGGCAGAACAGAACCAGGACACCGCCCGGCGACGCGAGTTGCTCGACGCGATCGGCAAGGCCGCGGAGCTGCACCACCACATCTTGCTGGTGCTGGCCGTGCTGATCGGTGCGCAGGGCATCGCCGCGGCGATCAAGCTCCGGGATAACGGCATCAACGTGCTGCTCTTTGTGTCGCTGGTCGTGTCGGTGCTGACCCTGGGCGCACGGCTGTGGGTGTATCACGACCTGCTGGTGTCGATGCGGATGCGGCTGAGGCCTTTGTTGGAAGGCGACGAGCCGACGCCGGACGCGAAGACCAAGCAGCAGCTCGATTGGCTGACGCACCAGGACCCGCTGCTAGACCGCGCGAGCGTGTGGGGGCTGTGGCTTAGCGCGGCGCTGTTCGCGTGCGGGTGCATGGTTTAGATCGAAGTCTGCTCTAGCGCGTCTTTACGGCTGCGATGAGCCGAGGCCTGGGAACAGCTCGGGATCGCTCGGCGAACTCGGCGAGAGAAGCGGGTCCATCAGCCGCGCTGCGGACGCGCGGTTCTCCAGCGGCTTGATGAGCACCGCGAAGGCCTCGCGTGTCTGCTCGGGCGGCTTGCCCAGCGATGCCCGGCGGTTGGCGGCGCGTACCTGCTCGACGGCCGGGCGCAGCCGGACGATGTCCCAGCCCCCGGCGGCGGCCCTGTCTTGCAAGACGCTCAGCGTTTGATGGATCCGCTGCTGCTGGTCCTTGGTGAGCGCCTCGGTGGCCAGGCTCTGCTCGATGATGCGGACCTGGAACCCGGCGTGGTAGCAGGCCTGCGCCGCCTCGCCGTGCCTGGCTGTGATGGCGGTGCGGGCGGCGTTGACCAGCGCGTCGGCGGCCGCGGCGTAGTCCGGCTCGGGGCCGCGCGGCACCTTCGAGGCGGGGTTGTCCGCTAACCGGAGGCGGCTGAACAACTCGCTGAGCGCCGCGGTGTCCGTGTCGTCGCCCGCGGCGATCGCAAGCAGGACGCCCGCCGCCTCGTAGCCTGCTTGGTAGGCGTAGAACTTGCGGTACCGGGCTAGCTCCAGCAGCGCTTCGGCCTGCCGCAGCGCGGCGAGCGCATCGTCGAACGCTTGTTTCGATTCGGCGTAGTCCCGGCCGTTGAATTTGTCTGCACCAGCCCGGCGCATCGCATCGAGCCGATCGATCTCTTCAGCGGCGTGCTGCCTCAGCGTCTCTTCCGATGCGCCGCGGCCCATCGCCTGGATGAGGGCGTCCTTGGCGGCGAGCGCCCCGGCGGCTTCTTGAGCCGTCTCGATCGCCTGCTCGAACGAGCCCCGCGCTTCTTCGGCTTTCGACAACGCGTTCGCGTATTCGCCCTTGTCGAGGGACGCGATTGCTTGTGTCAGGTCCAGCTTGCCCTGGCTGAACACCGCGGCGTACTGCTCGGCGTTGGCCTGTTCGGCCTGGGTTTGCAGCCGCTTGACCTCGTCGAGCGTCGCGGTGGCCTCGGCACGCGCTTCCTGGTTGGCCTGCCATTGTGCGATCTCGCCGGGCAGCGGCTTGAGCAACTCGTGCGCCTCGGCGTACGCGTTGTAGGCCTCGGTTAACCGCCCGTTCTCTTGCTCACGCTCGGCACGCTCGATCAGCCGGCCGGCTTCGGCGAAGGTGTCGGCGAACTTCGGCGGCACGTCCTGTTCTTCGAGCTGCTTAAACGTAACGCGTGCGGGCGAACTGATCCGCTCGACTTGCTCGGAGGTCCGCCCGACCGGCTGGTTGTCTGTGACAGAGGGGCTGCCCGGGTCTTCGTTCTCGTCGCCACCGGCGACCATGATGAACAGCCCGATACCGATCACGCACAGCAGCATCACGCCCAGACCGACGACCAGCGGGTCCGCCCCGGACTTTCGCCGGCGGCGCCGGCGTGTCGCGACGGGCGCGTCGGAATGCCAGAGGTCCTCGGCGTAGGGGTTGATCTCGGGCTCGGGCGGTGCGGTCGGCGGCTCGGGTGCTTGCAGCTGAGGTTCGTGCGCCGGCGTGACCGGTTCCAGCAGGTCCGCGCTGACGACCGTCGCTGCCTGCTTGGGTGCGGGCTTGGGCTTGGGCGTTGGCGCGGTGCGCTGGGCATCCACCTCGGCTTGAGCCTGCTGCCGGTCGGCGGGCTCGACGTACGCCAGGCCCAGCCGGTCCAGATCGGTTGGCATCGAGAGGTCGGCATAGAAGCT
>JANQKT010000216.1 GCA_028280965.1 Phycisphaeraceae bacterium
CTTGTCGAAGACAACCGCGGTAACGCGGCGGACGACTTCCAGGTCGGACACCGACTTGACCAGCACACCCAGACGGGCCGAAGCGGACAGCGCCGCGACGATCGCGGTCGGGCCGCAGAGGATCAGCGCACAGGGGCAGGCGATCAACAGTAGCGAGATCGAGTCACGCAGGTCCTGCGTAAAAACGAAGATGATGAACGCCAGGATGATCACGACCGGCGTGTAGTACGAGGCGTACTTGGAGAGCTCACGGACCACAGCGGATTTCGACTGTGCCGCCTGGAGGATCAGCGACTGCACTTTGCCGAGCGTGGAGTCTTCGCCCGCCCGGGAGATTTCGATCACCAGCCGGCCAGTCTCGTTGATCGTGCCTGCGAAGGCCTCGTCACCCGGGGCTTTCTCGACGGGGACGGACTCGCCGGTGATGTTGGCCTGGTCAACGGTGGAGTTTCCTTCGACGACCTTGCCGTCACCGGGGATGTTGTCGCCGGGCAGGACGAGCACGCGATCGCCGGGCTTGAGGTCGGCGGCGGCGATTTCATTCTGCTCGCCCGCTTCGTTGACCAGTACCGCCTTGGTCGGCGTGATGCGGATCAGGGACTCGATGGTCTTCAGCGCGCCTGCCGCGGTGCGGTGCTCGATCAGCGATGCGATGAGCATGAAGAACGCGACGACGGCGCACTCGACGTACATGCCCGCCGCGAAGGACGCGATGATCGCCAGCGCGACCAGTTCCTCCATGTGCGACCCGCCGGCGATGTGCTCGTGGTCGCCATGGTCGTGCCCGCAGTTGTGGCCCGGCCCGTGGTCGTGCGAGCAGCGCCCGGTGATCAGCCCCTTGGCGGCGCCGTAGACGATCGGGCCGCCAAGAAGGATCGACGCGACCATCGCGAGCATGGCCGACTGGACCGGGACGGTCATGACCTCGTTGCCGGTGTGCCCGTCGATGCCCGGCTGCCAGGGGTAGATCAGCATCGAGATGAACGACGCGATCAGGACGGTGACGCCCAGCAGGACGGCGAGGATCTGCAGGTCGAGTTTGCCTTGGCTGTCGCCCTGGCCCTGGGCGAGCGCCGCCATGCCGCCGACATCGCAGCACTCGGCGTCGGGGCCGTGCGTGTGTTCGTGGTCATGGGGGTGGTCGTGATCGTGCGTCGCGGCGGTGGACATGGACAACTCCGGCGGGCCTGGCCAAAAGGCGGATGGACCGGGAATTGTAGCACGTCCGGGCGGGCCAGCGGGTTCGCCGGGGCAACGGATACCCGCCAAAACGACCGATATTGACCGTTCGGGGTGCTCAGGCGGCCCGTCCGCGCCCGAACAGCCGGACGCGCCAGGCCCGCCGGGCGTACTTGGCGGAGTCGGCGGCCTGGCCGGCGATGGCCAGGTCCAGCTGCCGGCGTCGGAGACGGGCGAGAAGCCGCTGGACACGGGCGTCGTGGCGGGATGGAGGGGTCAGCGTGGTCATAGCGATCTCTGTCTTGGTGTCTCCGCCGAGCCCCCGGAATCCCTCGGGCAGGCCGACAGGGTCTGAACGCACAAGTCGGCGGCCTTATGCCGCCCACGGAACGATAAGACGATGATGGCAGGAATCTGTTTCGTTGGGTTGAGAATCCGGCGAGTAATAGTGCAGGGCCGGGAGGATTTGGAGGAGCGTGTCAGACGCTAAGCTATCGCTGTGCCGACCGAACGCATCATCTCCGCCGCCGCCGCGACCCCGCAGGACGAGCAGTTCAACCTCGCCCTGCGGCCGCAGACGCTCGGGGAATACGTCGGCCAGCCGGCTTTGACCGAGAAGCTGTCGATCACGCTCGAGGCGTCGCGGCAGCGTGGTGAGGCGATGGAGCACGTCCTGCTGCACGGCCCGCCGGGCCTGGGCAAGACGACGCTGGCCCACATCATCGCCAACGAGATGGGCACGCACCTGACCGTGACCGCCGGCCCGGCGCTGACCAAGCCCGGCGACCTGGTCGGCCTGCTGACCAAGCTCCAGCCGCGTGATGTCCTGTTCATCGATGAGATCCACCGCCTGCCGATCGCGCTGGAGGAGTACCTGTATTCCGCGATGGAGGACTACAAGATCGACGTGCAGATCGACAGCGGCATGCACGCCAAGACGATCACGCTCCCGGTCCAGCCGTTCACGCTGATCGGCGCGACGACGCGCGCCGGACTCATCTCCGGCCCGATGCGCAGCCGTTTCGGCCTGACCCACAGCCTCGAGTTCTACTCCGAGGCCGACCTCCTGAGCATCCTCACCCGCAGCGCCGGCCTGCTCGAAATGAACGCCCCCGACATGCCCACGGCGTCGGGCAGCGACGCCGTGGGATCGAGCGCCCTGGGGGCCATCGCCTCCCGCGCCCGCGGCACCCCACGCATCGCCAACCGCCTCCTGCGTCGCGTCCGCGACTACGCGCAGGTCAGGCACAACAACACGCTGAACCCGGCGGTTGTTGACGAAGCGCTCCAGCTCGAGGGCGTCGATGCGCTTGGGCTGGACGAATTGGACCGCAAGTACTTGCGATGCATCGCCGAGGTATACGAGGGCGGGCCCGTCGGGCTCGAAGCCGTCGCCGCCACGCTCGGCGACGACGCGGGCACGCTCGAGCAGGCCGTCGAGCCGTACCTGCTGCAGATCGGCTTCCTCGCCCGCACCCGCAAGGGCCGGCAGCTCACCAAGGCCGGGGCGGAACACCTCGGGCTGAGGCTGCGCCTGGCGGACAACGAAGAAGCACTGTTTGATTAGATCGGATACGCCCCAGACGCCCTGGCGTCACAGCGCGGGTTTGCCCCGCACCACGGCAGGCGGGTGCTCGACCGGGGGCGTCTGCTCGGGCGCGGTGGCTGCCGCCGGATGGGATTGTGCTTGCGGCGGATTGAACCGCGTGAAGCAGTACCACACCATCCAGCTCATGACCAGCATCTCTCCGCCGTCCTCGATGATCCCCATCAGGCTCGACGCCCAGGGCTTCCAATGGATCGAGCTGTGCAGCATATCGACAACGACGCCGAAGAAGGCGAGCACGCAGCACCACAGGACGAGGTGGTGGAAGGTCCGCCGGGCCGGCCTGCCGGCCCGGGTGTACACCACCGCCGCGAGGATCAGGAACACGGTCCCCGCGGTCGCGGAGACCAGCAGTTCACCAACATTCTTCTCTTCGATACCGAACACGGGCTGAAGGCCGAACCAGGTGACCAGCGACTTGCCGACCGTTTCGTGCACCTGGAAGGCGTCGTCGATGAGGATGTACGCAAAGAGCCCGGCGGCGAGGCTGAACACCTGCTTCCGCCGGATGAACGCCAACGCCGTGAACAGCAGGATGATCCAGAACACCTTGATGTACTGGAAGACCTCGGCGTATCCGCGGTCGGCGCTCAGCGAATAGATGTAGCGGTCGATGTGCCCCAGCTCATACGCGAGATGGATCAGGATAAATACAGCATCTGTTGCGATCAGCAACAACAGCAACAGGAAAAGCAGGCGTCGTGTAGCTTCTCTCTCCATCTCGATATTGGCAGCGGGACTGGCTGAACCATGAGCAGGCCAGTAGTAATATTAGAGCAAGGTGAGGAGCTTTGTACAGCGATTCACTGAAAAACGGTGAAATGTTAGTTTGGTTAAAGGTTCAGCCCCGCCTGCCGAGCGGAATCAGCCCCGCGAGCAGGACGACGACCAGCAGCAGCCCGCCAAAGACGGGGTCCACGCCCTTGAGCCAGACCGGCTGGGCGAGCATGAGCATCAACCAGCCCGCGGCCAGGGCGTACCGCACCGTGATCAGGCGGGACAGGGCCGGGGGCAGATCGGCCCTGCCCTGTTCGATCTCGTCGCGCTGCGGGCTGAGGATCGCCTCGACCGCGAGGAGGATGACAATCAGGAGCAACATCGCGGTGGCCATGCCCGAGAGCTTCTCGCGGTGGGCCTGCCGGCTGGCGAGGACGGGGACGCGGGCCAGCGCAATATTGTTTTCCAGCCGGTCCTGCTCGTCGGCGAAGCGGTTGGTCAGATCGATGACGTGATCCTCACGGGCTTCGTCGAGCGAGTCGCCCCGGCCGAAGAGGTTGTCATACTCGGCGATCTTTTCGTCGATGATCGCCTGCCGGGTGTCGGCGTCGTTGGCGAACCGGTCGAGGGCCTCGCGGGCCTTGTCGAGTTCTTCCGTGTCGCCGCTGCCGACAAACATCGGGTCGTAGAGGTGGGGCGCCAGGTTTCCGAGCACCGCCGGGCCAAGCACGACACCCAGTACGACACCGGCGACGAGCATGTACAGGTGTCGCTGATCGGGCAGCGGCCAGAGGATCAGGCGCGGGGTTGAGTCGGATGCGTCGGCGATCGGTCGGCCCTCCCTGGCGGCGGCCCCGACGCCATCATACCCGCCCGGCAACCCGCCGCCGCGGATGCTGCATCTTCAGCCCGCCTGGGGCTGGGTCAGGCAGTGCTGCCGGACGCGTTCGAGCACGCGCACGAGGATGCCGACGGTCTCGTCGATCGATTCCTCGAGATGCTCGCAGTTGCACGGGTCCCCGCCGGTGGTCGCGAAGACCTGCTCGTGGAGCATGCTGCGGATCAGCGGGGCGAGCACCTCGACCGGCTGCTGCGTGTTCTGGAAGACGATCCGCAGCAGCTTGGGCAGCACCCACGCCGCCGGGCTGAGCTGGAGCGGGGGCGGGGGCGGATCAGCGACCGGACCGGGTTGGCGGCGTTGGGCCTCGTCGTCGATCCACTGGCGGGCGGTTTCTTCGATCCCTGGCGCTGCTGACATCGCACACCTCCTGGGTGGGTGTCTTCTCGCTCCGGTCGGGTTGTCGGGTCCTGATCGAACCGGGCCGATGCTGTTTATGGTCAAGTCGAAGACAGGATGATTCGTCGGCCGAAAGGTACAACGCCCCAGGCCTGATGATAATTCGTCGGCGGGCCCGCACCAATCAAATTTGCTGGAAAAACAGCAAAAAACCGGTGAACACGGTTCAGGGCGTGAGGAAGACGTCCGGCTCGCTGTCGCCCTTGTCTGTGCGGGCCGGGGGCTGGAACAGCCAGATGTTGTCTTCGTTGTCCTGGCCGCTGCGCGTGACCGCCGGGCGGACCTTCCAGGCGACCGAGCCGTCGCTGATCAGCACGTTCTGCCCGACGCCGTCGTGATTCTTGCTGCGGGTCATGCCGGGGATGTCGGCGTCGCGGACCAGGCCGTTCTCGGTGAGGCGGTACAGCGGGTTGGTGTCCGCGAAGATCGGGCGGGGCTGTAGGAACACGCGCAGCGGGCCGCCGGCCACGGGGTTCTGCCCGTTGTAGAACGCCGTGGGCGTGCCGTCCTCCGCGGCCGGGCAGGTCAGGTGCTCGGAGGTGAGCTGCTGATTGCGCTGATTAAGCAGGACAAAGAGGTTGACGCTGTTGGCCGGGACGCGCGAGCCATCGATATCCCGGCTGGCAAACTCCGAGAGGTGGCTGAAGATCGCAGGCGGTTGGGCCGGGGCTTGAACCGACTCCTTGTTGTCCGATGCGAACCGCTGCAGGTCCACGCCCAGGCCCGCCAGGTTCTGCTCGCATTGGGCGATCATCGCGTCTCGACGGCTCTTGTCGAGCACCGGCAGCAGGACGGAGAGCACCATCATGAGCAGCGCCGCGGTCGTCGCGATCTGCCGGATGCTCCCGCCTGAGGCACGCCAGCGGCCGCCGTTACTGGTGGCGGAGATCGACAGGCGCCGCCCGGCCGAGCGGTCGTGTTCGACCGCCCGCATCGTGCGCTCGGCCAGGCCGGTCGGCACCGGCGTGTCGGCTCCGCGCGCCCGGTCCAGCAAGCCGAGCAGCCCGGAAACCCGCTCGGCCCGCGCCCGGGTGTCGGCCGGCATCGGGCCGTCGGCCAGGCCTTGGGCATGCAGTGCCAGCAGCGCGTCGAGCGCTGCGCCGTCGGCCTCGCACAGCCGGGCCGGGTCCGCCGTGACGACGCCCGCCAGCGCCCGGTCCGCCAGGCCCGCCTCGGGCTCGCCGACCCGCCAGTGATCGAGCAGCGCAAGCACGTCCCGGACGCGTGCCTCATCGCTGGTCGTGATCGCATGATCGGCCGACGTCCCACCCAGCCATCGATCCAACAACTCGGCGTCGGCAGGGCTGAGGCGGGGCAGGTTCGGGTCGGGCTGGTCGGCGGGCGTGGTCATGGCGGTCGTAGGGCGTTCCGGGGCGGTCCGGTTCGGTCGCGGGCGATAGGCCCGGTGGATACGTGTGTTTTTGATACGCCAGGTGGGCTACGCGGGTTTGCGAATCTGAAGGGATTTCAGCCGGGTTTTTCACCGGCTTTTTCGCCTATTTTCTCGGGGTATCGGGCCTTCCAAAGCTGGGCGAATGTGCCCACCGCCGCGTGCAGCCGGCTCTTGACTGTGCCCAGCGGGATCGACAACATCTCCGCGATCTCCTTGTAGGCGAACTGGTGGAAGTACGCCATCACCAGCACCTCCCGCAGGTGGTCGGGCAACTGCTGGGCCAGCTCGCGCACCAGGTCGGCGATCTCTTGCTCGTCCGCGGTGTCGTCGGGCAGGGGGACGTCCGCCTCCATCAGGTCGATGAAGCTTGCGCCCGATTCCTGGGTCGGGTCGATCAACGCCGACAGCGGGGCGGTCCGCTTTCGCTTCTCCCGGCGGAGGTGGTCGCGGGCCTTATTCGCCGCGATCGTGAACAGCCAGGGCTTGAACCGCTTGGTCGCGTCAAACGTCTTCGCCGACTGGTGCACCTGCAGGAAGGTTTCCTGGAACAGGTCCTCTGCGAACGCCCGGTTGCCCGCGAAGCGGATCAGGAAGTGGAACAGCTCCTTCTCGTACCGCCCGATCAGCTCGGCCAGCGCGGGGACATCGCCCTCTCGATAAGCCACAACGAGCTGCTCGTCTTTGAGCGCCGAGCGATCGACGTGATTGGACCCCTCAGGCATGGCTGGGATTGTACGTCAAGCCCGCCAACGAGCGACGCCGGCGGCTTATGCACGGAGATATCAGATCGGTTGGAATCAACCCGCGGGCCGCGCGGTTCTCCCACCAGTCCCTGATCCTTCCAAGCAAGTCACGACCTAGGAGCTTACCGATGCAAACGACCCAGCCCACCCCGATGATCTCCCGCCGCCGCGCACTGCGGGTCCTGGCCGCCACCGCCGCGTCCTTGGCGCTGCTGCCCGCGTTGCCGGCCAGCGCCCAGGCCGGACGCCTGTCCGAGTCCGTCCGGCTCAAGCACTTCAACATCAACAAGCGATCAAAGCTCGCGCTCGACGGCTACGACCCGGTCAGCTACCACCGCAGCGGCGGCCCCAAGAAGGGCTCCAAAAGCCGGGCCGTGCGTTACCGCGGGGTGATCTACCGCTTCGCCAATGACGCCAACAAGGAGGCGTTCAAGAAGAGCCCCGCGAAGTACGAGCCGGCCTACGGCGGCTGGTGCGCCTGGGCGATGCGCGAGGGCAGCAAGACCGACGTCGACCCGAAGAGCTACCTCGTCATCGATGACCAGTTGTACGTCTTCTACAAGGGTGTGTGGGGAAACACCCGCAGCGACTGGATCAAGCTGGCGAAGAAGAACGGCAACCCCGCGCTGATCAAGCAGGCCGACCGCGGGTGGGACAAGTTTGTGGGTTGAGGCTTGCCGACCCCGCCTCATCAATCCAGGCACGATTACACAAGCAAGCCCCGCCGCATGCGGTCACGCGGCGGGGCTTGCCGTTGAACACCGGGTTGTTGACGACGACCGTCGTGATGATCACCAGCGTCAACGCGATGATCCGGGCCCCAGACTCAGGGACTTGAACTTGTGCAGCAGCGCCTTCATCACTTTGCCTCGCTTGGGTGAAAGGTCGATACCGGCGTCGCCGGCGTCGCGTGGAACACCCGCACTCTCGGCAAGCGGGTGCGAGCCACTTGATCAGGCGGGGCTCAAGCGATCTGTTTTCCACTTGAAAGTAAGCCGTAAACGTTCAGATCGTCTGATTCAGGTGAACCACAGCGACACCCCGCGATACAGCGTGCACGCATCGGGCGGGGTGTGATCGGAGAGAGGTTAATCTGGTGGCTACACGCGCTCAGCGGCGACGAGGTCCTCATACGTCTCCCGCCGGCGGATCGTCTGGAACCGATCACCATCCACCAGGACCTCCGGCGGGTTGGGCATCGCGTTGTAGTGGCTGGCCATCACCATCCCGTACGCCCCGGCGCTGAACACCGCGAGCAGGTCGCCGCGCTCGACCGGCGGCAGCGGGCGGTCCTTCGCGAGGTAATCGCCGGTCTCGCAGATCGGGCCGACGATCTCGCTGATCTCCAGGCCATCGACCTCTAAATCCTTCGCGCGCTTGGCCGGCACATGCTCGGGGGCAACCTTCGCCGGCCAGATGAACTGCCAGGCCTCGTACAGCGTCGGCCGGATCAAATGGTGCATCCCCGTGTCACAGATCACAAACTTCTTGGACCCGCCCTGCTTGAGGTACTGCACCTCGGTCAGCAGGATGCCCGCGTTGGCGGCGATGGTCCGGCCGGGCTCAAGGATGACCGTCCCCCCGTCGTCCTTGAAGGGCTTGAGCAGCGGGACGATCGCGTCGGCGTAGTCGGTGTAGGCCGGGGATGCGCCGGTCTCGTAGTCCGCCGCGTACCCGCCGCCGATGTCGATCGTGTTGATCTCGAAGCCCTCGCCGCGCAGTTCATCGATCAGTTCGAGCGCCTTGGTGATCGCCTTGACGTAGGGCTCGGGCGAATAGATCGGGCTGCCGATGTGCAGGTGGATCGCGTCGAGGCGCAGGCTCTCGTTCCGGCCGTAGGCGTGGAAGAAGCGCCTGGCGCGCTCGATATCGACGCCGAATTTGGTCTCCTTGCTGCCGGTCGTTGTCTTAGCGTGCGTGCGCGCATCGGCGACATCGGGGTTGATCCGCAGCGCGCCGTGCGCCTGCTTGCCCAGCCGCTGGGCGATCAACGCGATGTTCTCGAACTCGGCTTCGGATTCGATGTTGAACCAGCCGATGTCGGCGGTAATCGCCTGCTCGATCTCGTCATCGGTCTTGCCGACGCCGGCGTAGACGACCTTGCTCATGTCGGTGCCGGCTTCCTGGGCCCGGAAGACCTCCCCGCCGGAGACGACGTCCATCCCGCAGCCCTGTTCGGCGAGGAGCCTGACGATGTGCAGGTTCCCGCAGCTCTTGATCGAGTAGCAGACGACCGGGTCCAGCTCGGCGAACGCGGAGGAGATCGCGCGGTAGTGATCCAGCAGCGTCTGTTTGGAATAAACATACGCCGGCGTGCCGACCGACTCGGCGATCGCCGAGACCGGGGTGTTCTCGCAGTAAAGCTGGTTGTCGCGGTAGGTGAAGTGGTCCATGGGGCAGGGGTGTAGGCAGCAGGGCGTAGGGTGTAAGGGTGTAGGCAACAAGGCCGAGCGGCGTATGATAGCGGACCGCCGCGCGGGGACCTATGGAACACACCGTCATGCCATCGAGTCCCATCGGCCGGCGCGTCGCCGTCGTCGGCTGCAGCGGATCGGGCAAGTCCACGCTCGCCCGACGGATCGCGGAAGCAAAAGGGCTGACCTACATCAACTCTGATGAACTGCTCTGGCAGCCGGACTGGGTCGAGCGGAGCAAGCCGGCCTATTACGCGCTGGTCGAGCAGCGGATCGCTGACGAAGCCTGGACCTTCGATGGCAATCTTGGTGGGTCGGCGCACATCGTTTTGCCACGCGTCGATACCCTGATCTGGCTGGACTACCCCAAGCCGTTCGTCATGTGGCGGCTTCTCAGACGCACCGTTCGGCGGGCCTGGACGAAAGAGGAGATCTTCTCAGGCAACTCAGAAAGCTGGCGGATGTCCTTCGCCAGCAAGGACTCGATCCTGCTCTACGCCTGGCGGTCCCACGGCGAGCGGCGGAAACACTATGACGCGCTCTGGCCAACGATCGATCCGTCCATCACCAAGCACCGTATCCGATCACAGAAAGAGCTCGACGCGCTGCTCAAGGGCGCCATGATCTAGAATACGCCGATGGACTGGGTCTACCTCGATAACAACGCGACGACTAAGCCCGCGCCCGAGGTGGTCGCGGCGGTGAATCACGCGCAGCGCGAGCTCTGGGCCAACCCGTCGAGCGTACACCGGCTTGGCCAGCAGGTCCGCCAGAAGCTCGAGCTTGCACGCCAGCAGGTCGCCGAGCTGATCCACGCCCCGCCGCGCGAGCTGATCTTCACCTCCGGCGGGACCGAGGCGGACAACCTAGCGCTCTTCAGCGTCGCGCCCCCGGACGCATTGACCTTTATTACTACGAGGATCGAACACGCCGCCGTGCGCGAGCCGGGCGAGCGCCTGGCGAAACAGGGTGCCACGGTCGTGCACACCGAGGTCGATCGCGACGGCCGCGTCTCGGCTGAGTCGCTTCAGCGGCTCGTGCACGAACACACAGGCAATTCAGATAACACACACACAACACTGGTCAGCATCCAGTGGGCGAATAATGAGACCGGCGTGATCCAGCCGATCGGACAGATCGCCGAAGCGGTGCGAGAAGCGCGCGAGCGCGCCGCTGAGCAAGGCCAACGCCTGAAGCTGCTGCTGCACCTGGACGCAACACAGGCCGTCGGCAAGCTCCCGGTCGATGTCGCTAGGGCGGGTTGCGACCTGATGACGCTCGCGGCGCACAAGTTCCACGGGCCCAAGGGCGTCGGCGCGCTGTGGGTCCGCCGGGGCGTGCGTCTGCAGCCGATCCAGCTCGGCGGGGCGCAAGAGCGGGGACGCCGGGGGGGGACCGAGAACGTGCCCGGCGTCATCGGCATGGGCGTCGCGGCACAGCTGGCCGGGGCATTTGTCGATGACCACGCCGCGATCGGTCGTGTCCGTGCGCTGCGCGACAAGCTGGAGCAGGGCATCCGCGCCGCGCTGCCGAACACCGTCGTGAATTCCGGAGGCGCGGAGAGGCTTTGGAATACGGCGAATGTCGGGTTTCCCGGGGTCGAGGCCGAGGCGGTGCTGCTCGGCCTGAGCGAGCAGGGCGTCTGCGCCAGCGCCGGCGCCGCGTGCAGCAGCGGCTCGCTCGACCCCTCGCCGGTGCTGCTCGCGATGGGCATCCCCGAGCCGGTCGCGCACGGCAGCGTGCGTTTCTCTTTGTCGCGCGAGACGACCGAGGCGGAGATCGAACGCGCGCTCGAGGTCGTGCCAAAAGTTGTTGGCCGGCTGATGAAGGTGCTGCCGACGGGTTGAGGGCGCTGCCGCGTCGCTCGGCCTATCATGCCCGCCATGACACCCACGCTCGCAACCCTGCTCGAACAGTTCGCCGGCAAAGACGTCTTTGCCGGCGGGAATGTGTTCGTGCTGCTGCTCGTCGCGGGCGTCTCGATGTTTGTATTGATGAAGGGGGCGGACTGGCTGGTCGAGGGTGCCGCGGGGATCGCCAGCCGGCTGGGCATGCCCAAGGTGATCATCGGCGCGACGATCGTGTCGCTGGGCACGACCGCGCCCGAGGCGGCGGTGTCCGTGCTCGCGGCTTTTGCCGGCAACGCCGGGCTCGCGCTGGGCAACGGCGTGGGCTCGATCATCGCCGACACCGGGCTGATCTTCGGCCTGGGCTGCATCCTCGTCGCCCTGCCGGCCGACAGGTTTGTCTTGACGCGCCAGGGCTGGGTGCAGTTCGGCAGCGCGCTGATGCTCGCATTGCTGTGCTGGGTGCTGTTCGCGATGTACGGCAGCGAGTCGGCCATCGGCCGGCCCATCGGCGTGCTGTTCCTGCTGCTGCTGGTCGGCTACATGGCCATCAGCGTCCGCTGGGCCAAGCAGCACCCCGACGGCGACCCGAACCTCGCTGAGATGGACGAGGACAACGGTGAAAAGGAGAAGGACAAGTCCCTGCTGATGCTCTTCGGCATCGGCGTGGTCGGGCTGGTGCTGGTTATCGCCGCGGGCGACGGCATGGTCGGGTCGTTCGGCGAGCTCGCCCGGCAGTGGGGCGTGCCCGACGTCGTCATCGCAGGCACGATCGTCGCGTTCGGCACGTCGCTGCCCGAGCTGGTTGTCGGCATCCAGGCGTTGCGTAAGGGCCACGCCGAGCTGCTGGTCGGCAACGTGATCGGCGCAGACATCCTCAATGTGTTGTTCGTGGTCGGGGCCGCCGCCGTCGCCGCGCCGCTCGCGATCGCATATGACTCTGCGACTGAGCAGGCCACGACCCAGTTTGTTTACGTCGCGCTGCCGACGATGATGGCGATGCTGATCTATTTCCGCCTGTGCATCTTCAAGGCGGCGAAGGACGGGCACTTCAGCAAGTGGATGGGCTGGCCGCTGCTGCTGGGCTACATCGCGTTCTCGGTGCTGTCGTACGTCCTGGCGGTGTGATTGTTCAGCCGCGACGCGACGCGTCGCCCGGTAACGCTGATCAATGATTCCTGTTCTACCTGCGACGCGTCGCGCCGCGGCTATTGTTGAAACCCGTATTCATGTCGCAGCTTGCGGTAGTGCCGACGCATCACCCAGCTCGCGAAGCGCGGGCTCGCCGTGCCCAGCGCCAGGGCGTAACGCGTCATCGCGCTCGGCCAGACCTCAGGCCGGGGTTTGCGCAGCGCCGCGACGATCAACCGCGCGACCCGCTCCGGCGTCTGCTGCAACGCCGGCGGGGTGTTGTTGTTCTCCGTCTCGCCCGCGACACGCATGAAGTCCGTCTTCGTGCCGATCGGGTGCACGCTTGTCACCTTGAATCCCTCGTCGTGCAACTCGGCGCGCATCGCCCCGGCGACACAGTCCTGCGCCGCCTTTGTTGCGCTGTACACCCCCAGCGTCGGCAGCCCGATCTCGCGCGCCGCGGAGCTGCAGACCAGCAGGTGCCTGAGGCTGCCGGGCGACTCACGCATCAGCGGCACCGCCAGGCGCAGCGTGCGCGTCGTGCCGTAGTAGTTCGTCTCAAACATCGCCCGTTCGTCTTGTTCATCCATATCCATCACGTTGACGATCCGGCCGTAGCCCGCGTTGGCGAAGACGGCGTCCAGCCGGCCGAGCTGTTGTTGGCAGGCGTCGAACGCACGGAGCATCGCGTCGTCGTCACAGACGTCGGCCGCGAAACAGCAGGCCGTGCCACCCCGCGCCGTGATTGCGTCGGCTTGCTCTTGCAGCTTGTCCCTGCGCCGAGCAACGAGCGCGACGCGCATCCCCGCGTCCGCACACGCGGCCGCTGTGGTGGCGCCGATCCCGCTGCTCGCGCCGGTGATGAGGATGACTTTGTCGGTCAGGTCGCGGGCCATGGCGTGAGTGTATCCGTTGTGTCGCGGGCGACGCGCAGCGTCCCGTTCGAATCGTTTCAGATGCCCCGCACGGGACGCTGCGCGTTGCCCGCGAAACGGTCTTATACTCGCGGCCATGCTGAACCGAGATGAAGTCTGCAAACGGATCGCCGAGGTCGCGCTGTTGCGTGGCGAGTTCACCCTGCGCAGCGGGCGCACGAGCAGGTACTACCTGGACAAGTACCTGTTCACGACCCAGCCGGATATTTTGGAGGCCTTGGGGGCGTTGTTTGCCGAACGGATCGCCAAGCTGGGGCAGGTCGATCGCCTGGCCGGCACCGAGCTCGGTGGGATCCCGCTGGTCAGCGCCGCCGCCATCTCGACCGGCAAACCCGCGGTGCTGATCCGCAACAGCAAGAAGGACTACGGCACCGCGAAACAGCTCGAAGGCGCGATCCGCCCCGGCGAGAAGGTCGTCCTGCTCGAAGACATCGCTACCACCGGCGGGCAGGTCCTCGAGGCCGGTGAACTGCTCCGCGACGAGTTCAAGGTCGAGGTCCCCGCCATCATCGCGACCATCGACCGCCAGGAGGGTGCGCGCGAGAACATCGAGGCCGCGGGGTTTGTGTTCGATGCGCTGTTTACTAAGAGCGATCTTGGGATCGACGAGTGATTCGGTTTCATGACTACCCAATCAACCCTTCCGCGCTCGGCTTGTCCTGGCCGTGGACGATGATGCGATCGATCTCGGATTCGATGCGCACCTCGCCGTCGGCGGTGACCACGGCGATCGGGCACTTGCCGGCCTTCCAGTCGGCCAGCGGCAAGAGCGGCCAGCGGGCGGCGTAGTTGCGGTCGGGGTCGATGGTGATGTAGGTCCCGCCGGCGCCGGGCGCGAGGCGGTCGATGATGATGCGCGGGCCGGTAAGGAGGTACCCCAGCGCGGTGACGCCGCGGGGGTAGTGCGCGAGGTTGTCGGTGATGTACGCGTCCACGAAGCCCTTGGACTGCAGGTGCGTGTTGCCCATGACCTGCATGTCCCAGTAGTGGCTGGCGGAGCTGGGCCAGCGGAGGTGCAGGTAGCGGGCGAGCATGTCCCGCCAGAGGTTCTGGCTGATGCGCAGGTGGTCGGTCTCGACGGTCGTGTTGCAGCAGCCGTACCGCCGGGTGGTCTCGCGCTTGCCGCTGATCAGGTCTTTCTTGAGGAGGTCCGTCGGCACCGCGGTGGGCATGCCGACCATCATCGGCAGCAGCTCGGCGTTCCCGTTGTAGATGCAATACACATTCGCGAGGTCGTGGTCGGCGCCTTCCTGCGTGAAGGCGGGGTCAACGCAGACCATGAAGTGATCGCCGTACCAGGCCTCTTCGACGATGCTGGGCGCGGCTTGGTCGGCGTCTTCCTCGAACGATTTAGCATCCGGCGCGACGTCGGGGATGCCCGCGTGCTTGAGGAGGTCCGCCGCGGCGCGCAGGCCGACGACGCGCTTGATCGCGAGGTAGGTCTGCTTGGGCGAGGAGCGGAAGGCCGGGGAGTAGCGCGAGCTGTGCGTCGTGGACACGCCGACGGACGGGAAGCCGGAGTGGTCGCGGTCGGCCCACTGCAGGAACTTCGCGAGGCCGGTGATCGTGTCGTGGTGCTGCTTGATGAGCGACGCGTCGCCGGCCCACCGGCCGTAGGCCTGCATGAGCGCGAGCAGGTCGGCGTTCTGGTCGGTGGGCGAGGCGTGGTCGTAGCCCGGGCCGGTCATGTTGAGCCCGGTGCCCAGGTCGTGGTCCACGACCAGCCCGCCGCTCTGCTTGTGCTCGTGGACGCGCTCGAGGAACTGGCCGAGCTGCATCTTCAGCAGGCGCGGCCACATCGACAGGTAGAACATCGCCGAGTTGCACTCGGCGTTGAGGTTGGACTGGTACAGCCGCGAGCCTTCGATGACGGAGAACCAGCCCTTGCGCGTGCCCGGCGGGCACCTGTCTTCTTCGATCCCCGGGTCGTCGTGGCTGAGCCAGAACGTGTTGGCCAGGTACGACTGCCAGGCCTGCGCGAGCAGGTGCTGCTGGGCGATGTTCATCGGCGCCTGCTGCACGAGCTTCTCGATCCGGCGGGAGTGAGCGAGGTGGTCGTCGCGTGTGGACAGCGCTTCGTCCACGACCGCGTCGATGTCCGGCCAGTGGTCGGCGTAGCGCAAGGCGGCGGGGAAGTCCTTGCCCGAGCGCCTGACGGTCGCGACCGGCTCGGCGACGTGGGCGCACCAGACCAGCCGCCACTTGCTGCCCTGGTCGGGCATGGTGACGGGCATCTCGATCGTCAGGCCGTCGCCTTCCGGCGTCGGCTCGGCCTCGGGGTTCAGCGAGACGATGCGCTCGAGCGCGGTCACGGTCGGCCCCCCGGTTGGTGGCGGGTTCGTCTCGGGCATCGGGCTGCCGCGGTCGGCGTTGAACGTCAGCGGGCTGTCGTACCGCATATGCATCTGCGGGCCGTCCACAAACATCTGCGTGTCGGGGCGTTTGATGCGCAGGAACAGGCGCGCCTTCATGTCCGGCTCGGCCGCCTGCTGACGCCAGCGCGCGTGGATGACGTGGTGCACGCGGAACTCGAGGTAGAACACCGGCAGCAGGCACAGCTTCTCGTCCTGCGGGTAGAACGGGCTGTGGATGTTCAGCTCGAAGCGGATGTTGTGCTTGCCCGAGTACCCGCGGTAGGTGATCGAATTGAAGCGCTCGAACTGCTCGCAGTTGACCAGCGGCTTGCCGTGCGTGGTGAACGGCAGCGTGCGCTCGGTGCCGTCCGGCTCGACCATGCCGACGCAGAGATCCATCGGCCGATCGAGCAGCCGGCCGAGCGCGCTGTGCATGACGCGCTGCTTGTAAGGCTCGAACAGCATGCCGAATCGGCTGCCCAGCCGGGCGATCTGCCAGGACATCAGTTGCATACGCAGGCCCACTCACGCGACGCGGGGGTACAAGCCGTGCATTGTGACGCGCTGTGGGCCGGGGTCAAGCGGGCTCGGTGCCGATGCCGGTGTCCGGCTCGACGATACCGACGCCGAAGCCGCCCTGCTCGAGCTGTTTGAGCAGGTCCGGCTCGGCGAGCAGGCGGGTGCGTTCCCACAGCCAGCCGGCGAGTTTGGGCTGATCGGCGTGGTGCGCCGCGGTGGCGAGCATGGCGTGCATCGTCGCGCAGTGGGCCGGGGGCATCAGCTCCGCCAACTCGACCTTCGCGCGCGAGCGGTAGAGCGCCGAGCCGTACGCGCCGACCGCCAGTTCATACCGCGTCTGCAGTGCCAGGCGCTGCAGCGACTCGGCCAGTCCCAGCCTTGTCTGCTGCAGGTGCGCCAGCGCGTGGTACGCGCCCGGCAGGTTGCCGGTCTCGAGCTGCGCCTCGGCGAGCATGAGCAGCAGGTACGGCCGGGCCTGCGCCGCCGGGCCCTTGAGCGGCTGGTTGAGCAGGCACAGGCAGATCGCCGCGGTCTCGGCGAAGCGGCGCTGGAGGTGGCGCAGCGCCGCGAGCCGGTGGTAGGTCAAGAGCCGCGCCCACCGCATCACCGGGCGGTAACGCAGCACCTCTTCGATCGTCGCCTCGGCCTGAGCGGGGTCGCTGGCGAGCTGACCGGAGACGAGCGGCAGCGCCCTGCCGACGCGCGCGGTCGAGGCGGTCAGCCACAGCCACAGGCCGAGCAGGATGACCGGCGCAACGACCGTCGAGACGACACCGAGCCCGGGCATCAGGAACGCTACGACACCCGCGATGACCGCGCCGACGATCAGCATCGAGCGTATCGCGCTGTCCGAGGCGAGCTTCGCATCAAACGCCGCCGGGTCGAAGGGGCGTGGGGTGTCTTCGTGCATCTAGCTGGCTTCGACTTGCCGTCGCCCAAGAGGCGACGCGTGTTTACGTAGTTGTTCCGTGTGTCGTTGTCGTAACGTGCCGCAATTCCGGGTACCGGTAGACCAGCGCCGCCGGCGGGATCAGCAGCGTCGCCTTGTCCCACCACGCTCGGGCCTGGTGGGTGAGTTGTTGCCGCGTTGTTTCATCGATCGATGTGCTGCGCTCGGCAAGCCGGTCGCAGCAGTACGCCAACAGCCCGTGGCCGTAGCCCGCCTCGATCCCCAGCGGCCGGAGCTTGTCCGCCGTCTCGTCGGCCGTCTTAACGGCGTCGGCGTAGTGGCCGGTGCGCACGTCCTGCACCAGCCGCGCCAGGCGGTACGCCGCGCCGAGCGCCGGGTCTTTCGATGCCTCGGCGGGGCCGCGCAGCTTCCGCAGCGCCTCGTCCGCGTCCGCCAGCCGGCCGGCCGACAGCGCCGCGACCGCCCGCTGCACCTTCAATCGCAGCGACAGCGGGTGGTCCGTCGGCAGGCGGTCCAGCAGGTAGCCGTAGGCCACCTCCGCCGCGTTGTCTTGGTTGAGCTCGCCGAGGATGTGCGCGATGACGGTGACGACCCGGCCGTGCAGCTCCGGTTGTGACCGGCACGCCGGCAGCAGGTCCCACGCGTGCCCGAGCGCCTCGCGGTATCGGCGGATCATCGCCAGCTCCCACGCCCGCGTGACGCGCTGCTGCAGCTCGCGCATCGCCCGGACCCGGCTGGTGATGTAGACCATCGCGCCCAGCAGCGCCAGCCAGGGCAGCAGCGCGAACGCCGGACTCGACATCAATAGCAGCGTCATGCCCAGCACGACGATCATGATGATCGGCAGCCGCAAGTGCCAGTTGGCCGACCGCACCGGCGGGTGCGCCGCCAAGTGATCGGCGAGCTGGTGTGCGCTCGGCGGGTCGAAGAGGTTGGGGTTGGCTGGCGCGGGCATCGCTGGGCTTACTCGTCGGGTTCCTCGACCAGTCGGCGGATGTCCGCCAGCAGCGCCGGGATCTCGGCATCGCTCAGCCCGTCATAGTACCCGCGGATGTTGCCGCGCTTGTCGACGAGCACGAGCTTACCACTGTGCGCGACCGGGGACTTGGGGTCGTCGGGCGAGTCGCCGACGGCCAGGCCGAAGCCCTGGTCCACGATAGGCCAGAACGTTTCGCGGCTTTCAGCGCGTGTGTGCAGCCAGTGCTTCTCGATCGCTTCCTGCCGCTGCTTGTCGTCTCGGTCCCAGACCCCGCCGTTGATCAGGCGGTACCGGGCGAGTTCCTCGACCGTGTCGTGTTCCGGGTCCACGCTGAAGCTGATCAGGCGCACGTCGGCGAAGACCTGGTCTTGAGAGAGGTCGGTCGCGAGGTCGGCCATCGTCCGGCCGAGCGTCGGGCAGATGGCGTTGCAGCGGGTCAGGAAGAAGTCGCAGACCCAGACCCGGCCGAGCAGGTCGTCTTTGGTCACCGTCTGCCCGTTGTGGTCGGTGACGGTGAAGTCGGGCGCGGGCGCCGGCTCGATGAGCAGCGTTGGCGGCTCGGGCTGGTTGGCGAAGACCAGCGCGCTGATGACCGCGGTCGCCGCCAGCGAGAACGCCGCCACGATTAAGACCGGCAAGTTGAACAGGGCCTTTTGCATGGCAGTAGTCTAGGCCGGTTTCCCGGCGAGGCGTGCAGCTATTGCAACCATCGCCCCCGCGAACCCCGCGACGATCACCGCCGCGGCCCACATCGGCACCAGCCCGCCGGGCGCGTCGTCGCCCAGCAGCAGGCCGGACAAGAGCTGATGGCCGTAGGTCAGCGGGTTGACCGCCATGACCGCCTTCATCCATACCGGCGCGGTCGCCGCGGGGAACACCGCGCCCGAGAGGAACCACATCGGCATGAGCAGGATGTTCATCAGCGCGTGGTACCCGGCGGTCGAGTCCATCCGCCAGGCCATGACCAGCCCGAGCCCCGTCAGCGCGATGGCGAGCAGGAGCATTGCCGGCAGTGCGAGAAGCATGCCGATCCACTGGGGCTCATCGACGATGAACGGGCAGAGCACCAGGAACAGGACGCCCTGCACCATCGCGATGGCCGACCCGCCGAGGACTTTGCCCAGCACGATCGCCGAGCGCGGCGCCGGGCTGACGAGCACGCCCTGCAGGAACCCTTCATTGCGGTCGTCGATGACCGTGATCGTCGAGAAGATCGCGGTGAACAAAAGGATCATCACCAGCGCCCCCGGGAAGAAGTACGCGCGGTACCCGACATCGGCGCCCTCGGCGGAGAACACCCGGTCGGCCCCGAAGCCCAGCAGCACCCAGAAGATCACCGGCGTCGCGAACGCGCCGATCACCCGGCTGCGCTGCCTAAAGAACCGCACCCACTCCCGCCAGGCGATCGCCTGCACGGCGGGCCAGAACGCGGGGGCCGGGTTGGCTGTTAAAGCCGATTGCATTGCGATGTAGTCTAATCAAATGGCTAGACTTAAGGATCAGGCCCATTACAGGTCGTCTCAAGCGGTGGTCAATCCATCCAGGGACGGTTGAAGTACCACGCGATCGCGAAATTCCATGGCGGCTGTAAGTTGGGGTGTTGATTTCGGCGGTCGCGGTTGTAGGCTTTGTGCGTGCTGGTTTGGCTGTATCTTTGTACGAGGGGCTGAGTATGAGACGCCTTGATTGTTTTGTTTTGGCGCTCCTGACCGCGTTCCCGGTGGCTTCTGTGTCGGCCCTTGATACGAGCGTCGCCTATGTCAATGGCGACGCCTCCCGCGCGCTGCTGGGTGACGGCACGGGGGTGGTCGTCGGCATCATCGACTCGGGCGTCGATCATATGCACCCGGCGCTGGCCGGTATCGACAGCCTGGGCAACAGTCGGCTGGTTGCTCAGGCCAACTTTGTACCCACCGAGCCGGGCAGCACGGGCGACGACCTGTTCGGCCACGGCACGGAGGTCGCCAGCGTTGTCTTGGGGGCGGACCCGTCCAATCTGTTTTCTGGCCTCGCGACCGATGCACGCTACGTCAACGCCCGTGTTCTGGACGTGGACAATTTATTCGATACCACGGACTGGGTCCGTAACGGGGTGGGGTTTGCTGTCGATCATGGCGCACAGATCTTGAACCTTTCGCTCAATACTTTTGCACCGCGCAACACCGGGCGGATCGATCGCCTTGACTTCATGCTTGACTGGCTGGCCGAACACCGTGGGGTCATTGCCACGGTGTCGGCGGGCAATATCGATCAAGCGCAGAACAACGATCCGAGCGTCCGCTCGCCCGCCGGCGCGTTCAATCTGATCTCGGTGGGCCGGACCGACAGCGGCTTTTCCCGGATTCACAGCGACAGCGCGATCGGTCTGACGGGTGACGGTCGATCCAAGCCCGAGCTCTCGGCCCCGGGCACGAGCATCCGCATGGCTAATGCCGACTGGGAGAATGGGGGCTTGTGGCGTACTGACAGCGGGACCTCGTTTGCCTCCCCTCACGCCGCGGGACTGCTCGCCCAACAGATCGATTTCGGCATGGCCAATGGTTACGACACCAGCCCGCTGGTGACGAAGGCGACGCTGCTCAACAGTGCTCAGAAGAATGTGCTGGATAAAGATGGCAACGCTTGGGAGCCGAGCGCCAGCGGTTTCCCCAACGGGGTTTATACCGTCACGCTGCCACTGGATAACCACTCGGGTGCAGGTCAGCTCGACGGTGTCGCGCTCTATGAGCAGTATGCGCCCGGTGAGCAGGGCCCGGGTGTGGTCGATGGGCAGGCGTGGGACCTGGGGTCTGTGGGGGCCGACACGCCGGTGGACTATGTCATTGGTGCTGATGTCGCCGCAGGTGTGCGGTTTACCGCGACGCTGACGTGGCTGCGTCACATCCAGCGGTTCGATCGGGGCGCGGTCGGCCTGGATGCGGCCGATACGTTCAGTAGTGTGTCGATTGACGACTTGGACCTGCAGGTATTTCGTGACGGCATACTCATCGCCGAATCGGTGAGTACTGTTGATACCGTCGAGCACCTGAGCTTTATCACCGATGCCCAGGGCCGCTATACGGTCCGTGTGCTCGGCACCGAGTTATTTGATGGGGTTAACGAGGTCTACGGCTTGGCATGGAGCACGACCACGGTCGCCGAGTCGGGCAATGCCGCGGACCTGGACCGTGATGGCGATGTCGATGATGCGGATTTTGGCCTGCTGTTCGCGCAGTTCACGGGGCCGGGCAATGGCCCGCCCGCGAATGAGTTGGCGGACCAGGACGGTGATGGTGATGTGGATGACGCGGACTTCGGCCTCGCGTTTGCCGCGTTCACCGGGCCCAACCCGGTCGCCACGGTCCCCCAGCCCGCGTCGATGTCCATGCTGCTGGCTGGCACGCCGCTGGTCATGCGTCGGCGCAGGGGCTGAGTGCAGAATCCTGTCGCCACGGAAAGTGCTATGCAGGGTCATGACTACCCGGCGGCGTCGCGAACGCGCCGATCACCCGGCTGCGCTGCCTGAAGAACCGGACCCACTCCCGCCAGGCGATCGCCTGCACTGTGGGCCAGAACGCGGGGCCGGGTTGCCGAGGGTCGTGGTCGTCATCGGGCGGACATGGTAAGGCTTCTTGCGGAGACAGGCCCGAGAAGCCCTGCGACCCCTACACCCGGCCCGCTTTCCCGCCGATGTGAGGTGAGCGGATGCGCCTGCGTATCGGCGTTGTGGCATGCTTGCGGGTTGATGCATCCCTCGGCCGGTCGCGGCCGTTGCGGATACACTGTCTGATCCGCCGGATTCGATCGGTGGCATGCGATCGGGAGAACAAGCGTATGTGCGGCATTATCGGCATCACCTCGACCCGGCCCGTTGCGGCCAAGCTCGCCCAGGGCGTCCGCCGGCTCGAGTACCGCGGGTACGACTCGGTCGGCGTGGCGACGCTGGCGGACAACGGGATCGAGCTGCGCAAGGGCGTGGGCAAGGTCGACCAGGTCGACGCCGAGCTCGACTTCGCCTCCGCGCCCGGCATCACCGGCATCGCCCACTGCCGGTGGGGCACGCACGGCGGGATCACCCAGGCCAACGCCCACCCCCACGTCGCGCCCGGCGGGCGCATCGCGATCGTCCACAACGGCATCATCGAGAACTTCCTTGAGCTCAAGGAACAGCTGCTCGCCGAGGGCGCACAGTTCCTTTCTGAAACGGACACCGAGGTCGTGGTCCACCTGATCGAGCGCGCATTGAAGGTCGCCGATTCGCTCGAAGAGGCGGTCCATGTCGCCACCGCACAGATCGTCGGCAGCTACGCGCTGGGTGTCGTCTGCCTGGACGAGCCGGACAAGCTCATCGCGACGCGCAACGAGAGCCCGCTGGTCGTCGGCTTCGGTGAGGACGAGCACCTGATCGCTTCCGATGTCGCGGCGTTGCTGGAGCACACCAAGACCGTTGTTTATCTCGACAACCGCGAGGTCGCCGTGCTGACCCCCGGGAGTTGCTCGATCTTTGATCCACACGGCGAGAAGATCGACAAGCCCCGGCACGAGATCGATTGGGATGTCGAGGCCGCGGAGAAGGCGGGCTACGAGCACTACATGCTCAAGGAGATCTTCGAGCAGCCCGCGAAGATCACCGACACGATCCGCCCGCGGCTGCGCGACCACGAGGTCGTGTTCGAGCCGGATACCGGCATCACCGCAGACATCCTGCGCGGGGTCGACCGCGTGGTGTTTCTGGCCTGCGGCACGAGTTGGCACGCGGCGATGGTCGGCGAGTTCTTGTTTGAAGAGCTGGCGAAGGTCCCCGCCGAGGTCGAGTACGCCAGCGAGTTCCGCTACCGCAACACCCCGATCCCGCCCGGCACGCTGCTGGTCGCGATCAGCCAGTCGGGCGAGACGGCGGACACCAACGCGGCGCTGGAAGAGGCCGTGCGCCGAGGCAACCGGACGCTGGCGATCTGCAACGTCCGCGGCAGCAGCATGACGCGCATCGCGGCCCACACGATCCACACCCACGCGGGCCCGGAGATCGGCGTCGCTTCAACGAAAGCATTTACGACCCAGCTCGCGGCGCTGTACCTGCTGACCATCGGCATGGCTCAGGCCAAGGGCTCGCTCAGCCAGCAGCAGATCGACACGATGATCATGGGCCTGCGCGAGATCCCGCAGAAGATGGAGCGTGTGCTCGACCAGGCCGGCGAGATCCAGAACATCGCCAAGCAGATGACCAGCCGCAGCAACGCGATCTACCTCGGCCGGGGCGCGCACTTCCCCATCGCGCTCGAGGGCGCACTCAAGCTCAAGGAGATCAGCTACATCCACGCCGAGGGCTACCCGGCGGCGGAGATGAAGCACGGCCCCATCGCGCTGATCGACAAGCAGATGCCGGTCATTGTCATCGCCCCGCAGGACAAGCTGACCTACCAGAAGACCTTGGGCAACATCGAAGAGGTCAAGGCCCGCGAGGGCACGGTCATCGCGATCGCGACCGAGGGCGACGAGGTCATCCCCAGGCTCGCCGACTTCACGATCTTCGTGCCCGAGACGCTGTACTCGCTGGGCCCTTTGATGAGCGTGCTGCCGCTGCAACTCCTGAGCTACCACGTCGCGGAGCTACGCGGCTGCGATGTCGATAAGCCGCGCAACCTGAGCAAGGTCGTGACGGTGGAGTGACTGGAAAAATGTTGTACAGGATGCATAACGCGTTTTGCATGATCTGCGCTGACTGTACAAGATCCGTCAAGTATTCTTCACATATCGTTTTTCAAGTACATGGCTTGGCGCCTCGCATCGGTTCGTGCTGAAAAAAATGATACAGACCGTGCTTTGAAGAGCACGGTCTGTATTAAGAGTTCATCTATGGTGGGGGTTTTATCGCCGCCGCCGGCCCAGCGTGATCCCGCCGAGTAGCACGAGTGCCAACGAAGTCGGCTCAGGAATAGGGATCGCCGCGATCGCGTAGAACTGGTTGAATTGGCTGAAGTCATCGATGACGGTCGCGGTGTTGGTGTTCGGGTCGATGGTGACAAGCTTGGTGTCAAAGCCGGTGATGCCGTACAGGACGCCGGTGTCCTGGTCGAACACGATGCGTGCGACGTTGTTTGCGCCTGTGATGGTGGACGGGGCTGAGGGCGTGCCGGTAACAGGGTCGATCGTTGCGAGGCTGCCGAAGAAACCGGAAGAGTAGAGCGTGCCGTCGGCGTGGTTGAACGCCAGGCCGGCGGGCGAGGTCAGCGAGCTAAGCGAGCCGGGGTTGATGGCGGATGCGACACCGGTTGTCGTATTGACGCTCAGGAGGGTGTCGATCGCTGTGGTGTCTCCGACACGCCCGAGGCCGAAGAGGTTGCCCGCGGCGTCGAAGCTGATCTCGTTGGAGTTCGACTGGTTGGGCAGGTAGTTGTTGCCCGAGGCGAGCGTACCCGCGCCGGTGTCCGGGTCGATCACCAGCAGCCTCGGCCCGGAGCCGACGCCGTCGCGCGAGACGCCGTAGAGCGTGTCGGTTGTGGCGTTGTAAGCAAGGCCACGCACATCCCCAAAGCCGATCCGTCCGACTTCGGTCAGCGTGCTCGTGCCTAGATCGTAGCGCATCAGGCTGTCGTTATCGAAGGGCTGCTCTTGGACAAAATACAAGGTTGTATCTGTGGCGGAGGTGGTCGCAGCTGCTACAGTTGCAACGATAACGGCTAATACCTGGTTGAATCGTGTCATCATTTTTCTCACTCCCCGCAATGAATGGACACCTCAGCGTTGCACATTAGGGTAGCCACAGCATGGCATGATTCATAGCCCATGATCGTCATTACCGTTGAAAAGCAAGGAATTCCCTACAAGGGGTTACGCGGTATGATTCGTCCGGTCCCGCCCCTCGATATCCGCCCGCCGTATTGTGCGTGCGAAGGTTCGGGTCCTATTTAGACCCACTGCACTTCCGCGCATGAGCGACTACCAGCCCGCCGAAAACCGCTACGACCAATCCGACGCCTGGTTCCGCCGATGCGGGAAGTCGGGGCTGTTCCTGCCCGCGGTCTCGCTGGGCTGCTGGCACAACTTCGGCGACCCCGGAAGAGACTCGGGCCTGCACAGCGATGAAGCATCGATGCACGCCAACTGCCAGCGGATGCTGTTTACCGCGTTCGACCACGGCGTCACGCACTTCGACCTCGCGAACAACTACGGCCCGCCCCCCGGGAGCGCCGAGGCCCGCGTCGGGCGCGTCCTGAAAGAAGACCTTGCGGCGTACCGGGACGAGCTGCTGATCTCATCCAAGGCCGGCTGGGACATGTGGCCCGGGCCGTACGGCAACCACGGCAGCCGCAAGCACCTGCTCGCGTCGTTGGACCAGTCGCTCGCGCGTTTGCAGCTCGATTACGTCGATTTCTTTTATTCGCATCGGCCCTGCCCGGTCGGCACGCCGTTGGAGGAAACGCTCGGCGCGCTGGACACCGCGGTGCGCAGCGGCAAGGCGCTCTACGCGGGCATCAGCATGTACAACGCCGATCAGACACGCGAGGTGCTGGCGGTCTGCGAGGCGAACAACTTGGTGAAGCCGGTCATCCATCAGCCGAACTACTCGATGCTGGACCGCTGGGTCGAGCCGGGCCTGCTCAACACGGCCGACGAGGCGGGGCTCGGCGTGATCGTGTTCAGCCCGCTGGCGCAGGGGCTGTTGACGGATAAGTACCTCGAGTCGATCCCCGAGGACTCGCGCGCCGGTCACGATGACGGCTACCTGTCGAAGGACACAATCACCGCCGAGAAACAGGCGATGCTCCGCCGGCTCAACGACATCGCCAAGCGCCGCGGGCAGAGCCTGGCCCAGATGGCCTTGTCGTGGACGCTCCGTGCCTCGGCCGTGACCTCGACGCTGATCGGCGCCAGCCGACCCGAGCAGGTCATCGAGAACCTCAAGGCCGTCGAACAAACGGCGTTCGACGACGCGGAGATCAACGAGATCGACGCGGTGCTGGCGTCGCTGCAGGCATAAAGCAGCAGCCGGAACCCGCAGGTCTCCGGCTGCTGTTTTCTCCGCTACAATCACCCGACCACGCTCCACGGAAGGAACCCCAACGCTATGAGCCAGCTTGTCCCTATGGTGATCGAGAAGGAAGGCCGAGGCGAACGCGCCTACGACATCTACTCGCGCCTGCTCAAAGACCGCATCATCTTCATGAACGGCCCGGTGACCGACGAGATGACCTCCGTCGCCACCGCACAGCTCCTGTTCCTCTCCAACGAGGACCCCGAGGCCGACATCCACGTCTACGTCAACTCGCCCGGCGGCAGTGTCTCGGCGGGGCTGGCGATCTACGACACCATGCAGTTCGTGCGCCCCGACGTCGCG
>JANQKT010000237.1 GCA_028280965.1 Phycisphaeraceae bacterium
CAACGCGGGGCTTATTTGTACAGCACCCCGCCGGGCCCACGCGTTGACACGCGGGGCTCGAGTCTCGAGTGGTCCGTCCCGCCACGGGATCGGGCCTCGTTGCCAACACGCGCCGCCTCACTATGATGGCACGTGCGCTTCCCCCTGAAGCGCCGCGGCTTGCCGCGCTAAACCACAACACACAAGCAAGGACTCCTTCCATGCCCCAACGCGCAAAAATCTCCGTCATCGGTGCCGGCGGCAACGTCGGCGCGTCCGTCGCCCTCTGGTCGGCCATCAAAGAGCTCGGCGACGTCTTCGCCGTCGACATCAAACGCACCCTCGACGGCGGCAGCACGATGCTGCCCGTCGACGGCCGGATGCTCGACCTCGCCCAGTGCGGCCCGATGGAGCTCTTCGACACGAACATCACCGCCACCGACGACTACAGCCAGATCGCCGATTCGGATGTGGTGGTTGTTTCCGCCGGCATCCCCCGCAAGCCCGGTATGAGCCGCGATGACCTGATCGGCACCAATGTGAAGATCGTCAAGTCCGTCGGTGAGAACATCAGGCAGCACGCGCCGAACGCCGTTGTCATCGTCGTCTCCAACCCGCTGGACGCGATGGTCTACACGATGTGGAAGGCGACGGGCTTCCCGACCAACCAGATCATCGGCCAGGCCGGCTGCCTCGACGTCGCGCGTTTCAAGACCTTCATCGCTATGGAGACCGGCTTCAGCGTCGAAGACATCAACGCGCTCTTGCTCGGCGGGCACGGCGACGACATGGTCCCGCTGCCGCGCTACACCAACATCTGCGGCATCCCCGTCACCCAGTTCATCAGCGAGGAGCGCCTGAACGAGATCGTCGAACGCGCCAAGAAGGGCGGCGGCGAGATCGTCAAGAAGATGGGCACGTCCGGCTACCTCGCCCCCGCGTCCGGCACCGTCCAGATGGTCGAGGCTATCCTCAAGGACAAGAAGCGCATCCTGCCCTGCGCCAGCTACTGCGACGGCGAGTTCGGCCTAAGCGGCCTGTTCGTTGGCGTCCCGACCCTGCTCGGGGCCGGCGGCGTCGAGAAGGTCGTCGAGATCGACCTCAACGATGCGGAGCAGAAGCTGCTCAAGGAGAGCGCCGACCACGTCGCCGAACTGGTCGAGGTGGTGAAGAAGCTCGACCCCTCGCTGGCGTGAGCCGGACATACCGCGGGCGATATCGATCAGCGATCGATCTTGTTGATCTGAAAGCGGTCGACCCGGTATTCCCCATCCACGCCAACACGGAATGGCTTGTTGCCCTGAGGCCCGACCGGATCACCGCTCGGACCATTGCCGTACCTGTTCGTATCCGACACATTGGTGAGCCGGTTGTTCTTGATCGAAGCGGCCGCGCTTTCGTCGTTGCGAACAAGCGGTCGGGCCTGACCGATGCACTCGATGACGTTGTCCTCGATGCGGACGCTGGAGAAATCGGTCCTCTTGCTCATGCCGAAGAGCCCCTCTTTGCGGGGTGTTGCTGTCGTGCGCGTGATGATGTGGTTGTTGACGAATGTCAGTTGGTTCACGACGGGGCTGGACCAGAAGACGCCCCGCCCAGGGTTGCTGACGTAGTTGTGGCGGAAGGTGATCGGCCCAGGGGCGGCGGCCTTGCCGAAGATGCTGATCAGGTTGCCGCCGTCGCGCTCGGTCTCGAAGTCGAACAGGTTGTGCTCGATGAGCAGGCCGTTGCGCGGGCCCTCGATCGCGTAGCTGGTGCTGAAGTAGTTGTGGTGCAGGTGAAAGGCCCAGGGCTCGTCGTCTTTGGTGATCGGCCCGCCCGCGTGCTTGGGGATGGAGACAACCCCGCTGAGGTAGTTGTGATCGATCTCGACCCCGCGGTCGTTTTCGAAAGGCAGTTCGATCGCGAAGTTGCACCGGATCGTGTTGTGATGGATCCGCGTATCGATGGCCTGCCGGCCCTTGATGCCGAACACGTTACCGGGGTGGGCGTCGGTTTATTGGAAGCGTTTGTTGTAGATCTCGCAGTCACGGACCCACGTGAAGAAGATGCACCCGCCGGTGATGCCTTTGTCGCCTTTGGCTCTGCCACCCGCATCGATGAATAAGCAGCCGTGTATCGTCCCGCCGTGCAGCCGGAAAAGCCGGACGCCGCTCCACAGGAAGTCTTCGATTTTCAGGTGTCGCAGCGTCAACCGGTGCGACACGTTGCCGTAGATCGCGCCGTGCAGGCCGTTGCCCTTGAGCGTCAGGCCGGCGATCGTGACGTCCTCTGCCTTGTCCCCCAGATCGATGAGGTAGGCGTCGCGGCGGACGGTGCGGTGATCGACTTCCTTGTCGGGCAAACCCGTGCGGCCGACTCGCCAGGCTTCGGCGTTGGTCAAGATTGTGTGGTCGGTGCTCGCGCCGATCAGCGCCACGCCCGCTTGGAGCCTCAGCGACCGCGGTAGTTCGTAAGTGCCCTTTGCGAGCTTGATCGTGTCGCCTCGCTGGGCATGAGCCGAAGCTTCGATCAAAGCCTCGACGCTGTCTACCTCGATCTCTCCCGCGGTTGCCGGCCAACAGACGAGCATCAGCCAAACGATGGGAACACCAAGCTGCTTGATCATCGCATCCATCCATGGCTGTTTTGGGTCAGAGACCAACGATTCAATCTTACAAACGCTCTACGAATATGGCGAGCGTTTTCTGACCGGCTTGCTTTTCCGATAAGCTTGCGGCCATGAAAGCCAAGCAGATCGAGAAGATGGGTATCCCCGCCGCGCTCGCCAAGGCCGCGAAGTGGTTGTGTCACTCGCTGACGCTTCGTGCTCGGATTTTCGGCTTCGCCAAACGACAGGCAGGAATGTCTGTCCCCCGATGATTTACGTGTTGTGACATGCCCCCTATACGAAAAGCACCGCGTTCTGTGCGCGGTGCTTTTTGGATCGGGTCTGTTGAATTGGTCGGCCGATTCGGGGCCGGATCGGCTATGCTGGGCGGCCTAGCACAGCGCGATAAACGTCAGCACGGTCAGGATGATGATCTTCTTGCGGTGGCCGGCCTGGGCGTCGTTGAGCTTGAAGAACAGGTGAAACATGCGGTGGCTCCTGAACGGCGGTCTGCTCAAGCATACCCCAAGGCCCCGTCAGTGCTGGCCGGGAAATTGAAAAATGCATAAGATGTTTAATGTTATGAATTTGCGATTCGATTTGCCGTATAGCCGAGCGGAGCGTCTGTGCCGGATGATGCCGCGTGGCAACATACGGCTGAGTGCCTGTCTGCTCGCTTTGGGCTGCCTGCTGCTGATCTGCCGGCCCTCAGCCGGGCAGGAGGCGGGGGCCGGGGGGCTGGCATATGAGGATGGCGAGGCGGCGTTCGACTGGGTGCAGGACTGGGTCCGATCGGAAGACGGCGTGCCCGCGGATGAGCAGCTGGACGACCGGCCGCTGGCGGGGGTGTTCGGCGTGTACGTCACCCTGCGCGAGGGTGGCCGGGTGCTGGGCCGCGGCCAGGCGCTGCGGGCCGATGTCGCCGAGGCGATTGACGGCGGGGGCCCGGCGGTGCAACTCGCGGAGCTGTCGGCGGCGGCGACGCGGCAGGCGCTCGACGAACTGCGAGACAAACAAATGAAACGCGCGGTCGAACTAGGCATCAACGACCCGGACCTCTTCAAGCAGGCGCTCATCGCGACGCGGCAACGCGTGCAGGTTGACATTCAGATCGGCCACAGCCTCGAGTCGATCGTGCTGCCCCAGGACGGCGACGAGGCCGCGGTCTTCGCGACCTTCGCGCCCGGCTTCCACGGCCTGCGGCTCTCCAGCCCGCTCGTCGGCGAGCCGGACTACGCCTGGCCCGCGACCGAGCTGTCGCGCAACACCACGCCGATCCGCCTGGTCCTCTGGCTCATGGACAAGCAGGGCTACGCCGCCGACGACCTGCCGCTGGTCGCCCGCGCCGACGGCCCGGCGCTTCAGCGGTTCGAGGTCATGCACATGGTCCGCCCCGGCCCCGCCCAGCCGATGCGCAACCTGATCCGCGGCAACCTCATCCTCAACCAGCAGGTCATCGACGGCCGAACGATCGACGGCCTGGCCGAACGCGTCGCCCGCTTCCTGGACCAGCTCATCGTGCAGGACGATACGACGCCGCGGATCGGCGTCCGCGGCGTGTACCAGCCCTCGATGGACCGCTTCGCCCCGCAGTGGGCAGAGCCCCGGCAGGCCGCGCTGATGTGCTACGCCCTCAACCGCCACGCGAAGATCCAGCTCGACGCCGAGGCCGCCGGCGAAACCATGCGCAGCCGCGTCAAACGCGTCCTGCGACTGGCCGAGCAGATGGAAGCCGATGCCCTGCCCGAGCCCGGCAAGCCCAAACACCTAGTCGCCGCGTTCCTGCTGATGGCGCTCTGCGAGTCGCCGGTCAACCTCGACCCGGCCCAGATCGCCCTGCGCGACCGGCTGGGCCGGGCGCTCATCGACCTGCGCCACCCCGAAGGCGGGGGCTACCGCGTCGCGGCCGGCGACGACCGACGCCTGACCCGCGCCAACGCCGCCGCCGTCACCGCCTCGCTCGCCGCCTGGTACGAGCAGACCCGCGACCGCAAGCGGACCGAGCCGATCCTCGCCGTGCTCGCCGACCTGATGACCGAAAACCAGGCCGAAGCAAGGCTCTACGACCTGGTCTGGGTCAGCCACGCCATCAGCAAGGCCGGCGACCTGCTCGCCAAGAACCACGCCGAGCCCGACGCCGCGAAGGCGAACATCGACTCCTGGCGCACCTTCCTCAGCGAGCAGATCACCCTCCTCAGCGAGCAGCAGGTCCGCGGCAGGCCCGTGCTCGGCCCGTCCGACGTCACCGGCGGGTTCATCCTCAAGCCCCCCGCGCCCGGCAGCCCGCCCAACCCCACCTGGGAATCCGCGATGCCGCTGTCCATCATCGCCCTGGCCCTGCGCGACCCGGCCGTCATCGCCCCCGAAAAGGTCTTCGGCCCGCTGCTCACCGCCCAGCTCGGCGCCCGCTTCGTCGGACAGCTCATGATCACCCAGCCCAGCGCCTACTACCTCCGCAACATCGACCCCGCCCTCGGCGGCGTCCGCAACACCCTCTGGGACAACACCCTCTACCCCGACTGCTCCTCCATGGCCCTGATCGCGCTCGCCGAACTCCAGCGGTCGCTGCAGGAGCTGGAGCCGGAGGACTAGAGCGGCATGACTTCGGGCGTAGCGTGTTAAAAGGGACAGTCCCCCTGTAGCAAGGGGACTGTCCCTTTTAACACGCTACGCCTGAACAGGATCAGTTTGAGCAGCGCGCCGGCTTTATTCGGAATCACTGGCCTCCCGCCGTTTTGCACAGGTGCTTTCGGCCGCCTCCCACCCCGCCCGTCTCTTCCGCCCAACCGAGCTTATGCCGCGTCCCAGGTAGCGTTGGCTTATGCCCAGACGCGCCATCCCTCCATCGGTGCCCCCAACATCTATCCCCGCGCGCACAACTGTGTGTGGTCTACGACCCCCGCAAGGCCGGCAAGCCCATCCACGGCCTTCGCAGCCGGGCGGCCACCATTTTCCCTGCATGTGCCGCGCGCATCACTTTGACGGCCACCCGTCGTGCCCAACACTGCACCTATCAGCGTCACGCTTAGGGGCTCCGCGTAGCTTGTTTGATCGCGAAGCGTAAGCGAATACCACATGTCGAAGGAGATCTGTATTACTCGCTTACGCTTCGTGCTGTGTCCGGAACACGCAAGCCCAAAACAGAACCGGCCACATGGCTAGCCCCGCCAAATGTTATCCAACCGGTATACGGTCACTATTGGCCGGCAGCTTCTTAGCGCCCGATTGAAAGAAAACCTCGACGCCGCCGCCGGCTTGACCGAACAAGGGCACGGCTGCACGCATGTATGTCGGGCTCTGATTTGTCGTGATCTGGAAGACAAATCGGGCTGAAGCAGGAACCGGTAGAGCGTAGCGTCCGACTGCAGCGAAGCCGCTCGGCACGTGGCGATAGTCGACATCGGTCGTCGCGAAAGTCCCGGGGAGGAAACATCCGGTTTTCTTATCAACGCGTGGGTTGGTTGGTCTTGGTGAGAATCGGTAATAGCAATAGGTACGCTTCTGCATCCATGCAGGAGGGGGTGCGGCATGGCGAGGCTCGACCAAACCCGCGCGCAAGTCGCGATCGATGGTTTGGGGGTCGGAGAGCGCCAGTACCGGCTGGTCTCGAAATACGAAACGCTCTAGCCTGTCGAACGCATTCTCGCTTGCATCGCCATCTTCCGAGAACAATGTGCTGAGTTGGATACGAGATCGCTCGTTTCGTTCGTCTCGTAATTCATTCAGTGACAGGATCACCTCGGTATTCAAGGCTACGAAGTACTCGGTTTCATGCCAGAATACCTGGTAGAGCATCCCGGACTCTGGGAGGCGGAGCAGTTGTTGAAACGCTACGCCTTCGACGGCATAGATTGTTATTGGAAGAATCCCGTTGTTAAGGACATGTACGAGTAATCATCCTACCCCGTCGATTGCCTTTTAGTTATCAGGATCAGGCTGATCATGGCCAGTTAAGCATGACGATGCTGTTCTTGAGTATGGCCCCGGCCACCGTTCTTTATGGCAGGTACTGAAAGGGGCGACCGCCTTGTACCCACGGGAATATTCCCTGTAATCCCGCGATTGCATCAGCGACTCATACCGTGTCTACTGTTGTAGGAGCGCGGTGCGGGTGTCATAACTCACCGGAGAGCGATCGATGCGGAGCAGACAGGCCAGGGCCATGAAGTTCGCGGGGCTGGTGGCGGTCTCCGCTGTGCTGGTCGGCCCGGCTCTGGCCGGCGTCACCGTCGTCAACCCCGACCAGGCGGCGTATGACGCGCTGATCGATCAGCCTGAATTCGACCCCGTCGGGCGGCTGAACGCCGGGGGGACGCTGGGCTCGGGGGTCTACCTCGGCGACCGGTGGGTGCTCACGGCGGCGCACGTCGCGGAAGTCAGCTTGAGCTTCAGCTTTTCGATCGACGGCACGGCCTACGCCAGCGAGGAGGTGTTCGTCTTTGATGACTGGGACGGCACGATCTCGGCGGGCAACGACATCGCGCTGATCCGGCTCGCCAACGATGTCGTCGGCGTGGACCCGGCGCTCTTGTATGAGCCGCAGACCGGCAACGCCGCGGAGTTGTTCGGGCAGACCGCGACGTACACCGGCTTCGGGCAGACCGGCGTCGGGTCGACCGGCGCGACCGGGCCGTCGGGCGCCAAGGTCGGCGGGCAGAACGCCATCGAGAACGTCGGCGGGGGCAGCGCGGTCTTGAACATCTACGACCCGGACATCTTCTTCGCCGACTTCGACGACCCGCTGGCGAGTGATGACGGCATCCCGTGGAGCGCAGACCAGGCGCTCGCGCTCGAGTACCTCATCGCGCCCGGCGACAGCGGCGGCGGGGTGTTCGTCGAGTCCGGCGGGGACACCTTCCTGGTCGGCGTGAACTCGTTCGTCTTCGCGTTCGATGGCGATGCGAACAGCGACTACCAGGACCTCGCCGGGGCGACCTACGTCCCCGCGTACTACGACTGGCTGCTGGGCCTGACCGGGCTGAGCCTCGGCGTGCCGCCCGCGCCGCTTGCGGGCGATCTTGATCTGGACGGCGACATCGATGATGCGGACTTCGGTCTGGCCTTCGCGGCCTTTACCGGCCCGGGCGCCGGGCCGTCATCGAATCAAGCGGCCGACCTGGACGGCGACGGCGACGTGGATGATGCGGACTTCGGCCTGGCCTTCGCCGCGTTCACCGGGCCCAGCGCCGGCGTCGGTGTGCCCGAGCCGGGCGGCGTTTTGTTGTTAGGGGCGCTTGCGGCAGGCGTCGTCGCCCGCCGGGGGCGTCGGTGTTTTGAACACAGATGAAGACCTCTGTCTGTGTTCTGCTGCATCTTATCGCTCGGCATAACAATGCTTGGCCTTTTCTTGTAATCCGCATGACTTACATCAAACACAGTCAATTGCTTAATGAACGCGGAGTGCATGGGCGGCCCGGGTTCACAGGCTAGGCTTTTGTGTTTAATTCGATTGTGCCGCCGACTTATCGGTATTTGTAACTATTTCAGGCAAATCCGCGCGGTCTTGCTCTGATCGGTCACTGGTTCAGCCTATGCTGCCGCCACGGCTATGTGGTCGTTGTGTTGACCTGTTTGGGGGCAGCTTCCGTGGCGATTGGCCACCTTGATTCAGGAGAGTAAAGATGAAGAGTTTTGGACGTGTATGGTTGGGCGCGGTCGCTGCGGCCGCGGTTGCCGGCGCGGGCGAGATCTCCGCGACGCCGATCTTCGATCAGTTTGGGCCGCTGCCCCAGGCCACCTTCGGCGGGACGGGCATCCCCAATGACGAGGTCGCGGCCGGCATCCAGATTGTCGACGGCGACACGACCATCACCGTCGCCATGAGCGCCACCCAGCGGTTCTCGAACCCGCCGCTGACCAACGATTCGGCGGGGACGTACTTCGCGACGCCCGGCTCAAACTTCGGCGGGGCGGGGCAGAGTTCCAACGAAGGTGCGCTGTGGAACTTCAACTACTACATCGAGGTGGACGGCCCGGGCAAATCAATCACCGACTACCAGTTCGATCTGTTCTACGATTTCGACACGGCCCCTGACAACGCGATCGGCACGCTCGGGTCGATCGATTTGACCGCCAGTACCGCGGCGCTGTCGCCGCCCGGGACGACCGTCGTGCAGGACTCGCAGAACCTGCTGTTCGGGTTCCTCGCCACGCCGGTCCCCGGTTTCCTTTCTCCGCCCGCCGGCGCGTTCGACCCGGACGCGCTCGGCGAGTACAACTTCGCGATCACGGTCACCGACCCGAACAGCGGGTTTAACGTCGAGACCGTTGCGATCGATGTGCAGGTCGTGCCCGAGCCGGCCTCGCTTGCGTTGCTGGGCCTTGGCGGGCTGGCGCTGGCGCTGCGGCGGCGTCGTTGATTCTGAGCACATACCAAACCGGCCGGCGATCACACGCTGAACCGTCGGCGGGGGATAGGCAGGTTGTTGTAGACGTATCAGCCGCGGCGTCGGCGGGTTGCTGCCAGGCAACCGAGGCCCAGCATCACGAGGCCGGCCGGCTCGGGGACGTTGGCCGCGGCGCCCGGGCCGGTGAAGGCCGCGAAGGCCAGGCCGAAGTCGGCATCATCCGTGTCGGTGTCACCGTCGAGGTCGGCGGCGGGATTCCCCGTGGGTACGCCCGGGCCGGAGAAGGCGGCGAAGAACAGGGCGAAGTCCGCGTCATCGACGTCGCCGTCCAGGTCGAGGTCCGCGGGGTCGAACGAGGTGTCGTTGATCGCGGCGTTGTAGAGGTCGATCGACTGCTGCACCGTGAGCTGGGTGCCCAGCCAGACGGCGACCTCATCGATCCGGCCGTTCATAGCGTGTTGTGACGCGCCGCCGTTACCGGGTGTGCGCGTGGCGATCTGTGCGTTGCTGCCGGTCGTTCCCCAGGTGTCGGTCGAGTCGGACCAGGTCGAAGGGTCGTAGTGCACGCCGTCGATGACGACGATCACGTCCTCGATGTTGTTGCCGCTGCGCGATGCGACGATGTGGTGCCACTCTTCGTCCTTGACCAGGGCCTGGTCGGCAGCGATCTGGAAGTTGCCGACCGCGGAGCCGGAGGGCAGGCCGGCGGCGGGGAAGTTGTTGTTCGCGGGGTTGAGCCCGATGACGAGGTTGGCGCCGGCGCCGAGGGTGATCTGGAAGCTGGTGTTGGGGTCGGTCTGGTTGTTGGTCCAGAGCCGGTCGCCGCCGTCGCTGCCCGCGGGGAAGCCGAAGCCGACCTGGAACCACAGCGCCACGGTCATGGTCGCGTTGGCGAAGTTGCTGCCGGCACCGAGGTCGATCGAAGCGGCGTCGTAGGCGCCGAAGGCGAGGTTGTTCTGCCCGAGGCCCGGCGCGTTGTCGGGGCCTTCCACGCCGACCTCGCCGAAGCCCGAGCCGTAGAACTGCGGATTGCTGCCCGGGTCGAAGTCGCCCGCGTGCGTGCCGTTGGCCGAGCCCGCGGAATCAACGGCCGTGCCGATCGCGGTCTCGTTGAGCTGCCAGTAGTGGCTGGGGTTGAGCGAGAGGACTTCGGACTGGTAGCTGGCGCCCGCCGACAGCGCCAGGCCCAGCGCGGTCAACAGGGTTGTTGCGGTGCGTGAGGTCGCGTGTGACATGGTTTTCTCCAAGAGCTGGGGGCGAGAGGGGAGCAGTCGCAATTTATTCTAATGCTGGTCACGAAAAAGATAAAGATCGATTTGTCTTCAAGCGGGGCATCCTTTTTGTTGTAAAGACAAAGCGGCAGCCCCTCTGCTGAGAGGGGTTGCCTCCGTTTCCCGTTCGTTCCGTTTCCCGTTTGTCCAGGCAAGCATGCGCCTGCCGCTAACCGCGGATCATCACGCGTTGCCGCCTATGTTGGGCGGGCCGAACCCGTCGCGGTATTGCCGGCGGACGGCCTTGTCGGTGGCCTCCTGGTGGTTGGTGAACGTCAGGTTCTTGCGGTCCCACAGCAGCTCCTTGCCGGGGAAGCGGCTGGCCTTGACCGGGAGGATGGCGGCCTCGGTGATGCGCACGCCGTCGGCGAAGGGCGTCCAGACCGGGGCGTTGTCATCGCCCAGGCACTTGTCCACCCAGGCGTGCCAGTGGTTGAACGGGCGCGGGCGGGTGACACCTTCGACGTTCCAGCCCTTGGTCATCTCGCCGTTGCGCCAGACCTCGATGCCCCCGCCGGCGGTGAGGGTGAGCGTCCCGCCCTCGCAGGCGACGACGGTCATGTTCGAGTCGTTCCACTTCTCGGCCTTGACGCCGAGGTTGCGCATGTTGTGGGCGAGGCTTGAATCGCGGTAGTGGATCGGGAAGACCGGGTTGACGAACTTGTCCGAGCCCGACACGTCGTACGCCATCGACGCGTGGCAGTGCAGCGTGTGGTACCAGTCCGCGGCCCGCGGTGTGTTGGTGATGACCGAGATCGGCGACGTCAGCTCCGGGTAGCTGTACATGATGATGTCGATCAGGTGCACGCCCCAGTCGCCCATCGCCGCGCTGCCGTGGTCCCACCACTTGCGCCAGTTGTAGTGCGCCCGGTTGTCGGTGTAGGGCTGCATCTTGCACGGCCCGAGCCAGAGGTCCCAGTCGATGTGGGCCGGCGGGTCCTTCTGCTGCGGCTTGCTGGGCTTGGTGAACGAGCCCTGCCGCGAGCCGGTCCAGACGTACGCCTCGACCGCCTTGCCCAGGAGCCCCTTGCGCAGGATCTCGACCGCGACGCGGCGGCCCGGCTCCTTCATCCGCTGGTTGCCGACCTGCGTCGCGAGGTGCGGCTTGGCGGCGATCATCTGCTCGATCATCTGCAGCTCTTCGAGCTGGTGGACCAGCGGCTTCTGGCCGTAGACGTGCTTGTTGTGCGCGAGCGCCGTCAGCATCATCGGCGCGTGGTGGTGGTCGGGCGTGGCGACGATCACCGCGTCGAACTCGTCCTTGCGGTCGGCGAAGGCGGTGCGGTAGTCGGTGGTCGTGAACACGTCGCCGTGCTTCTGCTTGGCCGCTTCGAGCCGCTGGGAGTCGACATCGCAGAGCCCGACGATGCGTGCCTTGGGGTGGTTCTTGACCTGGCCGATGTCCAGGCCCGCGATGCCCGCGGCGCCGATCGAGAACACACGCAGCTCGTCCTTGCCGGCGGTGGGGTTGTTGTCGGCGACGGCGGCGTTCGCAGACAGGGCCGGCAGGCCCGCCGCGCCCAGAGCAACGCCGGTCGTCTTCATGAAGTCACGTCGGGTGAGGTCCAGCATGTCGGTTTTCCTTCCGCGTCAAAAGGGTGTGATAGAGGGATGGGCGGGGGCTTGCGATCTTACACCTTCCCGTCAGACATCGATACCGGATATGCGTCTACGGGGTTAAGAGGATGCGCTAGGGCCGGTCGTGCCTGCTTGCTAGAATCGCCATGCGATGCCGCCGGCTGCTACAAACTCAACCAGCACCCCTTGGGCCCGCGAACGCGACGACCGCCTGCTGGATCGGCGGTTCCGCGACCTCGGGCTGTCGCTGGAGGACTGCCCGGCGCTCATGGGCGACGTGCAGCGGCTGTACGACGAGCTCGCGCAGGCGGGCATCACGCGCTTCCGCCCGCACTGCTGGCTCAGCAGCGAGTGGTTCTCGCCCGACGGCGTGCCGGGCATCGCGATCCCGTTCTACCTGGCGCACACGCGGCTGATGCGTTTGGAGAAGTCGCAGATGCTCGCGGTTGAGGGCGGCACGCCGCGCCAGCGCCTGATGATCCTCCGCCACGAGGCCGGGCACGCCGTGTGCAACGCCTACCGGCTGCACCGGCGGAAGCGCTTCCGCGAGCTGTTCGGCAGCGCGAGCGAGCCCTACCCCGACAGCTACAAGCCCGACCCGGCCTCGCGCGACCACGTGACACACCTGCCGGCCTGGTACGCGCAGGCCCACCCCGCCGAGGACTTCGCCGAGACGTTCGCCGTCTGGCTCACGCCCGGCGGGCGCTGGCGCAAGGCCTACGCGCAGTGGCCCAACGCGCTCCGCAAACTCGCATACGTCGATGAAGCGATGGCGGAGGTCGGCGCGCAGGCGCCCACGGTGCGCACCCGCCGGAAGATCGAGCCGGTATCGTCGCTGAATACAACGCTGCGCGAGCACTACCGCAGGAAGCGCTGGTTCTACGGCGACACGTTCCCCGATTTTTATGATCGTGACCTGCTCAAGCTCTTCAGCGCCGACCCGAAGTACGCCCACCGCCCGCCCGCCGCCGCGACGCTGCGCAGCTTCCAGAAGGAGCTGCGCGAGACGGTCGCCCGCTGGACCGGGACCCACGCGTACACGATCGACCAGGTCCTGCGCGACATGATCGACCGGTGCAAGGAGCTCAAGCTCCGCCTGGCCGTGCCCGTCCACCAGGCCAAGCGCGAGGCGACCCTGATGGTGACGGTGCAGACGATGAACTACATCCACGCCGGGCACCACCCGGTGGCGCTGTGAACGATCGATGGCCGTGATGAAATGCTGTGTTAGCCGTCGCCTGCAAGGCGACGCGTGCCGCATCGATGACAGCCCGACGCGTCGCCTTGCAGGTGACGGCGAACGGTTCCGTGTCTGATAACACTTGTGAGTGCAGCCCGCGCCAACCCCGCAATGCGGGCGTTATCGGCACGCCCTGAACACGTATCACCGGCCCACCTCCCGCCGCGATCGGCCCGATGATGGTCGTGTCTATCCCCGCGTGACCCGGCGATAAGCATGCCCCGACACCACAAGATCCTGGTGCTCGTCCACCCCGACTGCGTCCCGCCGGACACGATCGAGGGGCTGACGGATGAGCAGATGGCGCCGTTCAAGACCGAGTTCGACGTCGTCGCGACGCTGAAGAACCTGGGCCACAACGTCCGCGTGCTCGGGGTCGCGACGGACCTGGGCGAGATCCGCCGGGCCGTGGATGAGTTCAAGCCCTACGTCGTCTTCAACCTGCTCGAGGAGTTCGCCGGTGTCGGCGTGTTCGACACACACGTCGCCGCCTACCTCGAGGCCCTGCACCAGCCCTACACCGGCTGCAACCCCCGCGGGCTCATGCTTGCGCACAACAAGGGCCTGGCCAAGATGGTCTGCCGGTACCACCGCATCCCGGTGCCCGCGTTCCACGTCTTCCCCGTCGGCCAGCGCCGGGTCGTCCCGCCCAAACGCCTGCAGTACCCGATGATCGTCAAGTCGCTGACCGAGGAGGGCTCGGTCGGCATCAGCCAGGCGTCGATCGTCAACGACGAGGCGGCATTAGCCGAGCGCGTCAGGTTCATCCACCGCAAGGTCGGCACGGACGCGATCGTCGAGCGCTATATCGACGGCCGCGAGCTCTACATCGGTGTGATGGGCAACCAGCGGCTGCAGACCCTGCCGGTCTGGGAGATGGACTTCTCCGGCCTGCGGGATGGCGCGCCGCGCATCGCGACCGGCAAGCTCAAGTGGGACGAGGAATATCAGAAGAAGATCAGGCTCGCGACCGGCCGGGCGAAGAACCTGCCCGACGGGCTGGACACGCTGCTCCCGCGCCTGGCCAAGCGCGCGTACAAGGCGCTGCAGCTCTCCGGCTACGCGCGCATGGACTTCAGGCTCGCGGAGGATGGCGGCGTCTACCTGCTCGAGGCCAACCCCAACCCGCAGCTCGCGTACGGCGAGGACTTCGCCGAGTCCGCCGAGACCGCGGGGATCGACTACGACCAACTCATCACGCGCATCATCAGCCTGGGCCGGCGCTACCGACTCATCGGGCAGGCGTGATAAAAGCACGTCTGTGTCGCGGGACGCGGAGCGTCCCGCGCGAATCGTGATGGGTGGTTCGAAACGGGACGCTGCGCGTCACTCGCGACACGCCTATGATCCCTGCGTGACTCAAGCGCCCGACTATTCGGTTATCGTTCCTGCGTACAACGAAGAGCGCCAACTCGCGCGCACGCTGCCCGCGATGCGCGAGGCCATGGCCGGCACCGATCTGCCCGGCGAGCTGATCGTCGTGGACAACAACTCGTCGGACGCGACCGCCGAGGTCGCCCGGCGGCACGGCGCACGCGTCGTCTTCGAGCCGGTCAACCAGATCGCGCGGGCGCGCAACGCGGGCGCCGCGGCGGCGTCCTCGGGCCAGCTCATCTTCGTTGACGCCGACACCGCGCCCTCCGCCGAACTGCTCAACGCCGCGCTCGACGCGCTGAAACAACCCGACTGCGTCGGCGGCGGGGCAAAGGTCGTGCTCGACCCGCCGCCGCCCTGGGTGGCCCAGCGGCTGCTCGCGCTGTGGAACCTGCTCTCGCACCAGGCGGGCTGGCCAGCGGGGTGCTTTTTCTTCTGCCGGCGGGACGCGTTCGAAGCCGTCGAGGGCTTCAGCGAAGCGCATTACGCCAGCGAAGAGATTTGGCTGGCCCGCAGGCTCAAACGCTGGGGCAGGCGCAACCGCATGTCGATGCGCATCCTCCCCGAGCAGGTGCTCAGCTCGTCGCGCAAGACCGACAACACCCCACGGATGCTGGGGATGCTCGCGCTAATGGTCATCTTCCCCCTGGCGACACGCTTCCGCGGCATGTGCGGGTACTGGTACAAGCGCGGGGAGGAGGCAGGCCCGACTTAGCGCCCGCCCGCAAGGGCGGGGTTCGCGCGTTCGTCAGGCTTGAGCCCCGCCCTTGCGGGCGGGCGCGAATCGATGCGCTAAGCAGGTCAGTCTTTGTCAGCCTCCGCGTGCTCCAGCGGCGCATCGGTATCCAGCGTGATCCGGTACAGCCCCTTGTTCGCGGTGATGTACAGCGTCTTGCCGTCTTCGCCGAAGGTGCAGTTGGTCGTCGCCGGGCCGACGTCGATCGTCGCGACCAGCTCGCCGGTAGGCTCGAAGACCCAGACCTTGCCGTGGCCGGTGGCGTAGAGCCGGCCCCGCTTGTCCACGCACATCCCGTCGCTGCCGCCGCCGCCCCCGCGGTTGATACGGGCGAAGGGGCGCTTGTTCTCGACCTGGCCTGGTTCCTTGATGTCGTAGGCATAAATCCAGTTCGCCGCATTGTCGGCAACATAAAGGATCGATTCGTCGGGGGAGAGCGCAATGCCGTTGGGCCTGCCCAGTCCCCCATCGATCCGGTGGAACAAGCCTTCGCGGCCCGGCACGAGCTCATCATGCTGGCCCTTGATGGCCTGGCGGAAGTAGTAGACGCCCTCAACATCGGTCTCCATGTCGTCGCGGCTGCCGTAGCGCGGGTCGGTGAAGTAGATGCCGTCGGTCGAATCGATCGCCAGGTCGTTGGGGCTGTTGAACCGGATGGGCTCGTCGTCGGGGTTGTCCTTCGGCAGCGTGTCGCAGAGGATGCGTGGTTCTTCGCCGGGCTTGGTGTAGGCGACGACGGCGCGTCGGCCGTGCGAGCAGCCGTAGAGCAGCCCGCGGTGGAACAGCAGGCCGTTGGTGTGCCGGGTGTCTTCGATGAAGGGCTTGGTCTCGCCGGTCTCGGGGTCGAAGATCAGGATCTTGGACGCGGGGATGTCGGTGAAAACGATCTTTGAACCGATGGCCGCCGGGCCTTCGGTGAACTGGTAGCCGTCCGCGACCTTCTCGGGCTCGGCGTCTTCTGGGACGAGTTGGGCGGCGGTTGGGAAAGCAAGGGCGAAAAGAAGCAGGGCGGCGATGGGCTTTGACATGAGAATACTCCTTGGTTTGAACCGATTATAGGCCCCGCCGTTTCGCGGGTGACGCGCAGCGTCCCGTTACGAACCATCGATCACGCTTCGCACAGAACGCTGCGCGTCACCCGCGAAACAGTGTTTACAATCCTGACCATGAACCAAATCCGCTTCGGCATCCTGACGACGGGCAATATCGCCAACCAGTTCGCCCGGGGCGTGGCCGGCGGGGCGGCGCGCTCGGTGATCACCGCCGTCGGCTCGCGGTCGGTCGACAGCGCCCGCGCGTTCGCCGAGCGGCACGGCATCCCGGGACCCGGCGCGCACGGCGGCTACGACGCGCTGATCAACGACCCCAACGTCGATGCGGTCTACAACGCGCTGCCGAACCTGTACCACAAAGAGTGGACGCTCAGGGCGCTCGCCGCGGGCAAGCACGTGCTCTGTGAGAAGCCGATGGGCATGGATGCTGTGGAGGTGGCCGAGATGTTTGACGCGGCGGGAAACGCCGGGAAGCTGCTCTGTGAGGCGTTTATGTACCGCACGCACCCGCAGACGCTGGCGGTGCTCAAGGCCGTGCGCGATGGCGCGATCGGTGAAGTCAAACTCATCCGCACGACGTTCTGCTACCGCACACGGAACACCGCGCAGAACACGCGCTTCCATCACGCGCTCGGCGGCGGGGCGATCATGGACATCGGCTGCTACTGCGTGGACTTCGCCAACCAGCTCGCCGGGGGTTTGCCCGAGTCCGTCCACGCGACCGGCCGGCTGGTCGCGGGCAACGACGGCGGGCGGATCGACGTCTCGGCCAGCGGCGTGTTGAACTATGCGAACGGCGCCGCCGCGACGTTTACCTGCGCGATGGACACCCAGGCGAGCAACCTGTTGCAGGTCTGCGGGGACGAGGGCTACATCGAGGTGCCCGTGCCGTGGAAGCCCACAACCGGCAAGGCGACCTGGGCCCTGCGGACGATGCAGCGGCCCAAGCAGGACAACGCGCCCGATCAAGCCGGCGAGCAGACCCGGTCGTTTACAAACGAGGCGGGCAAGCCGCTGTACGCGCTGGAGGCGGACGCGTTCGCCACAGCGGCAATGGGCGAGGCCGAGCCGTTTATGACCGCGGATGATTCGATCGGGTTGGCCAAGGTCCTGGATGAGTTACGAAGGCAGGTTGGGGTGGTGTGGTAAGGGATTGTGATTGGGTGGCCGGGGGGGGAGCTTGCGACCCCCCGGAACAAACGGGTGTTGATCCGTTTGAGAAGGTTCGTTCCGGGGGGTCGCCGAGCTTCCACCCCGGCCACCCGTTTCCGTACACACACTTCACCGTTTTCCGCCATAATGCCCGCTTCACGCCTTGGAGACGCACCGATGAAGGTTGCCCTGGCCGCGGACCACGCGGGCCTGCCGTTGAAGGAAGAGATCGCCGAGGTGGTCGCGTCGCTGGGCCACGAGGTGCTGGACCTGGGCGCGCACCAGTATGACAAGCACGATGATTACCCGGACTTCGCGCGGTACATCGGCCAGGCGATCCAGCACGGCCAGGCGGACCGCGGCGTCCTGCTCTGCGGCTCGGGCGTGGGCGCCTCGATCGCGGCGACGAAGATGAAGGGCGTGCGGGCCGCGGTCTGCCACGACGCCTACTCCGCAGCTCAGGGCGTCGAGCACGACGACATGAACGTGCTGTGCCTCGGCTCGCGGATCATCGGCGGGGCGGTCGCGGACGTGCTGGTCCGCGCGTTCCTCGCCGCGACCTTCACCGGCGAAGACCGCCACCAACGCCGGCTGGACAAGGTGCTGGCGATCGAGGAGACGGGCTAAGCCCCGATGTTCTCCAGCGACTCCTTCAACCGTTCCATCGTCGCCGGGTCGCCCACTTCCGACTTGCC
>JANQKT010000261.1 GCA_028280965.1 Phycisphaeraceae bacterium
AGGCTGCCGTCGTCCACTGGCGTGTACCTGCTCGGCCCGGGGCTGCGCGAGTCGCCGGTGCTTGAGGAGGCGAAGATGCTGCCCGAGTACTTCGCCGACCACGGCTACCTCACGCGGGGTGCCGGCAAGGTCTACCACGGCGGGGGCAACCAGGAGACGTTTCAGGCTTACGGCCCGCGCGGCAACGCTGGCCCGCTGCCGCCCGTGGGTGAGAAGATCAATTATAAGCAGGGCCACCGGCTCTGGGACTGGGGGGCTTTCCCGGATTCAGACGACAAGATGCCGGACGTGGCGGTTGCGGAGTGGGCGGCCGAGCAGTTGCAGGCCGAGCGCGACAGACCGCTGTTCCTCGCGGTCGGCTTCAACCGCCCGCACGTGCCGCTGTACGCGCCGCAGAAGTGGTTCGACATGCAGGCGCCGCTGGACGAGATCGTGCTGCCGGACGTGCTCGATGATGACCGCGCGGACCTGCCGGCGTACGGCAGGCGGCTGACGGCGGGCTTCCCCGCGCCGCGCCACGACTGGATGGTCGAGCAAAAGCAGTGGAAAGAGGCGGTCCGCGCGTACCTCGCGACGATCAGCTTTGTCGATGCGCAGGTCGGCCGGGTGCTTGATGCGCTGGACCGCAGCGGACGGACGGGCAACACGGTCGTGGTCCTGCTGTCGGACCACGGCTTCCACCTGGGCGAGAAGCAGCGGTGGGCCAAGCGCTCGCTGTGGGAGGAATCGACGAAGGTGCCGCTGATCATTGCGGGCCCGGGGATCGAGCCGGGCCGCCGGTGCAGCCAGCCCGCGGGCCTGATCGACCTGTACCCGACGCTCGCCGAGCACTGCGGGCTGAAAGACCCCGGCGGGCTGGACGGCGCGTCGCTGTCGCCGCAGCTCAAGGATGTGGATACAGAGCGCGGTCCGGCGATCACGACCTGGTGGGTGGGCAACCATGCCGTGCGGACCCAGCGGTACCGCTACATCCGCTACGCCGACGGGTCCGAGGAGCTGTACGACCACCGGGCCGACCCGCACGAGTGGCACAACCTCGTGGGCAGGCCAGAGCACGCCAAAACGATCGCCCGGCTGCGCAAGCACCTGCCGGCGGCGGACCACCCGGCGCTCAAGAGCAACACAGCGCTCGGCGTCGCGCCCGAGGACCACGCGTTCTTCGGTGTCCGCAAGTAGCCGGACCTTTAGCGTGTGTGATCGGGATTGGCGGGGGCGCTCGGTGTGCCTATGATTGCCGGTACACGCGATACTGGAGCACCGTATGGACGCCACCTTCCTCCAAACCAAATACGCCGCCGGCCTGGACTGGGCCGACTACCTCGCCTCCGCCACCGATGATCAGCGCGAAGCGTGGTTGAAGGTCTATGACCAGGTCGAGCTGACTGATCAGCAGAAAGAAACGATCGGCTCCGGCGTCCGCGAGATGAACGTCATCGCCGTCAGCGGCGCGTGGTGCGGCGACTGTGTCCGGCAGGGGCCGATGTTCCAGAAGATCACCGAGGCGAGCAACGGCAAGATCAAGCTCAAGTGGTGCGATCGCGACGAGCACATGGACCTGCAGGAGCAGGTCAAGGTCTGCGGCGGCAATCGCGTGCCGGTTGTCGTCTTCGCCGCGGAGGACTTCGAGCCCGTCGGCTGGTACGGCGACAAGCCGCTGGCTAAATACCGTATTCTCCATGATCAATTGAACGGTGCCGGCTGCCCGCTTCCGGGGGCACCGATCCCCGATAGCGAGCTCGCGGCGGAGCTCGCGGACTGGGTCGATCAGTTCGAGCGGGTCCAGCTCCTGCTGCGGCTGTCGGGCCGGCTGCGCAAGAAGCACAGCGACTGAACCCAGCCTTCATCGTCGGCGTAATGTCCGCAAGCCTTGGTTTGGCCGGGACTTGCTTGCGTGGTAGTGCGCGACTACACTTCCGCTCTTGCCCGGACCGGCCGGGCGGGCATGCGGCGGTTTTTAACATCAATAAATCGATGTAAAAAAACAACTTGCGCCGCACTGACCGAATCCTGTTGGGGACGGAGTGACCGGTGGCTAAGAAGAAGACAACCAAGAAGACCGCTGTGAAGAAGCCGTCCAAGAAGAAGGCGGTCAAGAAGAAGCCGGCGAAGAAGCCGGCCGCGCGCAAGGCGGCCACGAAGAAGTCCGCGGCGAAGAAGCCGGCCACCAAGAAGGCCGCGGTCAAGAAAACCACGGCCAAGAAACCAAGGACGAAGAAGGCCGCGACCAAAAAGACCACGAAGAAGACGGCCAAGAAGCCCGCGGCGGCCAAGAAGGTGACGAAGAAGGCCCCGGCCAAGAAGACTCCGACTAAGCAGAAGGTCGCCGCCGCACCGCCGCCCAAGCCCAAGCCGGTCAAGCCCGAGGACATGACCCTCGAGCAGCGGATGGAGAAGGACTGGACGATCCCGCAGCTCAAGCGGGTCAAGACCGGCATGAAGAAGAAGGACTTGGACGAGTTCCTCCAGCTGCTGCTCGAGAAGCGCTCCGAGATCATCGGCAACGTGCAGGGCATGGAAAGCACCCGCGACGCGGCGCTGGCCGACATCGCACACATGCCGCTGCACATGGCCGATGTCGGCAGCGACAACTTCGAGCAGGAGTTCACCCTCGGGCTGATGGAGTCCGAGCGCGAGATGCTCCGCGAGATCGAGGAAGCGATCATCCGCATGCGCGAGGGGTACTACGGCGTCTGCCTGGACTCGGGCCAGCCGATCAACCGCGCCCGCCTGGAGATCAAGCCCTGGGCGAAGTACTGCATCGAGGTCGCGCGCATTCACGAGAAGCGCGGCTGGTGAGCGTCTGGCGTTCTTCGATGGCTCCGGGCGGAAGCCCGGAGCCGGGATCAACGGGCCTGATCAATGCGATCGAGCGCTTTGGTGCCGCCCGCTCTTGGCTTCCGCCCGGAGCTATGTTCTCTCCGCGATAGCCTGATTCTGAGCGATGCCCAAGCAAAACGAAAAACCCGCTGGGCAGGACAAGCCCATCGACCGTGTCGGCAAGCGGTTCAAGCCCTGGGCCGTCTTTCTGACTGTGATCGCGGTTGTGCTGGTCGCCGACCTCGGGCTCAAGGCCTGGTGCTTCGGCGGGCATGCGTGGGAGTTCTGGGAGATCGGCGAGAGCACCGTCCACGTCCGGACCGCTGAGGCCGGCGGGCCGGAGGTCGTCCTGCCCGAGCCGTCGGGTGGCGATTGGCTGCCCGCGCACCAACCGACCGAGACGCGCCGGCAGCTCACCGCCGACCCCAGCGTCGTCCCTCGCCACGAACCGATCACCGTCATCCCCGGCGGGCTCAACCTCCAGCTCACGCTGAACACGGGCGCCGTCTTCGGCACCGGGCAGGGCGGGCGGCCGATCTTTATCACGGTCAGTATCCTCGCGACCGGGATCATCCTCGTGCTGCTGTACCGCAGCCCGCACGGCGCGTGGTTTTACCAGGTCGGCCTGGCGATGATCCTCGGCGGGGCGCTGGGCAACCTCTACGACCGTGTCCGCTTTTCCGCGGTCCGCGACATGCTGCACATGCTGCCTTCGACCAAGCTTTGGCCGTGGATCTTCAACCCCGCGGATGTCGCGCTGGTCGTCGGCGTCGGGTTGGTCCTGGTCGTCAGCTACCTCAGCGAACGCAAGGCGGCAAAGCAGAACGCGTCACCCGTTTAGCGGGCGACGCGCAGCGTCCCCCGAGTCCAGCAAACCCTCACAACCCCGCCGCCTCGACCAGCTGCTTAATCAGCCCTTGGTTCAGCGGGTCATCGTCCGTGCCCTCCGCGCGTTCCGGGTGCCACTGCACGCCGACATAGAACCCGCGGTCCGGGTCGTCGATCGCCTCGATCGTCCCGTCCTCGGCCCGCGCGACAACGCGCAGCCGCCCGGCGTCGGTGACCCGCTGGCGGTGTGAAGACACGACCTCTCCGGTCCCCTGAGAGAGCACGCTGTCGCCTTGCCCGAAGCGCAAAGTGTGCCGGGCGTTGTCCACATGCACCGCGGCGTCGTCTTCGCCCATCGATTCGGGCATGTATTGGTCGAGCGTCCCGCCGTGGTAAAGCGCCATGAGTTGCATGCCCAGGCAGACGCCAAGCACCGGCAGGTCATCGGCGGGGTTCAGCGCGCTGCCGCGGCACGCATCGACCTCGCGCAAGAGCGCCAGCTCGAACGCCTGCCGACGCTGATCGATCCGTCTGGCCCGGCCGTCGGTCGCGCAGCCGAACTGCTCCATCACCGGGTCGGCCCCGCCGGTGAGCAGCAGGCCATCGCAGAGCCTGACAAGCTGAGCGGCCAATCCGACCTCCTGCGGCAGCAGCACCGGCAGCCCACCGGCCCGGGCCACGGCGGAGCTGTAACGGATCGCGGACTCATAAATCCCCGAACCCGCGTCGTTCGCCTGGTTGTCAACAGTGATCCCAATGACGGGTGTGTGCATCTGTAAGCCCTTATAAGCCTATGTTTTATCGGCCAGACGGCTTTTCGGCGGAGAAAGTGGGAAAAACTAACGGCGCTCATGAAACACTAACAGAATCCTCGCATGATTAAGTTACTATTTGCAAACCTCGATGAGGATACAAATGACTACGACCACCGCTGAACCCATCCGATCACAGGTCGTCCAGGACTATTCGCCCGGTATTGCCCACACCGGCGGGGAGCCGATCCGCGTCCGCGCGGTCAACGGGTGGTACGGCAGCTTCCAGGCGCTCTACGACCTGAGCATGGACATGCCCGCGAAGAAGGTCACCGCGCTGATCGGCCCGTCGGGCTGCGGCAAGTCCACCTTCCTGCGGTGGATCAACCGGATGAACGATCAGATCGACTCGGCCCGGGCCGAGGGCACGATCGAGATCGCCGGCAGCAACATCCTCGCGCCGAAGACGGATGTGGTAGAGCTCCGCCGGCACGTCGGCATGGTCTTCCAGAAGCCCAACCCGTTCCCGAAGTCGATCTACGACAACGTCGCCTTCGGCCCGCGGCTGCACTACAAGCTGAGCAAGTCCGACACGGACGGCATCGTCGAGCGCTCGCTCCGCGGCGCGTCGTTGTGGGACGAGGTGAAGGACCGCCTGAACCAGTCCGCGATCGGCCTGTCCGGCGGGCAGCAGCAGCGCCTGTGCATCGCCCGCGCCCTGGCCGTGGACCCGACGACGCTGCTGATGGACGAGCCCTGCTCGGCGCTGGACCCCAAGTCCACCGCGGCGATCGAGGAGCTCATCGCCGAGCTGCGCGAGAACTACACGATCATCATCGTCACCCACAACATGCAGCAGGCCGCGCGCGTCTCGGACGCGACCGCCTTCATGTTCCAGGGCGAGCTGATCGAGTACGGCGCAACCGAGCAGATCTTCACCGCCCCGCGCGAGAAGCAGACCGAGGACTACATCCACGGCCGGTTTGGTTGATCGGACCATTGCTAACGAATAACACGAAGCCCGCACCTTGCGTCAGCATGGTGTGGGTTTTTGTTTGCCCTGAAGGGTTGGTGCGGTGTGCCACACAGCTTGCATGATAAGCTGTGACCGAACAACTTCCGGCACAGGTTAAGTCGATCTGCATCTAGGCGTTTCACGCAGTTTTATAGCGTATAGCCCATGGAACAAAAAGGAGGCCGGTGCATTGCCAAGGATCAACGCCTTGCAGTCGTCGTCTCAGCGATCCACTCGCCGATTAGCTGGAGTGCGGCAGGGGCAAAGGTCTGTTCGATACGGGCGTACTCCTCAGGCCGACCGGTTTCAGAGGTCTGGAACAGGTGATTGAGTCCCGCAAGTTCGTGGACGCTATACGCCGGGCAAGGCCCGGCCTCTAGCGCGTCTCGTACCGGTGGGAGGTTTTCGTCCGGGGGAACCTGAAGGTCGTTGCCTCCGATGACTGCGAGGACGGGGACGGTCGTTCGGCTGAGCGTGGGGATCGGGTCGTAGGCCAAGAAGAAGCGCGTTGCTGCGTTGTTGAGCAGCCGGATCTGCTGATCAATCAAGTCATCAAGGTCTATGCCACTCGCGGCGATTTGTTGCTTCTCTTCCTCGCTGATCGGCATCGACCGCATCGTCTGCCTGAGCCGTTCGGCCGCGCGTCCGAGGTCTGGTTCTTCCTTCAGGATCTCAAAGATCTGTTGTTTACGGCGTTGATTGCGGGCGATGGTCTGTTCGTCGACACCGCTCGCTCTGGCCTGGACCGCATCCTGGAGGTAAAAGATCTGCTCGCCGGTGATCCCCGGCGACGCGAGCAGGACAAGGTAAGCGACCTGCTCGGGGAGTTGCTCGGCTGCCATCGGCGCGACCATACCACCCTCGCTGTGCCCGATCAGGCCGATGCGGTCGGCATCGATGTGTCGGTGGGATTGTAGGAAAGCGACCGCGGCCTGGGCGTCGCGTGCGAACTCCCGCATCGTCGCCGTCTCGAAGTCGCCGGTCGATTCGGCTACGCCGCGGTCATCGTATCGCAGGACCGCGATCCCATGCCGTGTTAAATAGTCGGCCAGCACGAGGAAGGGCTTGTGCCCAGCGACGGTCTCGTCGCGGTCTTGGGGCCCGGAACCGGTAATCAGGATGGCTGCAGGGTGCGGGCCATCACCACGCGGAAGCGACAACGTGCCCGCGAGCGATACGCCGTCCTGTGTGTTCTGGAAGCGGACCTCATCGGTGCGGTAGGGCACTGGACCGGCCGGCTCTTGGGGCCGGGCGTTGGGACGCGGCGTGTTCCGGTTCTTAGAGCACCCGGTTGTGGTTAAGACAACCAGTACAAAAATCAGCAGGAGAAGGAGGCCGTGGTGGAATCGGGGTTTCATGTGTGCTTCTGTAGTTTTGCGGTACTTAACCATGAAACAAGCGTTTGGGGTTTGACCGCGTATCTGGGGATTGGGTCAGGGGCGATCTATTTCTCTATGAGCAAGTGTGATGATGTTAGATACCATCAATCCTAGGTGTACTGGAGCTGGCGTGTGGCAGGGCAGAGCCTCGGCGATGATCCGGACGATTGATACTTACATCCATTCTACAGCGCTTCTACGTCCCACAAAACGTCTGGTACACCCGGTCGCTCGGTTCGGGCGGGGATTGGTAGGGCGTTAATTGTTCGTGCTCTTCATACGGGTTCTGCAACGCAGTGTGCAGCGTATTGAATGGCATCATGTCCCCGCCCGTTGCGGCGGATAGCGCCTCCTCGACCTTGTGGTTCCGCGGGATCACCGCCGGGTTGGTGCGTCGCATCAGGGCGACCGCGTCTCCGATGGGTTTGCCATTACGTTGGATCCGGTCTTGCCAGCGGGTGTACCAATCTGCGAAAGCTTTATCAAGCTGAGCCCCGCATGTAAATGCGGGGCCGGTGTCATCGCGTACTGCGGGCCCCGCATTCATACGCGGGGCTGTCGTGGGAAGCGATCCCAGATCGCGGAACGTGTTGGTGT
>JANQKT010000030.1 GCA_028280965.1 Phycisphaeraceae bacterium
TCGCGGTCGCCCACGGCGCTTAAGCGATCGGCGAAGTCGCCCCGCGCCAGCCGCGCGACGCCGCGCTCCAGCCGCCGGAGCGGGCGCATGACGGCGAGGTACTGCCAGGCGCCGACGGCGACCGCCAGCACCGCCGCGAGCGCCGCGGTCAGGCCGACCCCCAGCACAACGCTTCGGCGGTGCGCTTCGGCGCGTTGTTCGATCGCCTCGATCCGCCCGGCCGTGTCATCGATCTCCGACGCCAGCCGGTTGATCGCGGCGTAGATCGGCGCGGTCACATCCAGCGGTGTGTCGGCGTAGTCGCTGTAGCCGCGGGCCGCGAGGATCGCATCGTCCAGGTCCGTGCGCAGTGCGTCCCGCAGCGTTCCGGGCAGCGCCGCCGAAGTGACCGGCTGGTCGAGGTGCAGCACCGGGCGGAGCAGCGCCCGCTCGACCGTGGCCGGCGTCGCGCCCGGGTCGCGCACGGCGGCGCGGGCCCGCTCGATCTCGCTCATCAGCGCGTACGATTCGCGCAGCCGGTCGTACTCGCCCAGTGCCGCGTCCAGGTCCCGGTTCAGCCCGCCCAGGCCCCACAGCGCGACGCCCGCGACGACCACCACGGCCAGCACCAGCACCGCGGTCTTCAGCGTCAGCCTCGTGCCCAGCGACATAGCGACAGTGTAGTGGCCCACGGGTGTGCAAAGTGTGCAGCGCGGCCAACACAGGTTCTACATTCGGCCTCAGCGGATCAGGGCCCAGGGGTTGGGCCGCCGCTCGATTGACCAAGAAGGACGCCTCTGTTGAAAGCGATCACCCCCCTCGCCGCCCTGCTGTTCTCGGCGGCCCCCGCCTTTGCCCAAAACGACAATACCACCGACAACGCCCCGCTCGACGACTGGTTCGGCGACCCGCTGATCGTCACGCCCTCGGGCTTTGCCGAGCGCGCCTATGAGACGCCCTACCTCATCGATGTCGTCGGCGAAGACGAGATCCGCGACTACGGCATCCGCTCGGTCCCCGAGGCGCTCAAGTACACGCCCGGCGTCCTGGTGCAGCGCACCTCGCACGGCCAGGGCTCGCCCTTTATCCGCGGGTTTACCGGCTACCGCAACGTCTTCCTCATCGACGGGGTGCGGCTGAACAACTCCATCTTCCGGTCGGGCCCGAACCAGTACTGGAACACCATCGACCCGTTCTCCATCGAACGCCTGGAAGTCATCAAGGGCCCGGCGTCGGTGGTCTACGGGTCCGACGCCGTCGGCGGTACGGTCAACGCGATCACCTTGAGCCCCTACGGCTACAGCGATTCGAACAACCTCGCCGGCCGGGCGCGGGCCCGTTACGCGAGTAACGAACGATCGATCGGCGGGCGCTTCGAGCTGAGCCCGACGTTCAACATCGACGGCAAGCAGCTGGGCATCTTGATCGGCGGGTCGGTCAGCGACTTCGGCGACCTGCAGGGCGGCAGCGATATCGGCCGACAGAACGGCACCAGCTACGGCCAGTACGCCGCGGATGTCAAGGCCGAGTACTTCCTGAGCGACAACAGCCGGCTGCTCTTCGCCCACCAGCGCATCCGCCAGAACAACGTGCCGCGCACGCACAGCACCGTCCAAGGCATCTCGTTCGCCGGCACCACGGTCGGCACCGACCTGCAGCGCGACCTGGACCAGGAGCGCGAACTGACCTACGTGCAGCTGCACACCGAGGACATCGAGGGCGGGCCGTTCAGCGCATTTAAAGTCGGCCTGTCCTGGCAGAACACCAATCAGGCCCAGGACCGGATACGCGGCAACGGTGATCTGGAGTTCGACACGCTGCGCGTCCAGACGCTGGGGTTCTTCGCCCAGGCCCAGAGCGAGGTCAGCGACAGCCTCACGCTGACGTACGGCATCGACTACTACCGGGACCAGGTGGATACCTTCGGGAGCGACTCGGGGTCCGCGCCCACGACCTTTGTCCAGGGCCAGTTTGGTGACGACGCGACCTACGACCTGCTGGGCATCTACCTCCAGGGGGACTTCGACCTGACCGAGCGTCTGAGCCTGGTGCTCGGCGGGCGCTGGAACTACTCGGCCGCCGACGCGGACCGCGTCAACAACCCCGCCATCCCGGGAAGCGACCCGACCAACCCCGCGGACATCATCGCCGTCTCGGATTCCTGGAACGCGTTCGTTGGCAGCGCCCGGCTGACCTACGAAATCGAGCCGGAAGAGCTGCTGGTCTTCGGCGGGGTCTCGCAGGGCTTCCGTGCGCCGAACCTCTCGGACCTGACGGGCAACATCAGCAGCAACGCAACAGATATCGAGATCGCCAGCCCGGGGCTCGAGCCGGAGTACTACACCGCTCTGGAGATCGGCTTCAAAGGCCAGGGCGAGAACTACGGCTGGCAGGCGTCCTACTACTACACGTTCATCGAGGACCAGATCGTCCGCTTCGGCACCGGCGTGCCCAACGAGTTCACCCGCGGCAACATCGGCGACGGCTACGTCAACGGCATCGAGCTCGACGGCACGTGGAAGCCGACCGACGCGACGACCTTGTTCGCCAACGCGTTCTGGCAGCTGGGTGAAGTCGACGCGATCCCCGTCGCGGGCGGGCCGATCGTGGCGGAGTACATCGAGCGCAACCCGCCGATCACCGTCAACTTCGGCGCCCGGTACGACCTGCCCGACTACCCGTTGTGGGTCTACGGCATCGTGACTTTTGCCGATGATGCGGACTTCGTGACCTCGCGCGACGGGCGGGATACCCAGCGTGTGCCGCCCGGCGGGACGCCGAGCTACACGACCGTCAACCTCGGCATGGGCTGGGAGATCGCGCCGAATGCGACGCTGACATTCACGCTCGAGAACATCACCGACGAGGACTACCGCGTCCACGGCTCGGGCGTCAACGGCGCGGGCTTCGGCGCGATCGTCGGGCTGGATTTGAAGTTCTGACCTTGGAAAAAGGCGGACTATGATGTGCCGGGGCGTCTCAACCGCGCCCCGGCACACATCCGCCTTGAGGACCTAAATGCACTGATCGACCTCGAGCACATCCCGCCCCACCGCCGACGGCCGCTGCGTTTTTCGTTGCGGCTAGTGGTGCTGTGCTATGCCCTGTCGCTGGGCGCACACGCGGGTATGCTCGGCTGGCTGATCAACACGCCGATCGAGCCCGCCCCGCCTTACGCCGGCCGGGCCAGCGACATGCCCGACGGGCAGCGCAGGCCCGTCGCTGTGACGATCACGATGAAGATGTCCGACTTCGCCCAGGCCGGGCAGTCCCAGCCCAGCAACCGGCCTGACCCGCCCACAGCACCGCAAACAGCCGAGCCTGCTTCAGCAAGCGGGCAACCCCAGACCCTCAACCCCCAACCCGATCCGCCCGCCCACACACAAACCACACCACAAGGCAAGTCAGAGAGCCTCACGGCCGACTCTCCCGAACCGCGCATCGAAACCAACGGCCTCCCCGATCACGATCAGCTGGCAGGGCACACACCGCCTGGACCACGACCCGCGGACCCGCCTTCTTCTACTTCTACGCCCAACACGACAAGCAAGCCCGTCACGCTCGACCTTGAAGCAATCGCCCGGCAGACCGACGAACTGCTGGACAACGTCCTGCCCACAATTGAGAAACTGATCGAGCGCCTGCCGAAAGGCGCGATCGCAAGCAAGGCACAACACGATCAGCCCAATGCACCCACCGCCGCATCGGCCGAAGTGACCGAGCAGGTGCAGGCTAAAGAACAGGCACAAGCATCCACCGAACCCGAACCCGCCGAGCAGACCCCGGAGCCCGCGCCCACCAATGAGCCGCCCGCCGTCGCTTCGACGGATGCGCCTGCGAATGACGCGGGTAATAGAGACGACCGCCCCGCCGCGATCGTGTACGACCAGGACAGCGTTGACCAGGCGATCACATTCAAGTCCAAGACCCGGCCGAAGCAGTCTTCGGTTTCCAAACGCCTGGGCGATCGCGGCACGATCAAGATCTTGATCGAAGTCGATGCCGGAGGGAAGCTCGTCCGCTACGAAGTCATCGATGATGCCGACCAGCCGCGGTTACTGGCCGCGGCCATCAAGGCGCTCGAATCGTCAACCTTCCACCCCGCGACGCGTGAGGGCAAACCCGTCCGCAGCACGTGGGGCTTGGAGTACCGGTTCTGATGCGCCGTTCCGCGCGATGCCATTTCTGGCAGGACCGGCTTACGAATCCCCGCTAAAATCACGCCCATGAAGCGTGACGTTTATATCACCGGTGTCGGCCCGGTCTGCGGGCTGGGGCTGGGCATCGATTCGGTCTGGCCCAAGCTCGCCGCCGGCGAAATCGCGATCGCGCCGGTCCGCGCGTTCGACGCCTCGAGGTTCGGCTCGTCGATCGCCGCCGAGTTGCCCGAGGGGTTCAAGGTCCGCGACTTCGTGCCCAAGACCTACCGCAAGGCGACGAAGGTGATGGCCCGGGACATCGAGATCGCCGTCGCCGCCGCCGACCTCGCCGCGAAGGACGCCGGGCTATCGACCGCGGCCGGCGGGGAAGAGCCGAGCTACGACCCGGCGCGCGTCGGCTGCCACATCGGCGCCGGCCTAATCGCCGCGGACACCGACGAGCTCACCGCGGCGCTCGTCAAATCGCAGAAGGACGACGGCTCGTTCGACATCCACCACTGGGGCGGCGAGGGCATGACCAACCTCACCCCGCTTTGGCTGCTCAAGTACCTGCCGAACATGCTCGCCTGCCACGTCACGATCGTCCACGACCTCCAAGGCCCGAGCAACACGATCACCTGCGCCGAGGCGTCCGGCGGGCTGAGCTTCGGCGAGTCGCTGCGCGTTATCCAACGCGGGCAGGCAGACGCCTGCTTCTGCGGGGGGGCCGAGTCCAACCTCAACCCGATGAGCTTCATCCGCCAGGTCTTCACCGAGCGATTAAGCAAACGCAACGACGACCCCGCCAACGCGGTGCGCCCGTTCGATCAGTCCGCCGATGGAACGGTCATCGGCGAGGGCGGGGGCATCCTCGTCCTCGAGTCCGCCGAGACGTTTGAAAAGCGAAGCGGGAGTAACGCCTACGCGAAGGTGCTCGGCTTCGGCGCCAGCCAGTCGCTGAACCCGGCCAGCCGGTCTCAGAAACCCGCCGAGAGCGGGCGCGGCCCGATGCTGGCGATCAAGAGCGCCCTGCGCGATGCCGGGCTCGAAGCCGGCGCGATCGACGCGGTGATCCCGTTTGGATGCGGCCACCCCGAGTGGGACGCCGCCGACGCCGCCGCGCTCAAGGCCGTGCTCGGCGAGCGGATCGCCCGGGTCCCCGTCATCTCGACCAAGGCGGCGCTGGGCAACTGCTCCGCCGGCGCGGGCGCGCTCGACCTGACGATCGCCGCGAAGGCGCTCAAAGAACAAGCCCTGCCGAAGATCACCAACCGCGACACGCCGATCGACGGGATGTCCGCGACCGAGCCGGCGAAGCTCGAAAAACTCTTGGTCTTCACCACCGGCTTCGGCGGGCAGAACACGGCGGCTATTCTTGAGCGCGTTTGAATAGAACGGGGGACAGGCATCCCTGCCTGTCGCTAGGCCGCAGGCCTAATCCCCAGCCCCAAGATTCACGGCTTCGCCGTGCCGACAGGTAGGAATCCCTGCCTCCTGAGTGACATTGACAGCATCCAATCTGACATCCCGAGGCATCGGCATTGACGAAGCGGTCGACCGCGTTCGCCCGGAGATTGCGCGCCGTTTGCGCGAAGTTGAACAGGATCGCAGCCTGCGTGTGCTTTTTGCCTGTGAGAGCGGCAGCCGGGCCTGGGGATTCGCTTCGACCGACAGCGACTTCGATGTGCGATTTATCTTCGTCCGCCCGACGGATCAGTACCTGCGCTTGAACCCGCCGAAGGACGCGTTCGACCTGCACCAAGACCAGGACTTCGACCTCGCGGGCTGGGACATCCGCAAGACGGCCGAGCTGATGCGGCGGTGCAACCCCCCGCTGATGGAGTGGCTGGACTCCCCAATCATCTATGAGGCGGATGATGTGATCACGCCGCGGCTAATCGAGCTGCGCGATGCCTACTTTGATCCAAAGAAGGCGGCGCACCACTACCTCAGCCTCGCCGCCGGGATCTGGAAGAAATACATCGAAGGCGAGCCGAACCCGGTCCGCAAGAAATACCTGTATGTTTTGCGCCCGCTGGCGTGCATCCGGTTTATCGATCTTCACCGCGCCCAGCCGCCAACGCCGTTCGACGCGGTGCTGGATGGGATTGATTGGGATGCTGAGGTGCTGGGATCGATCGATGCGCTCATCAAGCAGAAGCGCAGCGCGGGCGAACTCGGCAGCCAGCCGGCCGACCCCGTGCTGACCCGGCACGTCGCGGCGTCGCTCGAAGCAGCGGAGCAGACCGCGGCCGAACTGCCGGTCAACGAGACGCCGACACAGGCCCTGAACGACATGATCAAACTCGCCGTGCTCGGCAGTGAATGGGAAGGAAACAACCGATGAGCCAACGCATCGTGATAACAGGAATGGGCTGGATCACGCCGCTGGGCCACGACCTCGAAACGGTCTGGGCCGCCCTGCTGTCGGGCGCGTCCGGCGTCGATAAGACCACGCGCTTTGATGCCTCAACGTTCCCGACCACGTTCTGCGCCGAGGTGAAGGGCTACGACCACAACGATTACGTCAGCAAGAAAGAGCTGCACGAGGGCGTCGGGCTCAACACGAGTTTCGCGCTCGGCGCCGCGGCGCAGGCGTGGAAGATGGCCGGGCTCGACGGGTTCGATGGGCTGGATTCTTCGCGTTTGGGGATCTACCTCGGCTCGGGCGAGGGGTCGCTGGACTTTGACAACTACGTCGCGGCGAACCTCGCCGGCTGGAGCGCCGACGACCGCGCGATCGACGGCAAGGCCTGGGCGGCGCAGGCGCACAGCTGCCTCAAGCCGATGGTCGAGATCGAGCAGGAGCCGAACATGCCGCTGACGCACCTGGCGTTGGAGTTCGGCGCCGAGGGCCCGGCGTACAACTGCCTGACCGCGTGCGCGGCCTCGACGCAGGCGATCGGCGAGGCGTCGCAGATCCTCCGCTGCGGCGACGCGGACGTCATGATCACCGGCGGGGCGCACACGATGATCCACCCGCTCGGCGTCACCGGCTTCAACCGGCTGACCGCGCTATCGAACCGCAACGATACGCCGCAGACCGCCTCGCGACCGTTCAGCGCCGACCGCGAGGGCTTTGTCATGGGCGAGGGCGCAGGGATCCTCGTCCTCGAGACGCTCGAGCACGCGCAAGCGCGCGGCGCGGCCCCGATCGCCGAGATCGCCGGCTACGGCTCGACCGCGGACGCCTACCGCATCACCGACATCCACCCCGACGGGCGTGGCGGCGCGCAGGCGATGCGCCAGGCGCTGGAGATGGCCGACACCCCGCCGAGCGCGATCGACTACATCTCCGCGCACGGCACGGGCACCAAGGAAAACGACTCGATCGAGACCAAGGCGATCAGAGCCGTGTTCTGCCCGGATGGCGATATCGCATCCGCCCCGCCGATCAGCTCGGTCAAGTCGATGCTCGGGCACCTGATCGCGGCGGCGGGCGTGTGCGAGGCGATCGTCTGTGCGCTGGCGATCCGCGACGGCAGGCTCCCGCCGACGATCAACTACCAGACGCCCGACCCGGCGCTGGACCTGGATTACGTGCCCAACGACGCGCGCGACGCTGCGGTCAACACCTGCCTGTCCAACAGCTTCGGCTTCGGCGGGCAGAACGACACGCTGGTGATCAAGCGGGTTTAAACAAAAAAGGACCACGCCGATACTCCACGGCGTGGTCCCGTACGATGATTTGTCCGGGTGAATCAGTCGTACAAAGCTTCTCGGGCAGTGTACTTGAAGAAGTCACGCTTGGTCTTGCCGAAGGTCACGAGCACGACCAGGTCCTGGAAGTCCGCGGCGGACGAGTTGATGTCGGTCGTGCCGATCTCGAACAGGTAGATCGCCTGGTTCTCGTCCAGCGTGATCCGGTTCGTGTCGAAGTCGATGTAGGGCTTGATGAAGTGGAGCACATCCGCCTGGTCGTCCAGGCCCTTGACGCCGGGGACGGTGTCACCATCGCGCAGGATCTTGACCTGCTCGGACTGCTCGTGCGAGTTCGCTTCGATGTGCACCTCGCCCTCCCACCACGACCGGCCGGTGACGGTGACCTCGGTGTCGGCCGGGTCGCTGCCGTCGGCGACTTCAAAGAGTTCATTGACGATGTAGTTTCGCGTCGGGGCGTAGGGGTCGTTGACGTCCGCGGCGTTGGCGTCGCCAAAGTCGCCCCAGGGGTTCACGACCTTGTTGCCGATCTTCAGTTGCACGGTGACGGGCACGTCTTCGCCGCCCGAGGTGATCGCCGAGCCGAGCACCGAGACCATGATCATGAAGTCTTCGGTCGGGGTGATCTTGCCGGCGTTGATGTCGAAGTCGATCCGCTCGGGCTCGCCCGCGAAGACGGGTGCGGTGATGCCGGCGGCCAGTGCCATGGTGAAGAGCTGCTTGATCATGATGTGTTCCCCTGCGGTTGGAAAAGCTCGCTTGCTGCCGGCTGTCGCTCAGCCGGCCATCGTTGTCCAAAGCATGCCCCGGATTCCGGCCGCAACCACTGTTAGGCAAGAAATCGGAACACATCTGCTTCAGATACACATCGCAGAACGCAGGGCCAGACGGCATTCGCTGAACGGTACGACCGGAACTCCCTGTTTGGGTAGGTGTGCCTGTACGCGCACCAATACAAAACCGCCCCACGCTTGCGCGCGGGGCGGCTTGAAGGATTGGGCTCGGTGTTGCGGTTTAGTCGTACAGCGGGCTCACCGACGTCGGCGGGATCTCTTCCAGGCGGAGCGTCGTCTCGATCCGGAAGTTCGACTCGGTCGTGTGACGCTCGGCGAAGAAGAAGTCGAGCGTGTAGTTCTCGCCCTCGGTCAGCCCGAGCGCGGCGGCCTCATCGTCCAGGTTGACCGAGCCGTGGGTCTGGCCGTGGACCCCGCCGAGGTCAACCACGAGCTGGCCGTTGATGTAGACCCACACGTCGTCGTCGCCGGTGAACGAGAAGACCATGTCGTAGTCCCGCTCGTCCTGGGGGATGTAGGTGAACTCGGTGTTGATCTCGTAGGTGAAGTAGAAGTTGCGGCTGTGGCCGTACTTGTCGGTCGCGGTGTCGCCCCATCCCATGCCGTCGATCGGGAAGAAGTAATTGGGTTTTTCGACGGCGAAGGTATAGAGCCCGCCCGCGGCTTCCTGCCCGTTATCGAGGGTGATCGAGTACGGGATGGAGATGTTGACGCCGGGCACATCGCGGTACCACTGGTCGAAGGAGGCCTGGGACGTGATCATCCCGCGGAAGCCGTCGTGCCCTTCGACCAGGACGGGCTTGCCGTCGGAACCGATTGTGTCTTCGACCAGGCCGGTGCGGACGCCGAAGTCCTTCTGGTCGGTCTGCATGTCCGGGTGGGAGACGAGGAAGTCGCGTACCACGCCGGTGAGCAGGATCTCGTCGGCGCCGGCGGTCACCGGCATCCCGGCCAGCATCCCGCCGGCCAACGCAGCGATCAGGGTCTTGCTTCTCATCTCGATTCTCCATCACCTCAAGTGTCATGTAATGTGCCGGGGGCAACGCCCGTTCCGGCGGACTCCCAGAAGCTTCGAATTCATGCGCGAATGAGGCAAACGGTCAAGGACCAATAATCTTGAGATGGGCTTGCCCAGGCCGCACAGACGGAACCGCGAACCGCTCGCGTTTCGCGAGCGCCGCGGAGCGTCTCTTTTCAAACGCGCGAAACAACAGACGCGGGACGCTGCGCGTCGCCCGCTAAACAGATAAGGACATTCGGTTGTTTGGTGTGCGCCCGGCCTACTCGTCTTCGAGCTTGCGGGGCATCGTCGAGGCGATGACACGCATCGGCTCGGCGGCGTCGCCCTCGATCGCCAGCGACGTGTCCGCGTCCGGCTCGACGGTGAAGTCGATGCTCCCGCGGTCCAGCACCCAGACACCGTCGTCGTCCAGCCGGCGGATCAGGCTGAACGAGCACTGGGTCACCCCGCCCAGCAGCGGCTCGCGCGTCGCGACCGACCCGCCGAAGGGCGTGACGGTGACGTAGAGCATCTCGTCGGCGGCCACATATTCGAGCCGGATCAGGTTGCCGTCGGGGTCGAGCAGCTCGATGTACGGGCTGGTCAGCGTGTTGCCCGACAGCGTCACGCCGGACTCGGGCAGCAGCGGGCCGTGCGCGGTGGAGGTGCGCATCAGCGACAGCAGCCGGTGGACAACCAGGCGGGTCGAGGTCTGCGTGCTGGCGGACTCGGCGGCGGCGGCGTAGGCGCGGAAGCTCGCATCGATCGCGACCACCGTCGCGGTCAGGAGCAACGCCGTGATCGCCAGCGAGATCAACATCTCGACCAGTGAGAGGCCCGCGGCCTTACGCCTGATGATTCGCCTTGTTTGATTACAACTCGCCATCACATCCCTATCCCCAGTCAATCTTCTTCGTCTTGCTTCCGGGGCGGGGGCGGGGCACGCGGGAGGCTGCAAATCTCTCCCGCGTTGCCCGTCCCGTCCTATTCCCCTCCGCCACAAGGCGGAAACCATGAAGACTGGAAGCTGCTCCTATCCGTTCATTACCGCTTGCCGCCCTCGAAGTACGTGTCCCACAGCGGGACGGCTTCGACCGGCCCGAGGATGCCGTCGGGCAGCGGCAGGTCCTTGTTGTACCGCACCTTGATCACGCCCAGCCCGTTGGTCGGCGGCTCGGTCTCGAGGTCACCATCGGCCGCGCCGAAGTACCCCAGCGTCGTATTGAACTGCGGCGAGGTGTCGCCGATCACCGGCCCGGTGTCGCTCACCGGTTCAAAGGTCGTCAGCAGCTGGCCGTCGATCTCGACCTGGCCACGCATGTCGATCAGCCCCGCGACGATCGTGCCCGACAGCTTGATCACCTCGGTCGAGTCGTACGGGTTGACGAACGTGCCCATCTCGATCGAGTACTGCGGCGCCAGCAGCGACGAACGCTGATACAGGCTCTTCTCCGCGTCGGACAGCTCGGCCGAGCCCTCGATCTCGAAGCCCGAGTTGCCGGTGAAGGTCACCTTGTTGCGGGCGTGGGTGTATTCCTCGGGGACATCGGTGACGACGCCGCCCTCGAACTTGCAATTGTGGAAGCGGATGTTGTTCGCGACGGTCTTGGTGTCGTAGACGTCCGTGCCGTCGATCGTGACGAACCGGTCGGGGTGCTTCTGCGCGCCGGTGGCGTCCTGCATGCCGGCGTAGTTGTAGTCCGGGTCGTCGTTGTCCAGCTCGGTCTCGATAAACGTCACGCCGATGAACCGGCAGTTGATGAACAGCGCGTTGGTCCCCTTGGGGATCTTGACGTTGCGGAACACCATGTTCTCGTAGACCGGACGGTCGTAGTAGTCGTACGGATAGGTCGCCTGGAAAGGCACGGCTTCGGTGACGACGTTGCCCAGCGGCTGGGGCGAGTCCGAGTCGCTGGGGTCGTGGTTCGCGGCGTTAGCGGTGGCCTGGGCGAGGAAGTCGTCGGTCGCCAGGGCCGCGAACGAGGACACGTCGAACTGCTCGGGGTTGAGCTCGTACTCGCCGGTCTCGCTGGACTGGAAGGTCAGCGGCGTGTCGTTGTGGCCGGGGACGATCGTGCCCTGCAGGTGGTCCTGGTAGTGCCCGCTGGTCGCGGCGCCCGCTTCCCAGCCGGCGACGTCGGCGGCGATGTGGATCTCGCCGCGGATCTTCGCGTAGCGGTCGTACTGATCGATCACCCCGTCGTTGTACCCGGCGCGGTTCGGCGAGCCGAACGTATCGATGAGCGCCAGCAGCTGCTGAGCATCGAGCGTGGACATCCCCGCTTCCAATTCGCTCTGCGTGAGCTGCCCGGGGCTCGACGCGGTATCAAAATGCTTGAGGAAGAAATCGAACTCGGTGATGTACCCGTCGCCGTCCGTGTCGTAGGACGAAGGGTCGGCGAAGTCGCTGACCTCCGTCGAGTCGTGGATCGACAGGCGGTTGTCGCCGTCCTGGTCGTCCTCGATGATCGAGCCGAGCAGCGCATCCAATTGCGTGTCGAGCGCCGGGATTCAGGTGAGCGAGGTCTTTTCCCAAAGCATGCTCAGCTGCCAGGAGGAAGGGTCCCCAGTTTGCCAGAGCATACAGTCCGTACCCTGTGCCCTCATAGTAGTGGCCTTGTGTGCCGTAGTTCTGCAGGTAGGCAGCAATGTGCTGCATTTCTTTCTCCAGTAAAGGTGCTGCTTCAGGGTATTCTTCCAATACCGCTAGAAAACAGAGTCCGGCACCTGAATGGGTGACGCCCCACCAATTGTTAAATGGATTGTCCGGATTTCCCCGCCCGATGGTTTGAAAGGATTTGCCCATGTCGAAGAGGGCGGCTGCGACTTGTTTACGCTGCGCCTCTGTCCAATATTGCCGGGTAAATGCGTAAGCGACGACCAGATTGAGGGATAGCGAAGCCTTTCCCAGATCTGAGGTTACGTGGTCCAAATAGGGAAGGCAGATGGCTCCTGCTTCCGCGCCTGCTTCGGCGTCTCGGTTAAGGGCGGCGAGCACAACCAAGGCTTCGAGCCTGCGTTGTGCATTCATACGTTCTTCGAAACTGTCCACTTCGGAGACCGCGCCTGTTTGTTGCACCTGGGAACTAGCGTGGTCTAAGATTTCAGCAAGCGGTGATTGAAGGATTTCTGACCGTCTGGTGTCCCACGCTTCAGCTGAACTCCATAGGTATTCTGGTAGCTGCGAACTTGGAATTTGTGCCTGGGCTTCTGAGCGGAAAAACAGAGATAGAAATAGCCCAAGGTATAACATGAAAGAATTTTCACATGCCTTTCTTGGCAGCGAAAGAGTAGTGGAAAAGAAGGTAGCATTTACAAGCATGGATAAGGGTAAGAAGTATTGTAAGTATCTGCTGCTCAATGGATGTAAGTCGAAGCGTTTTAAAAGGGATCTATAGGATAACGATTTCTAATCTTCAAATAACCGGAGCTCATAGCGCGAACAAATCTAACTGTTAGATTCTGGAGGGCTTAGACAAAGCCAAGAGAGTACATAGGTTCAAAATAAATGTTCAGGCCCACTACCCCATACAGGCCAGCCCTTAGATGGTTGGTAGGCTGAAACTTCGAATCTACAATCTCATGAACACTAGAACAAACAAACCTTACATGCCTAACTATATCCGTTTAGCTCTGATGCTGTTCCTGCTACCGTGCCTTCCGTTTGCGGTTTGGGCACAGGACGAGGATGAAGATGAGTCGGTCTACGAGTTATCTCCATTCAGAATTAATGAGCAGCAAGACTTGGGTTATCGAGCCACCAACACCGTTTCGGGAACTCGTTTGAACACTGCCATTAAAGATCTACCGATGCCGATTGAGGTGGTCACCGAGGAATTCATTGATGACATTGAAGCGGTCGATCTGAAAGAAGTACTCGCATTTTCATCGGGCATTACCACCGATGAATTTTTGCAGGATAGCGGTCCCGGAAATTTCGATTTCTCACCTTCTCGCGTCGTGAACCGCGAAGATAATTCAACTGTCGTAAACATTC
>JANQKT010000037.1 GCA_028280965.1 Phycisphaeraceae bacterium
ATCCCCGACAACCCGATCGGCAAACTGGTCAACAGCAAGCTGTTCCAGAACGCCATCCTGCTGCTGATCCTGCTCGCCGCGGCGCTGGTCGGGATCGAGACGTACCCGTCGATGATCGAGCGTTACGGCACGATCCTGCACCTGCTGGACAAGATCGTCTTGTGGCTGTTCGTGCTCGAGGCGGTGCTGAAGATGGCCCAGCACGGGCGGTACTGGTACCGCTACTTCCAGGACCCGTGGAACGTCTTCGACTTCACGATCGTGGTGGTCTGCTTCCTGCCGGTCGATGCGCGGTACGCCGCGGTGCTGCGCCTAGCGCGGATCCTGCGGGCGCTGCGGCTGATCAGCGTCGTGCCGCAGCTGCAATTGATCGTCGGCTCGCTGATCAAGTCGCTGCCGTCGATGCTCTACGTCAGCATCCTGCTGATGCTGATGTTCTACGTCTACGCGGTGATGGGCGTGTTCCTCTGGGGGGCCAACGACCCGGTGCACTTCCGCGACCTGCAGACGTCGATGCTGTCCTTGTTCCGCGTCGTCACGCTCGAGGACTGGACGGACATCATGTACATCCAGATGCACGGCAGCGACCAGTACCCGTTCAGCGTCGAGGACCGCGCCGCGTACGCCGGGCAATTCGAGTCCAAAGCCAGCCCCGTGATCGGCGCGGCCTACTTCGTCAGCTTCGTGCTGATGGGCACGATGATCATGCTCAACCTGTTCATCGGTGTGATCATCCAGTCGATGGAAGAGGCCCAGGACGAGCAGGCCGCGGACGACCGCGAGAAGCACATGGCCGAGTCCGGCGAGCTGACCGTGGGGGATGAGCTGCTGCTGCTGGAGAAAGAGCTCGAATTACTGCAACGGCGTGTGCGGGTCTTGAGAGACCGGGCGTAGCGGCGCCCGTAGCCTCGCCAAACCCCCGAAAATCCTTAAACCGCTGATAAGGAACGGCCGTGAGCGGCGAATAATCCTGAGAGGAACCGCGTATGACCCGTCACCTGCCGGCCGCCCTTCTGCTGCTGCTCATCGCCCTGCCCGCCATCGCGGGCGAGCGCCCGCCCAATATCGTCTGGATCGTCTCCGACGACTCGGGGTACCACGACTTCTCGATGCACGGATCGGACACGCCGACGCCCCGGATCGATTCGATCGGCCGCAGCGGCGTGCGGTTTACCAGCGGCTACGTGTCGGGTTGCGTGTGCAGCCCGACGCGCGCGGGCCTGCTGACCGGGCGCTACCAGCAGCGGTTCGGCCACGAGTTCAACATCCCGCCGGTGTACAGCGAGACCAACGGCCTGCCGCTGTCGCAGACCGTCATCGCCGAGCTGTTGAAAGCGAAGGGCTACCGCACGATCGCGCTGGGCAAGTGGCACCTGGGCTACGCGCCGAAGTTCCACCCGATGGAGCGCGGCTTCACCGACTACTACGGCTTCCTCCAGGGCGCACGCAGCTACTGGCCGCTGGACAAGCCGACGCGGCTGAACCGCCTGCTGCGCGACCGCGCGGTCGTCTCGCCCGAGCGGTTCGATTACATGACCGACCACCTCGCCGATGAGACGACGAAGTACATCGAGCGCTATCACGAACAGTCGTTCTTTATCTACCTCGCCTTCAACGCGACGCACGGCCCGTTCCACGCGACCGAGGCCGACCTGGAGCGGGCCAACGGCGACAAGGTCACGGCGATGACGATCGCGCTGGACCGCGCGGTCGGCAAGGTGCTCGATGCGCTGGACAAGCACGGGCTGGCGGACAACACGCTGGTGTGCTTCATCAACGACAACGGCGGGACGCCGAGGCACGACAACCGGCCGCTGCGCGGCAACAAGGGCAGCTGCTGGGAGGGCGGCATCCGCGTGCCGTTCGTGATGCAGTGGCCGGCCGTGATCAAGGCGGGCCAGGTCCGCGACGAGCCGGCGATCGCGCTGGACCTGTTCCCCACCACGATGGCGGCCGCGGGGATCGATGAAACGACAGGCGAGGCGCTGGACGGCATCGACCTGCTGCCCTACCTCACCGGCGGCACCGACACCATCCCGCCGCGCACGCTCTACTGGAAGAACGCAGAGAAGTGGGCGGTCCGTGACGGCGGCCTCAAGCTCGTCGTCGGCGACGGCAAACCGGGCGAACAGCCGGGCCTGTACGACGTCGCGAACGACATCAGCGAGAAACACGACCTCGCGGCGAAACGCCCGGACGATGTCGCACGTCTCAAGGCGCTGTACGACGCGTGGGCGGCGACGCATCAAGACACCGCCTGGCGCCACGCGAAGAAGAACAAGAAGAACCAGCAAAAGCAGTAGCACCGCGCCGCCGACCGGGCGATCAACGCATGAACCGATTGAAACCGATCACCGTGATGCTCTCTGCAGTGCTCACCGCGCTCCTGGCGGTGTGCCCCGCCGCCGCGGCCGACGGCCGGCCGAACATCGTCGTCATCCTCGTCGACGACATGGGCTACTCGGACCTCGGCTGCTACGGCGGGGAGGTGCAGACGCCGCACCTGGACGCGCTCGCCGAGGGCGGGCTGCGCTTCACGCAGTTCTACAACACCGGGCGCTGCTGCCCGACACGCGCGTCGCTGCTGACCGGGCTGCACCCGCACCAGGCGGGCGTCGGCTGGATGACCGAGTCGCCGGGCAACCCCGGCAGCGCGGACTTCGGCCAAGACAGCTACCGCGGCGTGCTGAGCCCGGACACGCCGACGGCCGCCGAGGCGCTCGGGGACGCCGGCTACCGCACGATGATGGCCGGCAAGTGGCACCTGGGGATGAATGACCGTTCGAGCTGGCCGACAGCACGCGGGTTTGATCGCTTCTACGGGCTGCTCGCGGGGGCGACCAACTTCTTCCAGCCGCTCGCCGAACGCGGCCGGGGCATCACGCTGGACGACGAGGCGGTCGATACGCCCGGGGACTACTACTTCACCGACGCGATCACCGACTACGCGATCCGGTTCCTCGACGAGGCCGAGCGGATCGACGACGACCAGCCGTTCTTCCTCTACATCGCGCACACCGCGCCGCACTGGCCGATCCAGGCGCCCAAAGAAGACGTCGACAAGTACCGGCAGCGCTACACCGACGGCTGGGAGCCGATCCGGGCCGAGCGTTACGCGCGGATGAAGCGGATGGGGCTGGTCGAGGCGGGCTGGCCGCTGACGCCGCTGGACGGGCCAAAGTGGGACACGCTCGAGCCGGCGAAGCAGGCGGAGATGGCGCTGCGGATGGCGATCTACGCGGCGATGATCGACCGGATGGACCAGAACGTCGGCCGGGTGCTGGGGGCGCTTAAGCGGCTGGGCGAGCGGGACAACACCCTGATCGTGTTCCTCAACGACAACGGCGCCTGCGCCGAGGGCGGGCCGTTGGGCGGCGGGCCGGCGGACCAGCTCGAAACCAAGCGCGGCTACTTCCTGACCTACGGGCGGATGTGGGCGAACGCGAGCAACACGCCGTACCGCGAGTATAAGCACTGGGTCCACGAGGGCGGGATTGCGACGCCGTGCATCGTGAACTGGCCGGCGGGCATCCCCGAGGCGGACCGCGGCGCGCTGCGCGACCAGCCGTCCTACCTGCCGGACCTCATGCCGACGATGCTGGACCTGGCGCAGGCGGAGGGCCGGCCGGCGGCCGAAGGCGTGTCGCTGGTGCCGGCGATCGTGCGCAACGCCCCCGCGCCCGAGCGCGCGATGTACTGGGAGCACGAGGGCAACGCCGCGGTGCGGCTCGGGGACTGGAAGCTGGTCCGCCGGCACGCGGGCGGGGCGGAGTGGGAGCTGTACAACCTGGCCGAGGACCGCACGGAGATGAACAACCTGGTCGACGCGCAGCCGCAGCGCGCGGCCGAGTTGATCGGGTTGTGGGACAACTGGGCCGATCGCGTCGGCGTGATGGCCTGGGAAGGGCCGAAGAAGATGCGCGAGCGGGCACAGCGCGCGGAGTAGCCGGCCGCCCGTGGCCGGGCGGGGTGCGGGGCATCGGCCCGCATGGGGAATCACACAAGAAGGGAACAAGCATGCTGTACCGAGTCTTCTTCGCCCTGCTGCTGGCCCTGCCCGTCGCGGCCGACGACCGGCCGAACATCGTCGTCATCCTCGTGGACGACATGGGTTTCTCCGACCTCGGCTGTTATGGCGGGGAGATCGACACGCCGAACCTCGACGCGCTCGCCGAGGGCGGCCTGCGGTTCAGCCAGTTCTACAACACCGGGCGCTGCTGCCCGACGCGCGCGGCACTGTTGACCGGGCTGTACGCGCACCAGGCGGGCGTCGGGCACATGTCCGCTGATGACGGCGTGCCGGGCTACCGCGGCGCGCTCAACCAACAGTGCGTCACCCTCGCGGAGGTGCTCGGGCCCGCGGGCTACTTCACCGCGATGGCCGGCAAGTGGCACGTCGGCGAGAAGGACGGCCAGCGCCCGGCGTCGCGCGGGTTCGACCGGTTCTTCGGCTCGACATTCGGCGGGGTCTTCTACGACATCTCGACCATCGGCGGCAAGAAGTTCTACCTCGACGACACGCTCTACGCGGAAAAGGACAACGACCTGCCCGAGGGCTTCTACTCCACGCACGCCTTCGCCGACTACGCCGTGCAGTTCATCGACGAAGCGCGCGTGGCGGACAAACCGTTCTTCCTCTACCTCGCGCACATCGCCCCGCACTTCCCGCTGCAGGCGCCGCAGGCAACGATCGACAAGTACCGCGGGCGGTACAAGGCGGGCTGGGGCAGGCTGCAGGACGAGCGCCACCAGAAACAGCTCGCGATGGGGATGATCGACGAAAACTGGCCGGCCGCACCGCGGCCCAACGGCGTCAAGGCCTGGAAGCATCTCACCAACGCCGAGCGCGACCGGATGGACCACATCATGGCGATCTATGCCGCGGTGGTCGAGGAGATGGACAGATCGATCGGCACGCTGGTCGGCGCGCTGCGCGAGCACGGCGAGCTGGACAACACGCTGATCCTGTTCATGTCCGACAACGGCGGCAACGCGGAGTCGGGCCCGATGGGCCGGCTGCAGGGCGGCGCGTGGCTGGGCGGGCCCGGCTCGAAGGTGTGGTGCGGCAAGAGCTGGGCCTGGGCGCAGAACACGCCCTTCCGCGAATCTAAGCGCTACGTCCACGAGGGCGGCATCGCCACGCCGCTGATCGCGCACTGGCCCGAAGGCATCGACAAGTCCCTGAACGGCAAATGGACCGACGAGGTCGGCCACGTCATCGACATCATGGCGACGTGTGTCGAGATCGCCGACGCGGCTTACCCCGAGCAGTACAAGGGGCGGGCCGTCACGCCGATGCAGGGCGTCTCGCTGCTGCCGGTGCTAAGCGGCGAGCCGCTGGAGCGCGCCCGGCCGCTGTTTTGGGAGCACGAGGGCAACCGCGCCGTGCGCGACGCCGATTGGAAGCTGGTCGCCAAGGGCATCAACGGGCCGTGGGAGCTGTACGACCTGGCCGCGGACCGGACCGAATCGAGGGACCTGTCCGCCGAGCACCCCGAGACCACCAAGCGCCTGGCCGGGGCGTGGGAACGCTGGGCCGAACAATCTCGGGTTTATCCGATGCCCGCGCGTGATATGTGGAAGAAAAAAACAAATAGAAGGTCGGGAGACTGACCCGGCCGCTTCACAGGGCCCAGACTCGCACGATGCCCGGACTCCACCAACGCCTGCTGACGATCGCCCTGCTGCTGCTCACGCTGCCCTGCGCCGCGGCACAGCGGCCGAATATCCTCATCATCCTCGCCGACGACATGGGCTTTGCCGACATCGGCTGCTACGGCGGGGAGATCCCCACGCCCCACCTCGACGCGCTGGCCAAAAACGGGCTGCGTTACACCCAGTTCTACAACACCGGGCGGTGCTGCCCGACGCGTGCGTCGCTGCTCACCGGCCTGTACCCTCACCGCGCCGGCGTCGGGCACATGGTCTACGGCGGGGACAAGGGGCCCGGCTACCACGGCTACCTGACCCGGCAGGCCGTCACCCTCGCCGAGGCCCTGAAGCCCGCCGGCTATCAGACACTGATGTCCGGCAAGTGGCACGTCGGGCACGCGGAGGGGCAGTGGCCGACCGACCGCGGCTTCGACAGGTTCTTCGGCATCCATATCCATGTCGATTCGTACTTCCGCGTCCTCCAGGAAGCGCCCGTCTACCGCGACGCGGAGCGCGTGATCGAGCCGACCGCCGGGCCCGTGCCGGTGGAAGAAGGCGAAGACGAGTGGTACACGACCGACGCCTTCACGGACGAGGCGGTCCGGATGCTCGATGAGCGCGACCCGGACAGGCCGTTCCTGCTCTACGTCGCGCACAACGCGCCGCACTGGCCGCTCGAAGCGCCGCGCGAAAACGTCGACCGGTTCGTGGGCAAGTACCTGGGCGGCTGGGAGCGGCTGCGCGAAACGCGCCTCGCCAGGATGAAGAAGCTCGGCATCGTCCCGGAGGACACCGGATTGCCGCCGAGCGATGCCGCCGACTGGGACAAGCTCAGCGAGCAGGACCGGGCCGACCTCGACTTCCGCATGGCGATCTACGCGGCGATGATCGAGCGGGTGGATCAGGGCATCGGCCGGCTGGTCCGGGAGCTGGAGGACGAGGGCGAGCTGGACAACACGGTCATCTTCTTCCTCTCGGACAACGGCGGCAACGCGGAGGGCGGGATGTTCGGCTACCGGTTCGAGCAGAACCGCAAGGCGAACTTCGAGCAGTGGCGCACGTCGGGCAGGCGGTCCAGCAGCATCGGGCTGGCCTGGGCTGAAGCGACCAACACGCCCTACCGGATGTTCAAGCGGTACAACCACGAGGGCGGGATCCTCACGCCGCTGATCGTGCACTGGCCCGCCGGGCTGCCCGAACAGTCGCGCGGGCAGCTCACGCCGGCGCTCGGCCACGTCATCGACCTGATGCCGACCTGCCTCGAGCTGGCGGGCGCCGAATTCCCGCTGACGCGCGACGGCGGGCGGACGCTGCGCCCCCAGGGCCAGAGCCTGGTGCCCACGTTCGACGCCCGTGCCTGGCCCGAGCCGCGCAGCGCGCTGTTCTGGGAGCACGAGCACCACGCCGCCGTCCGCCTGGGCCGGTGGAAGCTCGTTACGCTCGACACCCGTAAGCCAGACGCGTGGGAGCTGTACGACCTCGGCCGGGACCGCAACGAACGAAACGACCTCGCCGGCCAGCGGCCGCGGCTCACCGAGTCGATGCGCGCCGCCTGGTATGACTGGGCAGAGCACAACCACGCCCTGCCCAAACCCAAGAAGTGAAACCCCAACCGGAGATCGCCTGAGATGTTGAACCGCCTGGCCCTGTTCGCCCTGCTCCTGCTGCCTTTTTCGGCTTGTGCCTCCGCCCAGGACGCACCGGCCAAGCCGAACATCATCTACATCATCGCCGACGACATGGGCTACGCGGACCTGGGCAGCTACGGCGGCACGACGGTCCAGACGCCGCACCTCGACAAGCTGGCGAAGAAGGGCATGAGGTTCACCGACGCGTACGCCGGCTGCACCGTCTGCGCCCCGACGCGTTCGACGCTCATGACCGGCTACCACATGGGCAACACCTACATGCGGCTAAACACCGGCGGGTGCCCGATCCGCGACGAAGATGTCACCATCGCCGAGGTGCTGAAAAAAGAAGGCTACCGCACCGGCGGGTACGGCAAGTGGGGTCTGGGCGACATCGGCACGACCGGCGTGCCCGAGAAGCAGGGCTTCGATGATTTCTACGGCTACTACCACCAGATCCACGCCCACTACTTCGTGCCCGACTACCTGGTGCGGAACAGCAAAAAGGTCGAGCTGCCGGGCAACAAGGGCTTCTACGACAAGCACCCGCACAACCGGCACGGCGCGTTCCCGCGCATCGACCCCGAGACCGGGCAGGTCCGCCAGTACACCCAGGACCTGATCTTTAATGAGATGAAAGAGTTCATCCGCGAGTCGGCGGAGGCCGGCGAGCCGTTCTTCTGCTACGCGCCCTGGACCCCGCCGCACGCCGAGTACAAGATCCCCGACGACGACCCGGCGTGGAAGCTGTACGAAGACAAGCCCTGGCCGATCGCCGCGAAGATCCACGCCGCTTTCTGCACGCAGGTGGACCGGCACGTCGGCGAGACGGTCGCGCTGCTGGAGGAGCTGGGCGTCGCGGACAACACGATTGTCTTCTTCGTCTCGGACAACGGCGCGTCCGAGCGCTTCGAGGGCACGCTCAACAGCTCGGGCAAGCTGCGCGGCCGCAAGCGCGACATGCACGAGGGCGGGCTGCGCACGCCGATGATCGTGTACTGGCCGAACAAGATCAGGCCCGGGACGGTCAGCAACCTGCCGACCTACTCGCCGGACGTCATGCCCACCCTCGCCCAACTCGCCGGTGCCAAGGCCCAGGCCGCGGTGCCCAAGGACATCGATGGCCTGTCGATCGTGCCGACGCTGCTGGCCACCGGCGAACAAGAGAAGCACGAGTACCTCTACTTCGAGTGGGCCCGCTACGACTGGCGGAAAGAGCAGCTTGTGCCCAACGGCCTGATGCAAGGCGTGCGCAAGGGCAAGTGGAAGGCGGTGCGGATGCGCAGCGACCAGCCGATGATGCTCTACAACCTCGAGACCGACATCGGCGAGCAGAACAACATCGCCGACCAGCACCCCGAGATCGCAAAGGAGATGGCCGAGCTGCTGCGCACCGCGCGGACCGAGATGCTGCCGCAGCGCGAGCCGGATCAGCCCGCGGGCAGGCGGTACCGATAGGGCGACTCCGGTTTTGATCGTCCTGAGGGGGACAGCCATTCCTGCCTGTCGTTTGCCGCAGCCGAAAACGATTCGGATCAGGCCTTCAGCCTGTTGACAGGCAGGAATGCCTGTCCTCCTCAATCAGCCCGAAAGATCCGCACCGGCTGGGCGAATAGATCTATGTACAACCCCCAAGAGGCCCCATCCATGCAACGACTGTCCCCCGCCCGACTGATGCTCGCCCTGCTGACCTGCCTGCTCGCCCTGCCGGGCCAGGCCCGCGCCGACGACCACCAGCGCCCGCCGAACATCATCTTCATCATGGCCGACGACCTGGGCTACGGCGAGCTGGGGTGCTACGGCGGGGACAAGATCCGCACGCCCAACATCGACCGCATCGCGCGCAACGGCATGCGATTCACCTACTGCTACGCGGGCTCGGCGGTGTGCGCCCCGGCGCGTGATGCGCTCATGACCGGGCGCCACTCCGGCCACCTCGACCGGCGCGAGAACCAGGCCAAGGCCTACCGCGACGAGCTGACCCGCGGGCTGGTGCCGATGCCCGACCAGACCGTCACCGTCGCCGAGATCCTGAAAAACAGCGGCTACGCGACCGGCGGGTTCGGCAAGTGGGGCCTGGGCAACCCCGGCACGACCGGCAGCCCGGACAAGCAGGGCTTCGACCTGTGGTACGGCTACATCGACCAGGTCCACGCCCACAGCTACTACACCGACTACCTCGTGCGCTCGACACCCAAGGGCGGCAACGTCAACGAACCGATCCCCGGCAACGCGAACGGCCAGCGCAACACCTACTCCGCCGACCTGATCCATAACGAGTCGCTGAAGTTCATCCGCGACAACAAGGACAAGCCCTTCCTCTGCTACCTCGCGACGACGCTGCCGCACGGCAAGTACGAGGTGCCTTCGCTGGGCGTCTACGCCGACAAGAACTGGGGCGAGCAGGCGAAGACCTACGCCGCGATGGTCACGCACATGGACACGCAGATCGGCGAGGTGATAGACCTGATCGAAGAGCTGGGCCTGAACGAGAACACGATCATCTTCTTCACCGCCGACCACGGCCCCGAGCGTGTCTCGCTGAAGAACTTCAACGGCTCGATGGGCCAGAAGGGCATGAAGCGCTCGCTGCACGAGGGCGGGGTCCGCGTGCCGATGGTTGTTCAATGGCCGGGCCAGATCAAGCCCGGCAGCGTCAGCGACTTCATCTGGTGGCACCCGGACTTCCTGCCCACCGCGGTCGATGCCGCGGGCATCTCCGACGAGCTCGAGGGCGTGGACGGCATGAGCATCCTGCCGACGCTGCTGGGCAAGAAGCAGGCCCCGCACGAGCACTTCTACTTCGAGTTCCACGACCCGTTCCAGCAGTCGGTCCGCAAGGGCAGGTGGAAGGCGCTGCGGTTCGGGACCCAAGAGCCGGTGAAGCTGTTCGACCTCGACGCCGACCCGAACGAGACGAACGACCTGGCCGACAAGCACCCTGACGTCGTCCGCGAGCTGACGCGGATCATGGACAGCTCGCGCACGGAGAACAAGTACTGGCCGCTGCGCGAGAAGCGGCGGAAGTAAAAAAACCGCCTTACTTCATGAGCGCGTTGGCCGTGCCGTTGCCGGGGACGATGTCGCAGTTGGTGTCCTGCGTGCCACCGCCGGCCCCGTTGTTGACGTCGTTGAGGCCGAGGTAGATGTTGTCCGGACGCTGGTTGCGGTGCCCGGCGTAGACCGTGCCCTCGAGTTCGGCTTCGGGCGAGATGATCGTGTGGCCGTCGTTGTAGATCAGCGACCCGTTCCAGGCCTTGCCGTTGCCGGTCCACAGGCTCTCATAGGTATCGACGCGGTTGAAGACGCCGCCGGTCATCCGGTCGCCAAGGATCACCGCCTGCGCGTTGCCGTTGGCGCGCCACTCCCTGACCCGACCGTTGGCGACGCCCTGCCCGACAAGCTGACTCATCGCATAGGACGTGATGTGGTCCACGCCGCTGCCCAGCGGCTGGTAGGTCTCGTTCTCGTCCCAGAGCCGGACGTCGGGGTTGGTTTCCGCCGGGCTGTGCGCGTAATCGCGGGTGAATAGCTCGTCTTCGAGGGCGATCGCGATCCGCGCGGTCGTGCTCTTGCCCACGTCCCGCCGATTACCGGAGATCGTATCGATGTCCCGCGCGTCGCTGAACGCGTTGTTCTGGGACCTCAGGTCCAGCCTCTCGACGCCGGGGTAAAAATCCTTGTTGGACTGTGCATAGGCAAAAAAGCCCTGATGCATGCCGCGGAGCTGGGTCGCGTTTTGCAGCGCACGCGCCGATTGCCGCGCCGCGCCGAGCGCGGGCAGCAGGATCGCGATCAGCAGGGCGATGATCGAGATCACCACGAGCAGCTCAATCAGGGTGAATCCACAGCGGCGGCGCATGGGCTTATCCCAAACGAATCAACATTAATAGAAAAACGCGGGAACGCATGACCAATACCCATGTACTCGCCTGTGGTCGCCGATTCTTACAGCCAGCCAAAAACCCGTATGCCGCCCCTCGCCGCGGTGTCGGGCTCCCAAATGATCTGAAGAGGCCACGCCACCGTGTAGCCGTCAGACAGCGTGTCCCCGGCGCCGGGACAGCAGCGCAAAGCCTGCCACACCCAGCACCGCCATACCCGCGGGCTCGGGGACGCCGGCCGGGCCGCCGGGGCCGGTGAAGGCGGCGAACGCCAGGCCGAAGTCGGCGTCGTCGGTATCGCCGTCGTTGTCCAGGTCCGCGGCGGGACTGGCAGTCGCCACGCCCGGGCCGGAGAAGGCCGCAAAAAACAGGCCGAAATCGGCGTCATCGACATCCCCGTCGCCGTCGAGGTCTTCGGGGTCAAACACGACCGCGGAAGTCAGCTCGAGAGAAAACTCGACGTAGCTGTCGTCCGCGCCGTAGCTGTTGGTTTTTAAGGCGTCCTGCCGGACGATGCCCAGGCCGTCCACCAGCCACCAGGTCTCCTCGACCACGCCGTTGCCCGCGTAGCCGATCCCGCCGATCACGCCGGTCTCCGACCAGGACGTGTCGAAGTCCACCCGCAGGGCGTTGAAGCTGCCCGAGGGGACACTGATGTTCTCGAAGCCGATGACCTGGACCGAGCCGTTGGTCGAGCCCGACCACGTGTCGTTGTCCGCGGGCGACTGGCCGTTGTAGGTGAAGCTGAACGGGTAGGCCTGCCCGACGGTGATCTGCGCGGGCGCGAGGTCGGCGGGCGCGGGGTAGGTCTCGAAGTCCGCGGAGGTCAGGTCAAAGTCCTCGCGGTGCTGGTGCAGCCCGCCGGGGTCGAGGCTGTAGGTCCGGCTGGAGCCGACATCGCCGGGGAAGGTGCTGGTGAACTCCAGCGGCGTCGCCTGCACGCCGTGGACCGTGATCGGCGGGCCGGTGGCCAGCGTCGCGCTGAACGTGGTGAACGGGTCGCCCGGCGCGAGGCGCACATCGGCGGTGTACTGCCAGGCGTTGCCCTGCTTGAGCCCGGGGAAATACTCGTGCAGGTTCAGCACCTGCGCCGACGCCGGCCCGGCGACGCCGAGCGCCGCGGACAGCACCGCCTGCTTGAATCCGGAGCGGGGCGTGATGCGCATCATGCTGATCTCCTCGGTGGCTTGATGGGTCTGGGATCGCAACCGCATCGTCCCCGCCCGGCCGGGGTGGGTCAAGCTTTTTTCTGTAGGTGCAGGGAAAGCCGATGGCAGCCTGCGGCGGACCCCCGCCTGATGGACCGCAATGCGTTCAGGCGTCGCGGATTAAAGGGGGACATCCCCTTGAACACGCCCGCCGACGCCGAGCACCCGGTCGCTCAAGCCGTCAAACCCGTTGGCCCCGCCTTCATCGTTGTTGGGGTCGTTGAGCTCAAAAAGGCTGAACGCCGGCAAACCCGCTAAGCGCCCCCGCGCCCGCTCGGCGTCGTACACCGACCACGCCGCGGCCTGCTGAGCCAACGCCGCCGGCGTCGCCCCGCCGCCCGCAACCCCCGCCACGCCCCCCGGCCCGGTGAACGCCGCGAACGCCAGGCCGAAGTCCGCGTCGTCCACATCGCCATCGCCATCCAGGTCCGCGTCCGCCCGAGCCGGCGGGCCATTGCCCGGCCCGGTAAACGCCGCGAACAACAACCCGTAGTCCGCGTCGTCCACGCCACCATCGCCGTCGAGGTCGGCAAATAGCGGGTCATCGGCTGTTGCATTAAGTTGGACAAACTCCGCATTGCCGATGATGTACTCGGCAGTACTCGATTCGCCCGATGGGCTGTAGAAGTGCAATGTACCGACCGTACCCGCGAATTCTGTGATGCCGAACTCAAGAGTAATGGTCTCTCGGAGTTTGTGGGCACGCAGATCGATTTGGCCGAGGAGTTGGTCACCGAAGCCAACGAGCAGCACGTCCTCATTGCCCGAGTCGATCACGCTGAGTTCGAACGAAAGCAGATCCGCGTCCGCCGGAACCGTGACGTTGATAGACCCCCACGCCGGGCTGTTCAACTTGTTATGCAACCATGTCCCCTCGCCCGCAACCGACTGCCAGACTGACGTACCTATACCAAACACAGCATCAGCAGCGTTACCAACCCCAGTCACCGCCGGGTCCCATAAACTCGTCACCGTGCGACTCACGCCATCCGCGATACCCTCGGCCCAGTCCGCGATCTGTTCAATGGCGCTCTCAGCCATAGTGAAGTAATCAGGTACAACGGGAGTCAGATTGCCGCGATCAAACTCCCAGAAAATGAACCCTTCCTCATCTAGAGGATTCGTTTTACCACTAAACGCTGTTTGCACGAATCCCCAGTTATTCTCTGCATCGAAGCCCCCACTATTGTGGTTGCCGGCTGTCTGCGCGAAGCGAAGTGGTGCCTTGCTATGTGCACTATTACATAAGTCCAGAATACCGCATTCACTGCCGTCAAGTCGTGTCGCCGAGTGCGAAGCGTTTAACTCGAAGTTCGTGATACCGCTTCCCAGCATCGGTGCACCCATGCCAAAGTTGATATCTATGGAAAGAGGTGAGGGAGGATTCCACAACAGATCAGTCGCTTCTGCGATATCGAACTGGATCGGCGTGATGTAATAATTCAATAGATCATCGACATAAGAGTTTGCAGCCGCGGTTACCCAATAGGAAGGAGTGAGCCATGGTGCATCCAATGATACGAGAAGATCAGTCCTCTTACCGCGCAAGTCGTAGAGCCCGGTCGCTACGCCGGCCATAAAACCCGCACCATTACTGTGACCAATCAATGCAAGCTCGCCAGGGTCGATCGCGGTTGTACTAAGTAATCCTGCCAAGCTTCCACCCAGACTGATCCCATTCCATGCCGACATACTCGCATCGAGTTCCGCCGCAACCGGTCCGCCGTTTAGGAAATCACCCAAAAGGTCTCGATCATTTGGGTTTGAATCCCAGATGCTGCCTTCCAGTTCCCAATCGACCGCGAGGATTAGCGGCAGGTCTCGGTCGTCTTCTGGGAAACTACCGTTCGACATCGTCAGGTCAGCGGCAAAGATGTTGATGTATTCTTCATTGAACCCATCGGCTTGGTAGTTGAACTCGTCGTTCCAGCCGTGGGTGAGGATGATCGTGTCGCGTGGGGCCCCTGAAGAGTCGGTGAAGCTGATTTCTGTGGTGTCGCTAAAATCTGCAACACGATTCCACAGACCGGCCTCGTAGGTGAAACCGTTGAGCGTGCCGGGAGCGATATTCTTGGCGGCCTGTGCGGCGGACCAGTCCCACTGGAATACTTCGAGCAAGCCGCCCAGGGAGTACGGGGCGAGGTTGGGCTCATTAGATTCAGGTGCCGGCGATTCGGCATACCCCTCGGTAAGCGACACGCTGGCGCTCAATACCGATTCCGATGTGAGACCGTTGGCGATGCTGGTGACGCGGTAGATGTAGCTGGTTGAGGGCACCGCCTGTGAGTGCTCGGTATCGACGTACTGCGGGTCGCCTGCCGTGCTGGAGCCGACCAACGTGAACTGATCGGTGCCGGCGATCGAGCGCTCGATGCGGTATTCGCCGGCGCTGATAACGTCGTCCCAGCTGACAGTGATTTCACCGGTCCCGGTCGCGACAGCAGTAATGTTGGTGGGCGCGTCGGGTGCATCAAGGACGCCTAGCGACGAGTATCGAAAATACAAACGGTTGGAGTACCCCGATACGCCAACGCTGTTCCATGCGTTGAGGTTCCAGCGGTATGCGTTGCCGTCCTGGATGATGCCGGCGGGGAGTTGGAAGCTGGTCGTATCGCCGTTGATCGTGTATCCATCGGTCGTGGAGTCGAAGACGAGTTGGTAGGATCCGTTCGCTTGCCGCTCGCTGATGTAGACACCGTACTCGTCCGCGTTGCTGACCGCGTCCCAGGTGAGGGTGGGGGTTGCGTTGGGGATGAACTGGCCGAGTGTGGTGGTTAAACCAGGGCTTTGCGGTGTTGGCGTGGCTGGAGCGGTGGTTACGGTTGCGACCGTGAATGATCGCCGAGAGGAGAAATCGCTTTGTCGAACAGCATCACCATTGCCGCTTGCCTCGAACGCCTGTACTTGCCAGTAGTAGGTGGTGCCCGGAACCAATGCCACTGATCTGCCCTGGCGATCGAATATGTCGCCGGCCGTGTGGGACGTGCCGGTTGTCGATCCGCTGATGACCGCGTTCGGAGCGGTGTCATCGCTCGGGTCCGCCGGCAGATCAGCGGGATCGTCAGCCACGGTGAGCCAATAGCCGTTGGCCCCGGTGACTTCGGACCACTGGAACGTGGGCATGACGGGAACCGACGAGGTACCATCCAATGGGAAGGTCAGAGACGGTGCGGGCATCACGTCGCCGATAGTGAACGGCCCCCACCATAGGACGTTGTTGTTTTCGTTGCTCTCCGCCACATCGCCACCGCCGGCGAGTGCGTCGTCCACGCGAACCGCGAGCCAACGCTGGCCGACGTCGCTGGAATCGAATGTGTAGCGGAGAGTCTCGTCGTCACGTTCTTCGAAGGGGCTGAGGGCGGCCGTGTCGTCGCCGATCATGTTGGCGATGGTAAGCTGGCCGGGACTCGGCGAGGTCGTGAGGTAATAGCCGATATCGACCCCTGAAGCGCCGACGGGGCCAGCGTTCGATAGGTATGCCTTGATGACCTGTTCTTCTCCAACGGGGATCGCGCCCGCCGGAGTGCTATTGCCAGCGACCGTGATCTCATCGACGTACAGATCGGGCAGGTCACCACCGGCGGATTCGACGTTAAAACTCACATCGTCGATGCGGAAGACGGTGCGATTGCTCGCATCGCTTTCACCTACAAAAGTGATTATCACATCCTTGCCACGTATATCGTCAAGGTCGTTTCCCAGATGGATTTCGCGACGGTGGTATTGTCCAGGCGTGCCGACAGCATCAAGATTCGATATCTCGGTTGAACGCGTAAAGCCATCAGTCGTAACAATGACGTCAAGCGTGTCGAAAATTGTGTTGATCGTCTCTTCGGTTGTGACGTCAAGGTACCAAGCGAGGGTTGCGTTAGAAACATTTGCGGGAACTGAAACTGTCTGACTCATCGAGCCGAAGGCATCGTTCTTCCAGGAACCTGCACTATCAACACCACCCGCAGCATATTGGGATCCGGACCTAGGGTGAGCCGCAGTCCCGGCCCAGAAGTCTCCGTTAAGGTTCCACTCCGAGCTGCCGGATTCAAAGCCTCCATTGCTAATCAAGTCTGCGCTGAATAGAATCCGCGGCTCCAACGGCTCGAACCCGGTCGGTCGTGGCTTTGAAGGACCTGCTGAGGGGGCAGGCGTACGCGTGAAGAGTCGGCGGAGGAGCGGGCGGGTGCGGTATGGCATGGGAGGCCCCGTTGAGAGATGGCCGAGAGAGGTAGGCTGAAACTATCCGGAACCGGACCGGTGTCAAGGCTTATCTGAGGGATTCGGGAACTCGGCAGAGGGGGTTCGTTTCGGCACGGCCTGGACGGCCCTACTCGCGTACGCGAGAGAAACGGGCGGAGGGTTAACCGGGCGTCCGGGCCTTCGCGGGTTCGGGGCCGGCGTCGGTGCCATGTTGTGCGCCGGGTGTGCGCGCGGAGAAAAAACGCCAGGCGTCAGGCGCGGTGGGTGAGCGATTACGCACGGCGACGCGCGGATCGGTCAACACTTGAGCGTAGTTTTTGGGAGTCAGTCCAGCGGCTTGTTGAGCGCTTCGTCGGCCTGCTGCTGGCGGTAGGCTTGCAGCTGCTCGCGGAGCTCGGGCCGGCCGTTGTTGGCGAGGATCGCGATCGCCAGCAGCGCCGCGTTCTTCGCCCCGCTCTCGCCGATCGCGAGCGTGCCGACCGGGACGCCGGCGGGCATCTGGACGATCGAGAGCAGTGAGTCCTGGCCGGACAACGCCCGGGACTGGACCGGCACGCCGAGCACCGGCAGCGTGGTCTGGGCCGCGACCATGCCCGGCAGGTGCGCCGCCCCGCCGGCCCCGGCGATGACGACCTCCAGGCCCGCGTCCTCGGCGTCCTTGGCAAACGTGTTCATGAGATCCGGCGTGCGGTGGGCGGACACGACCCGACTGCGGTGCGCGACGCCGAACTGCTTAAGCAAGGCGCTGGCGTGCTTCATGGTCGGCCAGTCGGACGCCGAGCCCATGATGACGGCGACCAGCGGCTTGTCGGGCGTGCTTGTAGGTGGCGGCTGGGTCATGGGCCTAGCGTAACGGATCGGGCGGGGGCGATCCCGCGGCGCTGGGGAGGTTCGATGGATTAAGATAAGTTTTTTTAATTTAGGGGTGGCAATCCGGGCGATGTTCCGTTAGGATCAACTATAGATCGGGCCCGGCCTGCCCCGGCCCTTTCGTCGTGCGTGGCCCCGCCGCGCCTTCATCCCGCATGGCCCGTCCGGGCTCAAGCCCCCCTTTGACCTATGCAGACAGCGATTTTCAATCGGAATGGCAGCGGAAGCGAAATGGACCAAAAACAAAATGTCCATTCGATTTTCGGCTTTAATCCGCGATATCGCCGTGCTTCCGGGGGCTTCTCACTGATCGAGATCCTTGTGGCGATCTCGGTCATCATCCTCCTGGTGGGCATCGGCTTTGTCGGCACATCCCAATTCATCAGGGCGACCAAGATCAAACAGGTCGAGACGATGATGCAGGGGCTGATCGGGGCCAACGAGGAGTTCAAGGCCAAACGCCAGCAGGGCAATGTCAACCACGGCGGGAATAACCCGGTCCGCTACCCCGCGGGCCTGAACTCTTCCGAGCGGTTCGTCTATGCCTGCCGGCAGATCAAGGATGTCGAGGCCCAGATGCTCGCCGCGGCGATTTCCGGCGAGGCCAATGAGCGTTCGGCGTACCAGGACCGTGACAACGACGGGGTAGAGGAGCTCTACGACGTCTGGGGCACGCCGATCGTGTACCGCAGCTGGAACAACGGGCAGACCGACAACCAGAACGAGAATCCCGACGACGGCCAGCTGAGAGACACCCGGGGCCGGTCGGTCTCGGTATCGAACGCGGACCTGCCCGACAGCCAGTCGCCGTTCTTCGTCTCCGCCGGGCCGGACCGGGAGTTCGGCACCGAAGACGACATCAATTCGTTCGTGAAGTAGCCCCGCCCCCGGAGCGCCGCCCGGCACACGGAACCGCCCCGGAACAACCCTTGCTCAGCAGACGCCCGATGCGACACACCCGCCCGACAACCCCGCCCCCCGCCCCCGGAACTGCCCGCGGCTTCACGCTGGTCGAGCTGCTGATCGTGATCTCGATCATGGCGCTGCTCATCGGGATCAGCTTCCCGGTGATCTCCGCGCTGCAGAGCGGCAGCCGGATCGAGGCGGGGCTGAACACGATCGGCATGTCCGTGGACGTCGCCCGGCAGTGGGTCGCGCCCAGCGCCTGGGAAGACGACAACACCAACCTCATCCAGAGCGAGCGGTACAGCGGCTGCGCGGCGCTGTACACCCCCAACGGCGAGGTCCGCATCGTGACCAACTTCCGCAACGCACGCGAACAGGGATCGAACGACTACCTGGAACACAACGCGACCGCGACCTCGCCCAACGGCTACCGCGACCGCAGCGGGGTGGACTACATCGTCATCCCCAGCGGCGTCGGCGTGGCGGGCATCCTGCGGACCGGCACCGGCAACAACGTCGAGTTCATCGCCCCGCCGTTTGCGATCGCGTTTAACGAAGACGGCCAGCTCTACCTCGGCGACACGACCGGCCGGATCTACTACGACGGCTTCGTGCCATCCGGCGGCGATCGGACCGACGGGCGGTTCGACACCAGCCCCAACCAGCGCAGCGGCTACGACCCCTCGCAGTGGGATGGCGGGTCGGGGGCACGGAACGAGGATGTGATCAGCCAGGACCGCCCGATCCGGGCCCTGCCGTTCGAGGCGATCGAGTGCGTGCCGGGCGTGATCATCTATGACCAGGACGACTTCGCGAACGCCGGGTTCAGCTTCGACGGCGGCGGCAGCGTGGGGTTCGGCGACGCAGCCTATGACTGGCTGGAGGAGAACGGCCGGACGGTGTTCTTCAGCCCGCACACTGGGATCGCGCTGCGCGATGAGCAGGAGTAGGCAGACGATGATGAAGCAGACACCGAGACAAGACGCGCTTGTGACCCCACGGCATCGCCGTTCGACGGGCTCACGACGCCGCCGTGGGCATGCCGGCGGTTTTACGCTGGTCGAGATCCTGATCGCGTTCGGGATCTTCGCGATCGGGATGATCGCGATCGCCTCGCTGTTCCCGGTCGCGGCGCTGTTGCAGCGCGAGACGGCGTCGGAGGTCGTCGGCGAGCACGCGGCGCAGAGCGCGGCGGCGATCGTTGACGCCAAGGGGCTGACCTACGCGGTCCCGGCCAACCGCTCGGCGAGCATCGACGGTGATCTTGATGATTACCACCGCAACGACCGGAGCAGGCGGACCGACGCGGTGCCGCTGAACGCGATCAGCCCGGCGCTGCTGTTCACGAAGCTGACGATCGGCGACCGCAGCTACCCCTCGTCGTCGGTCGATCTCAACGCCGCGAACCCGGTTGATGCCATCGACGACTGCGACCTGTTCTGGGTCCCGTTCGTGCGCGACCTCAACGGCTCGCCGAACAACCCTGACTTCGTGCTGCACCTGTTTATCCTCGAGCCGGACTCGCGCGCGGGCTACCCGCGTGGCGGCCAGCTGCCCAACGCCGCCAACCCTTTCGATAACGAGATCGTCCCGAAGGTCGTCCCGATCGCCTGCTCGGTCGTGGACGGCACGACGTTCGCGCTCAGCGGCTACAACCCGAACAATACGCTGCTGCGGATCGAAGGCGGGGACCGGATCATGGACAGCAACGGCACGGACTACACCGTCGCCGAGGTCAACGGCAACCAGATCACCATCGTCGGGCGGATCCTGCTGTCGCCGGACGAGCCGGACACGATCTGGTACGCCCCGCCTTATGGCGGGTCCTCGAGCCCGACCCAGCGCATCGTCACCCTCAAGATCAACCACCAGTCCCTGACCCCGTAGCAACCCCGCCCCGGGAATACCCCCGGAATAAGACCCGGTATGCACAAGCGACACACACAACGCAAGGGCTTCACCCTCGTCGAACTGATGGTGGCGGTCTCGATCCTCGGGATCATGCTGTTCCTGATCAACGAGCTGTTCCAGACGACCTCGGCGGCGGTGACCACCAGCGTCCAGCAGAGCAAGTCGGTCGCGGGCACGCGCCTCATCGGCGAACAGATCCAGAGCGACACGGACGCCATGCTCGGGCCCGACGACCGCCGGGGCGCCAGTGGTGGCTACCTGGTGATCATCCAGCGGCGGGTCCTGAACGTCCCGCTGCAGAACACGACCAACCTTGCGGAGTTCACCACGCCGTTCATCCGCTCGGACCAGCTGGTCTTCATCCGCAACGCCGGGGGCCTGCGCAGCATGACGCCGCAGGACGCCGACTCGTTCCGCTCGAACCTGGTCGGCAAGTCGGACGACTACGCGAAGGTCTGGTACGGCCACCCGCAGCGGCTGAACAACGACGGCTCGATCCCCGGCAACACCGCGAACTTCCAGCTCGGTGGGGCTGATGCCGGTTTCGACCGGATCGGCTCGGACTGGATCCTTGGTCGGCAGGCCCTGCTGTTTAACCCGACCGACGCGTTTGAAGAGAGCCGGCCGACGCCACGGGCCAACCCCACGGTTGCCGGTCAGCCAAACAGCTACATCTTCGCCCGCGACGCGTACTCCGGGAGCCGGGTGTTTAACAGCACGTACAGCCGGGAGACTCGGATCATCAACAACGGGCTCACCGACGTGACGATCCAGTCTTACTTCAACCCGGCCGACCCCAACGCGTTGGTGAGCCAGCTCACCAACCCGGCCCTGCCCAACGAGGCCGAGCGCAACCGGCTGTACCTCAACACGGCGTACTACCTGCGCAACTTCCCGCTGCGGGTCAACACCAGCCCGACCGACACCAACTTCGCGTCCTGGTCGGTCGCGCAGACCCACGGCATCCTCGCGCCCAACTGCAGCGACTTCGTCGTCCAGTTCGCCGCGGACCTCAACGGCAACGGGCGCCTGGACACGACCGCGAACAACGGCAGCGACCTGGGCGGCGACATCCGGTGGTATGACGGGTTTAACACGAACCCGGGGCCGGCAAACTGGAACACCGGCTGGCAGGACATCGACACGAGCCGGCCGGGCCGGGCCCAGCCCTTTGTCCGCATTGACAACGACACGCGCGCGTTCATCTTCCGGCTGGATGACTACCGGGCGCTTGATCCGGTCGCTACCGGCCTGCCCCCCATCGCGGAGCGGCAGCAGCGCTCGATGTGGCCGTACCTGCTGCGCATCCGCTACCGGCTGCACGGCAACCGCGGGCGGCTGGCGGGCAACGACCCATCCGCGCTGGTTGATGGGATCGACAACGACGGAGATCAAGGACAGCCAGGTGGCGGCGTGGATGAACCGGGCGAGGACCAGATCCCCGGCCAGTGGTTTGAACACATTATCCGTGTGCCCCGGCCGTAACGGGGCGATGCGGGGTGGGGATATGGCGGGGGCTATTCCGGGGGCGGGGGTGG